>JBLNAZ010000065.1:0-5131 GCA_050259615.1 Syntrophomonadaceae bacterium | reverse complement strand
CACCCCGGGCTACAAATGTCTCGTCCTCGGGGAGGACTTGCTAACTGCGTAGTTCCAGATGCTCATGTTTCACGGGTTATTTGAATTCCCGGGTACGGTAATAAACCCGTCCCATACGGCCGGTTAATACTCTATTTCACGCTGAAACGGTAAATTGTGGTTGAACGGTACTCCTTGCCCGGCTCCAGAATTGTACTCGGAAATTCCGGATGATTCGGTGAATCGGGAAAATGCTGCGTCTCAAGGGCTAATCCATTCCTGTAATTGTATGCCGTGCCGCTTTTTCCTTTCAGACTCCCGTCAAGAAAATTGCCCGAGTAAAACTGAATACCCGGCTCAGTCGTCAGAACCTCCATAAAACGCCCCGTCTGTGGCTCGTAAACCGTTGCCGCCGTTTTAAGATCCCCGCCGCCGCTTAATACCCAGTTGTGATCGTAGCCTCCGCCATACTCCAGCTGCTCATTCTTGTCACCTATTCTTTCTCCTATTTTGTGCGGGGAAGTGAAATCAAACGGAGTCCCTTTTACTTCCTTAAGTTCTCCTGTAGGTATAAGTCCGCGGTTTACAGGTGTAAATTTATCCGCGTTTATCATCAGCTCGTGATCCAGTATGTCACCCGAGCCTTCACCTTTAAGATTAAAGTATGAGTGGCTGGTAAGGTTTATCGGCGTGGCTTTGTCCGTTTTTGCAAAGTATTCTATCTTTAACTCATTGTCTTCTGTAAGAGTGTACGTTACCGTAACGTCCAGGTTTCCGGGGTAATTTTCTTCACCGTCCTTGCTTAAATAGTGAAGCTTTAACTGCGTATTATTCTGAACAGATGTATCGGCTTCCCAGACAACCTTGTCGAAACCCTTAATGCCCCCGTGAAGCGAGCAGGGTATTCCGCTTGGAGTGTTGTTAATTGCAAGCTTGTATTCCGTATCGCCTATCTTAAAACGCCCGTAGGCAATGCGGTTGCCGTAACGCCCTATTATTGCGCCGAAATAGGGACAATTCTTTATGTACTCATCCTGCGTATATCCGTCCAGCGAGCTGAAACCAAGCACAACATCCGAAAAATTATTTTTATTGTCAGGCACAACAAGCCTTACTACTATGCCGCCGTAATTCGTAATCTCCGCCTTCATGCCTTTGCTGTTTGCAAGAGTGTAAATATAAACATCTTCGCCGCCGGGAGTTTTTCCGAATGGACGCCCGCCTGCTGTCTGCGCAGCACTTCCGGCAGATAAGATGATTAGGAAAGTTAATAAGAAAAGCCTTAGATTCGACATGTATCGCCCCTGGATTATGTGTTTGTAATTGAAAATGAATTATCTAACGGATTACACCGTTTCCGGAACAGACTCATTTAAATGACTAATTTAATTTTAGAAATATTTTTTTGATTAGCAAATCTTGAGAATAGCTTTATTTTCTTTAAATTGCGCCCTCAAATTCTGTTTTATTTCTCGTGTTTTTGATATATTGTTGCAATATTGCCCAATAAAGATAACGTAAGATTTTTTAGAACTTTGCCCCGGATTTTATGAACATAAAAATTTTCCATACCGCAGATATACATATTGGCCTGAAATTCTCCGGCAGGGACTACCCGCAGGACCTTAAGGACCGCCTCGTCCAGGAACCCCTGGAAACCCTCAAAAGAATGGTTAAAACGGCCAATGAAAGAAAGTGCGACCTGTTCGTAATTGCGGGCGATATGTTCGACAGGACGAACACTCCCAAAACGGAAGTCAGAAAGGCTGCACAGGCACTAAATGAATTCCAGGGCACAGCCGTCTGCGTTCTTCCCGGAAACCACGACTTTATTGAGGATGACCCGGAATCGATCTGGACCGCCTTCCGCGAGAAGATGGATGAGCACCTCCTGCTTTTTCTTGAAAAACCTGAACCATTAAGCATAAAAGTCGGTGAAAAAGACGTTGTTTTTTATCCCGGCGCCTGCCGCACCAAACACTCATCTGAAAATATGATAGGATGGATGAAAGACGCGGAAAAGAAAAAAGAAGCTCTCAATATAGGCGTTGCCCACGGCAGCGTTGAAGGCGTTTCTCCCGATATGGGACAGAACTATTTTCCCATGACGCTTGACGAGATGCGCCAGAGCGGCGTTAATTTCTTTCTTCTTGGCCATACGCATATACAATTCCCTAAAGCCAATGGAAACATGAACCCCGTTTTCTTTATGCCTTCTACTCCTTGCCCCGACGGCTTCGACTGCATGCACGAAGGCTACGCATGGATCGTTGAGGTGTTGGACGACAATTCCTTAAAATATGAATCCCTGAGAACAGGCACATATACATTTAAGACCTGGGAAAAAGAAGTTTTTTCACTGCAGGACCTGGAAAAGCTTAAAAGCGAAGTGCTCCTGCTTCCCGAAGAAACAACTCTCATGAAGCTTAAACTCAAAGGCCGCCTTAATAACAGCGAGCTTGAAATGCTCCCTGATTATATCAGTCAGATGAAAGAAAAACTTGCATACCTAGAGGCCGATACGCAGGACGTTATTCTTAATATAGATAAGGATTATATAGAAAGAAGCTTTTCTTCCGATTCGCTCCCGTACCGCCTGCTCAGTAAAATTGAAAATAACCGGAACGAACTTGCCCTCCAGCTTGCCTTCAGCCTTATTGAGGAGGCCAGGAAATGATCATAAGCCGCATCAGTCTCAATCCTTTTGCTGGTACAGCCGACAGAACATTAAACCTTAACCAGGGACTTAATGTAATTCTTGGCCATAACGAATCGGGCAAAAGCACACTCGTAAACGCCATCAAATCGGCTCTTTTTGTGGAAACTAACCTTACCCCCGCAAAATTCAAATCCGTTATGGGCGGCTTTCTTCCCATAGGCGGCGGCGATACGGTGCACGTTTCAATGGAAATTATTGCAGACGGCGAAACCTGCTGCCTCGAAAAATTCTGGGGCGCTACAAAAAGCTCAAAGCTTAGTTTCTCAGGCGGTGGTTACTTTACTTCTGCCGAAGAGATCTCTGAAAAAATGAACTCAATTCTGGGGCTTAACCGCGGCACCTACGAAAATGTGCTAATAATACGGCAGGCCTCTCTGGCCGAAACAATTGAACAGATGGAGGCAAAAGGCGAGGCCTCTGAATCAATTCAGCATATACTAAGAAACTCCCGCTTTAAGATGGACGGCGTGTCAGTCCCGAAATTAAAGGACCTTACTGAAGAAAAAGTGCGCGAATACTTCTCGCGCTGGGACAGGCTTTCAGGCAGACCCGAGGGAATGAGGGATTACGGAAGTGAGTGGAAAAAAGACGTCGGCAAAATACTCTTTGCTTATTACAGCTGCAGGAAGGCTGAGGACCTTTATAACAAAGCCCGCGATTTTGAAAAGCGCCTGGACGAAATAATCCTTAAGACGCGGGAAATCTCTGAAGAGAAAAACTGCCTTGAGACTTTTGTGGTGCGCTATAAACCGGCCTACGAAGCCTCTGGCAAAAGACAGAACCTTCACCTGCAGAAAACAGCCGTTACAGAAAAGACGCGCCAGCTCGTGGAAGTCCAGAAGCTCTGGCCCCGCACGGATATTGATATAAAGTACCTGACTGAAAACCGCAACGATCTTCTGGCAAAAATTAAATCACTCGAAGAAGAGGAAAAGAAGGCCGAAGCCTATGAGGCGCAGAGATCCTTAAGGGATAAGTATGAACGGGTTAAAAAGATCATGGACGAGGGTATGCTCGAAAGAGAAAAGCTCGAAGCCCTGCAGAAGGTAACCCCACAGGACATTCAGGAAGTGGAAAAAGCTTCAAGAAGCCTGGATGAATTAAAAATAAAATTTGAAGCCCAGAAGCTGAAACTTAAAGTTCTGGCCGGTAAGGACATTAAGATAAATGTTACCGAAGGCCTCAGCAGCCCTAAGGATTTGGAACTTAAGAAAGACGAGTCTTACGAAAGTGTGGTAAGCGGAAACGTAATTCTTAAAGACGGCGCCTTCAGCATTTCAGTTACCTCGGATAATGAAAACGTTCAGGAAATTCTCCAGAGGCTGGAAGCTGCCCGCAGAAATTATAATGAGCTCCTTGAAAAGTTTTCAGCCGCAGGCGAAATGGAGCTCAGGCAGAAGGCAGATCTTTATAAAGAGCAGTCGGATAAAGTAATGCGGCTGCGCGAAAACATGAAGCAGGAGATAGGCAATAAGAATTTTCCTGACCTGCAGAAACAGTACGAAAGTCTTGAGGAGGCAAAGCCGCAGAGATCCGTTTCCGATATACTTAAGGAACTGGGAGAGCTGGGCAAAAAGCTTACACGCGTTGAAAAGGATATTGAGGAAAAATCAAAACAGATAAGGCTCTGGCAGAGCAGCTATATTTCAGAGGACGATTTAAGCCGCTTACTAACGGAATATAAAATTGAAGAGATGAAGCTCGACGATGAAATTAAAAAGCTTCAGCCCCTGCCTAAAGAGTTCTCAGACGCGGCCTTGTTTATAAAGGAATATGAAAAGAAGAAATCTTTATACGAAGAGAAAAAGGACAGGCTCAGCGACCTTAAGGTTGAAAAGGCAGAGCACGAGAAAAACCACCCCGGCTCTTCTGCCGAGGAGCTCTTAAGCGAAGTTACAGAAACAAGGGAAGCCTTCGAAAGGGCAAAGAAGGAAGGGGAGAGCTACCTCCTTATTCAGCAGGAGCTCGGTAATATTCTTGAAGAGATAGACCGCGATACGTTCGAGCCCCTTAAAAAAGAAGTCGGAAATTTTCTTAAGACGCTTACAATTGACAAGTATTCAAAAATATCCATGAAAGAAATAGTCCCCGAAGGAGTGCATTCAAACGGCAATGTGCTTCCGGTAGGGCTCCTTTCTGCCGGCACAAAAGACATTCTGGCGCTTGCCGTAAGGCTCGGCATGGCGGGCTTCTACCTTAACGGCAGAAAAGGTTTCATTATAATGGATGACCCCCTTGTCAATCTCGATCCCGGCCGCCAAAAGGTTGCCGTGGAATGCATACGGAAAGTTGCCGGAGAAAAACAGGTGATTGTTTTAACCTGCCACCCCTCGCATGCCGAACTTTTCGGGACGGGCATTATCCCATTAAAATAATTGCCGGCAGACTCTTAAAATGGAATTGATCTGAACGCTTCTATTAAGTATCTCTTTA
>JBLNAZ010000064.1:0-7588 GCA_050259615.1 Syntrophomonadaceae bacterium | reverse complement strand
ATCTTTCTTCAGGCTAAGCTTTGGTCAATCAAGTTAGGTGAAGCAGAGGACATTAGAATTTACTTCCCCTGAATTTTCAGTTCATGAATATTTTTATTTATTAAACGGAAGGCTGATATAGAATTTCCCCAGTGTGGATAACTCACCCGAATTATTTGTAAACAGCCGCGTATAATGATCATCAGGGCCGGCTCCCCGTCCTATAAACCATGCATAACGGAAAACGTCATCTCTTGATTCGCAAATGCTCACCATTTCGGTCATCTGTTCTTTCTGTTTTTCATAAGATGAAATGTTTTTATTCCAATTGGCCATTTCCGTGATCCAGATCTTTTTTCCATACTTTTTCAGCCTGTCAAGCTGTGAACTTAAACCGTAGTCATACCAGTGAAATGCCAGATAATCTATCTTTGGCTCCTTGGCATTGCGTGTTTTATAGGCATTATAAAAAGCGTCGAGCCATGTAACCGGATCAGAATAACCGGTCAAGGTTCCCCAGTTCATCTGAGGCCCCACCAGATAAACCGTTCTGCCCTGCTTTTCAAGATCGTAAACAACCTCCTCATAATTTAACCAGTCTGCGGCTGCCTGCTCAGGCGTCCTGTTTGCCTGGTCTGTTAAATTGGGCTCATTCATGACAAGTAAATATTTGATCTCAGGGTGAGACATAATAAAGGACTTTACCATCATTTTGTCAGTGCTGCTGGTATTCCCTCCCCATAACATGGGAATATATTCCATATTATACTTGGTGTTGTAATCTGCAGGAGCATTGGTTTTTAAGCCCCAGTTATACCACCAGCTGAGATAATTAGAAAGTGTATCCAGATCTGCGGCATCAGTCAGGTTATATGCTATGCCGCGTTTTGGGCTTTTACTTACCTTGCTGCCTGTGTCTTCATTTTCAGTAGAGGATTTCCCTTTGCATCCGGCAATAAAACATACTGCAAGAATTATTAAAACTGCTGCTTTCCGGTAACTGGACATTGAAAGTTCCTTTTTCAGTTTAGGTATAAAACTCATTTTAGCGTCCCAAATTTAATCAAATCTGTGATCATTTAAAGCATCAGCATACATTTTTCAGAACTCTGGAGTATTGCATTTCCACGGGCAGAATTTTGAATAGTCGCGGCAATAAATTCTGGGATATTGTATAAAATTTAACTATTTTCCATATAAATGATGCCCCGAATACTATCATTTCTAAGGAGCTGGATGGTATGAAACCCAGAAGATATCTCTTGTTAATATTTACAGTTTTTACCGCATACTTTAATGCTTTTTCACAACAGCCAGCCTGGAAAGTATTTAATACCAGCAACTCAGGACTTCCTACCAACAATATAAATTGTGTGGCAATTGATAAAGATGGAATAAAATGGATTGGAACTGACTTTGGTCTTGTGAGATATGATGATTATTCATGGCAGGTATTTGATGATTCAAATTCTCCATTAATTCGAAATGGAAGAATTATAATTTCTTCAATTTCCATAGACAGCTTAAATAATAAATGGATATGTACAACCCAGGGGTTATACTGTTTTGACGGCGCGAACTGGAAATCCTTTAACACTCAAAATTCCCGCATTCCGTCTGATAATGTAAATTATGTACTCATTGGCAAATTGAACAAAAAGCTCATTTGCACCAGCAGCGGTAAAGGCCCCGGAGGATTTGCAATATTTAATGATACCAGCTGGACTGTCTTTAATACTTCTAATAAAAAGATACCATCAGATGTAGTGAATTCAGCTGCCATTGATAAAAACGGCAATATCTGGATCGCAATGGAGTATTTGCACGTCGAATTTGATTCTTTAATTCGTGGCGGAATCGGGAAATATGACGGAAATAACTGGACCTTTTATAACTCCGGGAATTCAGGACTGATTTCGTTAAGCCCTAAAACAATAACTTTCGACGGCGCAAATCAATTATGGACGGCTGAGAACAATCTGGAAATATATGACGGGAAAAACTGGCGCAGTTATACTCCGAATAAAAAGTCCCTCCCTTATCAGGATGTTAACTCAATTAATTTCGATTATTCAGGAACTATGTGGATATCCATGGGGTCACCCTTCTATGATATCAAGGGTGGATCAATGGTAAAATATGATGGAATTAATTTTACTGTATACGATACTGCCAATTCTCCCCTGCCTTTAGGGTATGTAAATTCTATTTTCACGGATCCGAATAATAATAAATGGATTTCAGTCAAAGGCTATGTAGACAGAACTAATTGGAAAGAGATCGGCGGAGGGCTTGCTGTTTTTAATGAAAACGGTGTTGTAAATGTTAACAGTGCAACGTCGCTTGAGTCGGGGAGTTTTATTTTGAATCAGAATTATCCCAACCCCTTCAACCCATCAACAAGAATCACCTATTCTCTTCCAGAGGCTCAGAATGTAAATCTGACTGTTTATGACATGCTGGGAAAAGAAGTATCCACTCTGGTAAGTGAGTATAAGCCAGCAGGACAGCATTCGGTTCAGTTCAATGCAGGCAGCCTTCCAAGCGGAATATATGTATATATCATTCAGGCAGGAGAGTTCAGGAGTTCCAGGAAATTATTACTTTTAAAATAAATTAGAAACTGCCGGTCACAATATGGCTGCTGTTTTCAGAAATAGAAGATTTTCAGTGCACAATTATCTTTTCTAATAACAATTGTGCACAATTTCTTTATGCATTTATAATCCGCAATTTATTATTGAAAATACTTATCTGGATGCAATTGTCTGGCCGCAATTAGAGCCCGCAGTGATATTAACCATTACCACCTGGCCTGAACCGGGGGCACTTGCAAAACCATTATTTGATACATATAGGTTACCGTCGGGTCCTAATGTCATTGCAGTCGGGAAATTAAGTCCGCCTGTTACTTCTGTAACATTATTCACGTCACCGTTTGCAATGCGCATTATCCTGCCAGTATTTGGAGCAAAGAACGGGGGCTGCCCGTTGCCTAGTGATGATTCCAGGACATAAAGATTTCCGGAGGAATCGAACGTAAGTCCAAGTACGGTTGTAAATCCTGCGGCATATGTGTCAACGCTTTGGCCGTCCTGGCTTATCTTGAGGATTTTTGCCGCTCCGACAGGATATGGAACGGTAGTCAGGTTCCCGACATAGAAGAATCCATCCCTATATGCAATTGCCGTGGGGACTATATGCCCCTGCGTTTGAGAAATATCCACTACGCGTTCAATGCTGCCTGTTTTAAGGTCGTACCTATCAAGTTCACCGTGATTTGACTCTATAAAATAGATGAAATTGTCAAGCGTGATCATGCTGTAAAGGTCACCGTCAGGTTCAAAATCATCGGCTTCGGGTTTTGCCACGGGGTGGCTTTTGAGAAAACTGCTAATATCGGCAATCTGTGTCCATGAGCCGTCGCTGCTGACCTTTAGAATTCCGTTATTTATTTCCGGATGGCCATGAGAGCAGCCGGCTCCGGAGAGGAGTGCATAGAGGCTGCCCTGATAGAAGGCAACACTACTGATCGAAGTCATATTTCCTCCTGATTCCGGCGCAGTCTGTGTCGAAGGGAAATTGGTATTTAATTTTGACTGTCCCTGAGATATACCTTGGGATATATTTATCCTTGTTATACTTCCATTATGCCCGCCAAGATATGGCCCGACGGGTGGAGGCACCTGGTCGCACTGCCCTACAGTTGAATTGCAGCCCCGGGTACCTGATTCGGAAACGTAGAGCATTTGATCCGGACCGAATACAAGTCCGCGGGGCTGATTCAGATCCGTTGCAGCTACAGTTTGGGAACCGTAAGCAATTTTACTCAATGAAGCTGTGCCATTGCTGTTTCCGGATTGATTTACAGCAGTCGGCATTTCAGCATCCTTGCTGCAAGCAATGAAGATAAAAGAGCAGAGAACTAAAAAAGACAAATAGCCTGAAATAATACGTCTCATAAATCCTCCTTCAATAAAATAAAGAACAATTAATTTAATTAGCTGCATTTGAGCAGGTATACATCTTACTTATGAAAGAACGCGAATTATTGCTGGCTAAAACCTTCCCATAAGGGAACCTTTTATCTCATGGAAGTATAATCCGACCATCCTTTGCACGAATAAGATGACAACATTTTAAATATGTATTCAGAATTTATGTGTCAATGTATATTGATTTACATACCTGCATTTTAGCACACACTTATTTACACCTGGAGTTTACATTTATTCAATACAGGCCGGAAAGCTCAGGAATTCTAAGAAGCTGGTGCTGCTGGAGTGAGCGCCAGCT
This sequence comes from Syntrophomonadaceae bacterium, assembly GCA_050259615.1. Classification (GTDB taxonomy): domain Bacteria; phylum Bacteroidota; class Ignavibacteria; order Ignavibacteriales; family SURF-24; genus JAAXKN01. The sequence goes on along the minus strand of JBLNAZ010000064.1, from coordinate 3,313 downwards.
AAGCCTGGAGGATCTGTACTGATATAAGACGGGCAGCCGATCCGTGTGAATGGAACTGAGGAATATGTAGAAATCCTGTATTAAAGCGGAATTTACAAAATTGGATTAAAAATATTGAGGATTAAGCTTTCTGTTAATATTGCTCAGGAAAGAAGAAATAAAAGTTTCAGAATAATATAATATTTGAAAAGCGCTAAACTTTCAAACCTCAATTACCGAAAATTATATATTCTTTTATACCGTTTTCGGCAAAACTTAAGTAAGGTGATTCTTTAAATATTTCCTGTATGCTTTTCACGTAAAAAGAAATAGAGTGCGAAGCAAAGAATTACTATACTGATCGCTAAAATTATAAATGGATTAAAAACAGACTGTGGATAAAGTAAGGCGCCGCTGCTAAATGCCTTTGCATTATTTATCCCCCGCGGATCTTTGACTGCATATGGAAGGAAAGCCGACCATTCGGCAAATCTTAAGAAACTCTTTATTAAATGCAGCGAAGAGAAAATAATTACTGCACGAAAAGCAAAGGCTCTCCACGAGTGAATGATGCTCTTTAGCCCACCTGTACTCTTCAGAAAAATCCCCATAATTGTCCATAGCAACAGCGGAAAGATGAAAAGCGTCCAGACGCCTTCAATCCATCCTGAGTACCCCTGAAAATTAAAATAATTCATAAAGTATTCCGGGACTGCCATAAAGATCTTGTCTGTAAAATCCCACTGTTCACATATTTCGCCTAAGACAAATCCACTGTCTATCATAATGAAGAGCGTAAATGCCCAGGACGCTCTTTTTTCACGCCGATCTTTTTTATTAAATGGCAGCCTGATGAGTAACTGCATATTGCTGGATTTACAGGATTTTATGCACTGCCCGCATAGCACGCAGTCTTTATTGCTTTTTAAGTGGGGCGGATAGAGATTTACCGGACAGCCGCCGCCTGACTTAAATATACTTTTATTTTCAGAAGTCCTGATGCAGCTTTTAGCTTTGCATTCTGCGCATTTATTAGCTGAACCGGCCCTTACAGCCAGCATGCTTCCCCTGCTGTAAGCATTTAGCGTCATTGCTATTGGGCAGAATCCTCTGCAGAATGTTCCACTCTTAAAAACCACACCTATGATCATGGCAAAGGTAATCAGACATGTGAGGAATAAAGCCGTGTAAGCGGGAACATAATGCAACCCGGTGCCCGCTGCAAGCAGTTGAATTAGAGCATATAAACCTACAATTATGAAACCCGCTTTAACTGGCCTGCTTATTGAAAATGTCTTTATTCTCAGGAGCAGTCCTATCTTTCCGCCTATCCGGCTCATAAGTTCAAGCGGACAGATCATGCACCAGAGGCGCCCGAAAATAACAACAGTCCATATCATCAAGGGCCACCATATACCCCATATAACCATGCAGACGATATTGGACTTTGCAAATAGTTCTACATCCTGGCCCTCAGGTGTATAAACTCCCCGTCCCAGCAAAATAAATCCAATCAGGACCAGTAAAATTACTGTCTGGATTGCGTATGGGAATGCTTTCGCGAGCAGGAGTTTTTTTATAACGGGTATATCTAAAAGATTGAATTTGTTTTCTTTATTACTTCTTTTACTTCTTTCTGCTGTTTTATATTCCAGCTTTTCAATTTCTGTAAACATAATTTTATCGGCTAATAATTTATGGTATCTTTGGTATTATGTAATCTGTCATTGGACCAGAATCTTTCCGTTTTTATATTTTTGCGCTACCTCCATCATATAGCGCCATGCCGTATCCCCTGCCGGAGAGGAAGCGGGGTTGTTGGCAATGGCAGCAGAGTGCTGGTCGAAATAGGATTCTGCCAGCTCCCGGTTAATCATCCCCTTCTCCAGGTAATTTCCGGAAAGTTTAACTATTGTAATACTGTCTGTCATGTTAATCTCAGCCCGGAGTTGTACTGCTATTTTATCCAGCTTAAACGTACCATAGTCCTTGTTCATTATCTCTGTAGTAATAACCATAAGCGCTTCTTCCGAGTCCTCAAGGTCGTATCCCGAAGAATTAAGTATTTTTCCCATGGTTCTGAAGGCTGCCACATCCTCATCTTTTGTAAAGATATAAATTGCTTTTGCAGTATCAGGACCACCTGAAAATGAATCAAAAGTAAGTATAAGCAGTACACAACAGGTAAGAATAAATTTCATAAATATACCCATACAAAAAACAGTTACTGTTAAGTTAATTTTTGTGTGAACAGGCTCTAAAAACCTCTTCCCTTGTTTTCTGCAGTAAGCTTTATACTTATAAAAATAAAAGTTGGGGAGTAATTGTACATAGCATATATAAATTTCACATCCCCTTGTGCGAAGTGTCACTTTTTTTGTGAAAATTGATTTGAATTTGTAATGATTAGATTATAATATACTATAACCGGGCAGGTATGCAAAAGGGTAAAATGAACCGAATGATTAACAATTGCTTATATGTATAAATACTCCGAGGCCCCTATGAAAACGCCAGATGCACTTATCTCAAAGGTATCTTTTCTATTGCTAATAATATTATTTTCAGCTTTAACCGGACATAAGGTTTTCTGTCAGCCCGCCAACTGGAAAGCCGCCTACAATGAAAATGGCTATCCGTCTCCGTGTTCGGTTACAAAAGGTGAGACAGTCAATCTTCACATTTCCACGACCCATACTCCCTATACTGTAAATGTTTATAAACTTGGGGTAACTGAAAAGCTGGTCGCAACATATAATAACATTGAAGGCGGACACAGAGAACTGCCGGACAAGTCATGGGAAACGGGCTGCAGATGGCCGGTAAGCCTGAGCATAAATACGGAAGCATGGGAATCCGGGGCATACGCGGCAAGGTTTCCTGTAGATACGGGCCGTGGTGTTTCAACATTACTGTTCTTTGTAAAGGAGAAAAATCCCGGCACCTATGGCGACATACTTGTAGTAATTCCTTTCTTTAACTGGGTTGCCTATAACACTTTCGGCGGAAAGAACGTATATCCTGAAAATTCAACAAACGGGCAAATGGGTGCCCGTGTCTCTTTTAACAGACCCCTCTTTAACGGCGGCTATGCTGAATTCAGGGCCTATCCTTATAAAATGATTAAATGGCTTGAGACAAATTCAATCAGGTACGAAGTAGCAACCGAGTTTGACGTCCATAAATATCCGGATCTTTTGAGCCACTATAATATTGTTATCCAGCCCGGCCACGCTGAATACTGGTCGAGAGATCAGAGGCGCAATGTTGAAAATTATATCAACCATGGAGGAAAATACTTAAGCCTCTCAGGCAATACCTGCTGGTGGCAGAT
>JBLNAZ010000063.1:0-37310 GCA_050259615.1 Syntrophomonadaceae bacterium | reverse complement strand
GGTCCACTCGTTGTAATTACTGTTGACGACAAGGCACATGGCTTTAGGGAAGCGGGGGTCTTTGGTTTTCTTCACCATTTTGAATTGAAGCAGTTGGTCAAGGCAGTTCTTGACTTTATATCTTTTCGTATACATGTATCTAGACATGGAAGCAAAGGAGACCTCGCGGTGGGTCATCTGGTAAGTGCCGGAAAGTCTGATCAATGTGAGAAGCAGCATCTTGCAGTCTTCAGGGCACCTGGCTTTAAGCAAGGCTTCAAGGAGATGATCAGGTATGGGTGTGGTTTCGGGTTCTATGGCAAGCCTCGAGTTTTACAGTAATATTGCAAATCCGGAGGGGAATATCTACTTCCAATTTTGGGAAAATCAAAATCAATTAAAAATTAAAAATTAAAAAGTGAAGAGCCTGCCGGAGGCGGGCGGGCAGTTAGCAAGTACCGAAGGCGGAAACTTTGAACCTTGGACTTTAGTTTTCCATTTCATCTATCCGGCAGACGGACTTGTAGTCGCAGTAGCGGCAGACTTTGGTCTCGCGGTCCTTTAGGTTTGACAGGTTGAACTTTCCCTGTGATATATTTTCTATGTACTTTTCTATGCTTTCTTCACAGGCTTTTATCAGGTCGCTGTTTGCAATTATGGCTTCTTCCTGCTCGGCTTCACTTAATTCACAGAAGGCTTTATCCGTCTTGAATGTAACGGCAATCTTGCCGAACTCGTCCATTTTGTATTTGAGCGAATATATGTATGCCGCAACGGGCTTGTAAGTCTCATCATAAAGAGACTTCAGCATCTCGGAGGCTGCGTACATGTACAATGGAAGCTGCAGCGAAAGCCCTTCTTTTAATTCATCGCGGCTCGGCTTCTTGCCGTTTAACTTGTAATCCACTACTGAAAATATACCGGCAGTTTCGTTAATGTCAATTCTGTCTATCTTGCCGCGGATCTTGTTTTTACCGATTGTGAATGTCCTGGCACCTGAAAGCGTTTCATCCTTATCATCCCCTGAAACGGCTCCGAAATTGACTTCAAAAAATTTCGGCGTAAGCCCCAGGGTATCACTTCTTTCGGCTTCAAGGAATTTGTAAAGAATTGAATTCTTTCTTACTCCGTCAATTCCTGTTATCCTCTCCTTTTCGAAAAAGGACATGGGGGAGTAGAGTGCGGCTTCCTGGATCCTGCTTTCAGCAATTGAAAATATCAGATCTTCAGCCTCGCTGAACTCACTGTCCCTGCATCCTGAAAGCCTGACGCCTTTTTTGCTCAGCTTCGTATAAAACTCATATAAAATTGAGTGCAGGAGGGATCCAAGCTCGAATGATTCTATATCCTCTGAAGGCTCTTTTATAACCTCAAGTCCCAGTATCCGGTTAAGAAAGTACTGGAACGGGCAGAGGGCATATTTTTCAAGCTGAGTAATTGAATACTGGTCGTCTTTTGACTTCAGCAGGGTTTCCAGCGCCTGCTTTGAAATATCAGGAGCCGGTATCTTCTCCATGCCGTCTTCCCCGTCCATGCCGGGATTAAGTATTCCTGTAAAAACGGTTTCCTTAAAGGGATCTTTAATTCTAAGAGAGTTGACTTTTATGGAGTTATCCAGGTGTTCCCAGTTAAAACTTCCGTCAAGAGAAGGAAAAGTTTTCCTCATTTCACGGGTTCCCGTTTTACCTGTCAGTTTCAGAAGCTCTTCCCTCGAATAGATAAGATCCCTGTAGTCTTCTTCTTTCTTTATATTTGTTTCAAAGAGCGTGCAGAATTCTTTCAGGAAACTCGATTCTATAAGTTCCCTCGATTCTTCTTTCGACGGGAAGCTTAAATAAAGGCCTTTTTCCCATGTGCAGAGCGACTGGTAGAAGCGGTAACGCTCCTCGGTCTGGTGTATCATTTCATTTTTGGCGTATGAGCCTGAAAAGAAGATCTCGGGGCTGTAGCGCGTAGGAAGGTCGCCGTCTGCGAGTCCTGAAATAAAGAGGTAATCGAACTTAAGCCCTCTTATTTCATTCAGGGTTGTAACAAGCACTCCGTAATTGGACTTTTCCTGCACGTTAAATCTTGCAGATGAAACGGCAGTGCGGATCTTCTCCAGGAAAAATTTCAGCGGGAAGCGCTCGCTGCCGGAAAATTCTTTTTCATAAAGCTCAAAGACTTCTGAGATGGTTTCAAGGAAAGTTGAGATGGCCCTGATGTTTTCTTCCTGGCGGCCGCTCTGCCCCTTAAGAATCCTCTTTGGAAGCTCCAGCTGCTCAATAAGCCTGTGGAACTCCAGCATGAATTCCTTTAATGTCATCTTTTTGTCAAAAGGACTTAAGAGCTCGTGAAGGAGTCTGATGTCGTTTAAGGCTTTCTGATACAGCGCCTTCTCTTTTGCAAGGTATGGGTCGCCAGAGCTGCCGCTCTGTTCAATTGCCAGTATTGCTTCTTTCAGGCGGCCGGACCATGAATCGTAGCCGGCAACAATTTTCTGCCGGGCTGCAGCCTTCATAAGATTTGAGAGGCTTACCCTGTCGAAGTTAAGGAAGCTCCCGCTTAAGGCGCGGAAGATGTTCTTGAAGTAAAAGTCGTTTTCCAGCACTTCCAGGAAGTTAATTATGGCAACAATGGGAGTGGAGTTTTCAAGCCAGATTCTGTCTGTCAGGTTAAAAGGAATTCCATAGTTTGAAAACACATCCCTTATCAGGGGCGAATACTTCTCAATCAGGTTAAACGAAACACAAATTTTGTGCGGTTCTGTTTTTCCTTCAAGGAGCAGGTTCTTGATTTCCTTGGCAATAATTTCAATTTCTTTTTCCCTGCCCGATGCCTCAAGTCTTGTAATAAGGTGTTTGTATTTTTGCACGGGCACTTTAGGCTGATGTTCAAAAAGGCTTTCTTTAATATAGTCCCTGAAGTCGCCTAAGTGAACGCTCTGCCTGTCGGTTGCAATCTGGAATCCCTTGGAAAGGAGCCTGTTATAGCAGTCCCTGAGGTGCGAAAATATAAGATTATTAAAAGAGTAATAATCGAAGTTGATGAATACACGGGCACTTTTTATGAGGGAAAGTGAATTTATAATGTCTGTCTCGGGATTTGTAAACTCATCAAATCCGTTTACAATTATTAGGTTCACATCAGGGTAAGAAGACTGGAAAGCCTCCAGGAATTCCTCCTGGCTGAAAGCATTAAGCTCTTCATAAATATCGCCGGTTTCCTTGGCCAGGAGTTTACTGCAGTTGGCTTTGAATTTCTCATAAATGTTCGCAATGTCGAGCGCCTTGCTCATCTCGGCACCCGAGCACTTATCGGCCTCCTGCCTTAATAAGCCGGGAGTAATGCCGTGTTTTTTATATTCTGAAATTACATTATGCACTCTTTCAAGCGTGCCGGAGGGGATCTCATGCTTATAGCCCGAGAAATAGCAGAGTTTTGTTTCTGCCACGCTCTGCTTTAAGAGTACAGCCGAGGCAGCCTCGCTAACGGGCTTGAATTTAACTTTATGCGCAAGCAGCCTTGTTGAAAGCGTTCCTATGGTCTCAAGATGGATACCGGATGCGGCCCTGCCCGGCGTCATGTTAACGAGCTCTTTTTTATAGATCCTGGCTTTCCTGTTTGTAGGGACTATTAAAAGCATCTCATTCAGTTTTGACACAGAGAGCTTTTCATTTATCAGTTCGTCTACATTTACAGCTGTAATATTTTCTTTGGTTAATATCATTTGCCTAAAGTTAGAAAGAGTTAACTGCTGAGAGCTTATTCAGCTTTCCTGTCCTTTTTCTTCATGAGGTTTCTGTATGAGCTTCTTATCTGGTTATCGAAGTCGAGCTTAAGAACCTTTACCATATAGTCGAATCGTTTCTGTGCATCTTTCTTCCCGTTTAGAACGAGTGTTTCCAGCTCCAGAAAATATCCGAGGCCTTTCACCTTATCGAGGTGTATTCTTGTGTTATCGTAAAGCCAGAGTTCTCTTTTTTTCTCAACAACAGTTTCAGTTTTTAAGATATTATCGAAAAATCCTGGCACTTTTTTGCCTGAGAGGAGTATAACTTCATAGTTTGACCAGCGTGTATCGCCCGATTCAACGCGGTTATACTTTATCAGCTCTATCCTGTCGTTCTGAATGATCCTCATCTTAAGCAGGCAGGAAGGGGACTTAAAGTAAATATCTTTCTGATTGAGAATTCCCTTGAATTCGGCTCCGATCTCCCGTAAGATGGATTTCACTTTTGTGTGAGATGGTAAGGCGACTTTAATTTCGAGATTTATGGGCATTTGTCTTAATTGGTTTTAATTTAAATATTTTTGTAACTTAGCCACTCGGCTTAGAGCCAAAAAAAGTAAGCTTTAAGCTGCCAAGTTATCATTTATCATATTGACATGTATATTCATTTGTGTTTAAAATACAATAAAAGCAAAGAAGTATGAAGAAAATATTTTTTATAATTTTGTTTTTGCCGCTTCTGGCAGTACAGGCTCAGAAGCTGGGCGAAATGGCTCCTGAAAAGCCGCTTGAAAAATTTCCGAAAAACTCCTGGGGAGTGGATTTTATGTTCGGCGAAGGGGGCTTCGGCCTTGGCACTTTTTACCGTCACGACCTGTCAAATACGCTTACCGGATTTGTTGATTTTTCCATGTCTGAGTCCAAGGATGAGCAGGAAATGGAGTACTACGATTATTACACTCAGCAGTACGTAACCGTGAACAAAAAGAACAGGATATTTCTGCTTCCATTAAATTTCGGGCTTCAGCAGAGGCTTTTTGAGCATTCAATAACCGAGAACCTGCGCCCTTATGTAAACTTTGGTGTGGGGCCAACGCTTGTTCTTACGACTCCTTACGAAAAGGAGTTCTTCAACTCTTTCGGCAGTGCGCAGGCAAAATACACTGTGGGCGGGTATGTGGGTCTGGGAGCAAATTTCGGCATGGATAAATCCAACCTGCTGGGAATTAATCTGAGATATTATATAATCCGTTTCTTTAATGACGGCGTCGAGAGCCTGAACGGCAAGTTCCAGAAAAGCCTTGGCGGGTTCTATCTGACGATCAATCTCGGAATTATGTATTGAAAAGTTCAATCCCCCCGTTCAAAGGTTTCAGCCAAGATGCCTTTGAATTTCTTTCGGAATTAAAGGATAATAATAACCTCCAGTGGTTTAATTCTAACCGCGGGCGTTACCAGAAGGGCCTCGTAGAGCCTGCAAGGTCGTTTATTCTGGAAATGGCGCAGTTTTTTAACCGCCTTTATCCGGCAATAAGAACGGAACCTAAATTCAACGAAACCATAATGAGGATAAATAAGGACCTGAGGTTCTCCAAAGGGGAGCCATACAGAACTTACTTTCTCATCCACTTCGGCCGCTTTAAGCTCGACAGCGAGTTCTACGTTTCATTTGAGGCGGACTCATTCGATATGGGCCTCTTCATTAACAACTCAGCGAAGGATCCCAATTTTCATTTCAGGGAAAATCTTAATAAACATCCAAAAGAGTTTTTAAGTCTGCTTGATAAATACGAAATAAATTACAATTTTGAACTCTACAAGCTAGACAAGGAACCGGTTTTAGTTGATAAACACCTGAACGGGCCGGAACACCTGGAGGTGCTTAAAAGCCTGAAAATGCTTCTTATTCAGAAGCCGGTTTCTCCGAAAGAGAAGATAATTTATTCGCCTGACTTTATATTGGAAGCTATAAGAGTCTTTTCAATTCTTTTCCCGGTTTACTGCTTCGGAGCCTTTCCCGGACCGTTAAGGATGATAGAGGAATTTGAAGAACAGTTTGGAACCATGTTGTAAAACCTGATTTCCCGGTCTTAAAATCCCTTTTTGAAATCAATACGGGAATATTTATATTCCATTTACTCAAAATCTGATCATTATATTGCTGAAATTATGGAAAGTGAAATTATGACTTCCACTTTGCTGGAAGAAAAAGAAAAAAAGAGGGTTGCATCCAGCTCCTTACTAGCAGCGGTTTTCCTGACGTCTTTTAAGCTTGTTGTCGGAATTTCCACCAACAGCTTAGGCATTCTCTCCGAAGCAGCTCACTCGGGACTGGACCTTGTAGCGGCACTGGTTACTTATATTGCAATAAGAATATCCAGCAAGCCTGCCGATGAGGAACATCATTTCGGGCACGGGAAAACAGAAAATATATCGGCGCTTTTTGAAACCGTGCTCCTTCTTATTACATGCATCTGGATCATTTCAGAAGTGATCAAAAGGCTCACGGGCGGACAAATGGAAATTGAGGTGAACGTCTGGAGCTTTGTAGTCATACTGACCTCCATGGGTATTGATATTTCACGGTCAACTGCCCTAAGAAAAATAGCAAAAAAATATAACAGCCAGGCTTTGGAGGCCGATGCACTTCACTTTTCATCCGACATCTTCAGCTCCGGAGTTGTTCTTATAGGTCTGGCCGGCTACGCATTCGGATTCCGCTATGCAGATTCAATTGCGGCTTTAATAGTTGCAGTTATTGTAATTTTTATCAGTATTAAGCTGGGAAAAAGATCCATAGACGTTCTGCTCGATAAGGCCCCTGAAGGGATTAAGGAGAAAGTTTCTGCTATAGTCTCTGAAATACCCGAGGTACTTCAGTGGCACGACATCAGGGTAAGAAATTCAGGTGCTCACGTGCTTATTGAACTCAAAATACACGTAGCCCCCGATTTATCCATAAATAAGGCGCACGAAATCTCGCACAAGGTTGAAGAATCCATCTGCAGTGAAATTGAAAGATGTGAAGTGCAGATTCATATTGAACCCGAAGAGGCGGTTCATGTAAAAAGATGGAGAAACAAAAACTGGAACCGCAGAAAGTAGAAAAGAGCAGCAAACCGGGTCTGTTTAACTTTCCACTATAGATTATATGAAAAATCTGATAATCCTAATTTATTTTGGTTTTATTATTATGACATCGTCAGCTAAAGCACAGGAAAACAGGTTCAGCCAGGACCTTTACAACACATTTGAGCAGTACAGGGAACACAGTATAAAGCATAAAAGAATAAAGCGCTCCGATATTGACTCGCTTATCCAGAAACTTAAGCATAACAGTATTTTCAGCGTTAAAACCCTGGGGCATTCTACTGAAGGGCGTGAAATTAATCTCGTCTCTGTGGGGAAGGGTAAAACGAAAGTCCTGCTCTGGAGCCAGATGCACGGGGATGAATCCACTGCAACAATGGCACTTTTTGATATATTTAATTTTCTTTCTGCCAGCGACAATTTTGACCCTATAAGAAAAGAAATTCTAAGCAGGCTCACACTATATTTTATACCCATGCTGAACCCCGACGGGGCAGAGAGATTTCAAAGAAGAAATGCGCTTGAAATTGACATTAACCGCGATGCCGCAATGCTGCAGAGCCCTGAATCGGTTATACTAAAGGGGATAAGGGACAGCCTTAATGCCGACTTCGGCTTCAACCTGCACGACCAGAGTACAAGACATACCGCGGGAAGAACCTTCAAATCGGCCACGCTTTCGTTTCTTGCACCCCCGGTCGACTACGAGAGGAGTGTTAACCCGGTAAGGGAAAGGGCGATGAAGCTGATTGTTAATATGTACAACGAACTTTCGAATTTTATTCCCGGACACATGGCAAAGTACCCGGACGACTTTGAGCCCAGGGCATTCGGAGACAACATACAGAAGTGGGGAACAAGTACAATACTGATCGAGTCCGGGGGCTGGCATTCGGATTTTGAGAAACAGTTTATTAGAAAAATGAACTATACCGGTATACTCTCATCCATGCTGAGCATTGCAACAGGCAGCTACAAAAACTGCCTAATTGAGGAATACTATAAAATACCTGATAATGCAGATTTTGTTTTTGATCTTCTTCTCAGAAACCTCAGGCTAAAGGTAAAAGGCGTGGAATACAAGGCTGACCTCGGGATAAACCGCATGGAGATGGGTTTGGGAGAAAAGCTGTATTTTGAAGGCCTTATTGAGGATATGGGCGACCTTTCAACATTCTTCGGTTACGAGGAAATGGACTGCAGTAATATGGAAGCTGTTCCGGGCAAAGTGTACGACAGAGTGCTTAAGGATATGGATGAAGTAAAAAAACTAAAGGCCCACGAGCTCCTGAAAAACGGTATTACCGCTGTAAAGCTGAGAAAAGAAAACCTCAAGGATAAATATTCATCACTTCCCATCAACCTGATTGCAGTGGATGAAAGTGGAAAACCCGATTATCCCGAGGGTGAATTCAGGCCCGGAGCATCTGCAAATCTTGTAATATATCAGAATGGAAGTGTGCGCTTTGCCGTAGTCAACGGCTTCATCTACGACTTAAAGACCATGAGCAATAATGTTTACAACGGATTAGTATTGCAATAATAATTGCAATTGATAAATCTAAATTTATTTGGTATAATAAATTTAGACACAAGATATGATTAAAGCTTATGGCATCGATAGCAAATATAAATGTAAGTCCGGATGACAGGCAAAAGTATATAGATTTTGAACGTGAAGCTCTGCCTCATATGAATGCTCTGTATAACTTTGCTCTGAGGATGACGGGAAACTCAGACGACGCAGACGATCTGGTGCAGGAGACCCTTCTGAAAGCATTCCGCTTTTTCGACAAGTTCGAAAAGGGAACTAATTGCAAAGCATGGCTGTTTAGAATATTAAAAAACTCCTACATTAATGATTACAGAAAGCACAGCAAGGAACCGAGTAAAGTAGACTACGAGGATATTGAGAACTTTTACGAGAATATAAAATCCTCCGACGTGAAGAGCGATCATCTGGTGGATGATGTTTTTAATAATCTCCTGGATGATGATATCTCTTCAGCTATTTCATCTTTGCCTGAAGATTTCAGGACGGTAATTATACTAAGTGATATTGAGGGTTTTACATACGAGGAAATTGCCGACTTTGTGGATTGCCCCATTGGAACGGTAAGATCGAGGCTGCACAGGGCGCGTAAGATGCTCTACGTCAGGCTAAATAAGTATGCCCAGGAAAGAGGGTATGTAAAAAACAGCAAGTAATGTTTTTACATCCTCTTTTGCATCTATGCTTTGGTAAGATGGAATGTATTATATGATGTGAGAATCTTGTGGAACAGAGTGAAATATTTGAACAGGTTACTGCGCTTGTAGATAACGAAATTAAAGATCAGGTTGAATTAAAAAAAACCTGGCAGCAAATTGATCAGAACCCGGCTCTAAAAGCAGAGTTTCTAATCCAGTCACATATTAAATCTTCCCTTAAGAATCGTTTCGGTTCAGTGGAAACCCCCCTGTATTTGAAAGAACGGATAATCAGCCAAATCCTTCAGGAAATTCCCGAAAGTAAAGAGAAAGTAAAAAAGGCGAAGCGAAGCCGGCTTTTCCGCCCCGTCTTTGCATTTGCTTCTTTAGCTGCAGTTATAATTCTTACCTTTGTATTTTTCTTCAAAAGTGACGACGCGGGCACAATTGCCAGCCAGCAAAGCGGCCTGCATAATATGTTTGTTCAGGCCAGGAAGAATTTTCAGAGCATAGTGGACGGGAAGCTTCCGCTTGAAATAGCCGGAAGCAACTCAGACGCAGTGAGGCAATTTTTTAAGGATAAAGGTGTGAAATTCCGGCCCATTGTGCCTCAGTCAAAAGAATGGAGCCTGATAGGTTCTGTTGTTTCTGATGTTAATGGGGAAAAGCTCCCTCATAATGTATACAAAGGGAAGGAAGGAAAACTTGTATACCTCTACCAGGCAAACGAGGAATGTCTTAAGAAGAAAAAAGCTGTTACGCTTTCTAATGATCTTCTAAGCATGCTCGACCAGGGGAAGTCGTACAAGTACAAAGACGGCGACAGGAACTACCTGGTATGGAAGGACAAAAATAACATCTGCGTCCTGGTTTCAAATGAAAGCCTGGAAAAGCTGGAAAGCAATTTTCTGACTGCGGGCAAATAGAATTTTTTCAGGTGCATTCCTTCAGGGTGGAAGATGCATGGCTAAAAAAGCCTGGCTCTGGCGTTTTAATGTGAAGGTTCTGGTTATTTATATACCTCTTTCAGCTGCAGGCGCATATAGCAGATCTATGGAAAAACGGGTGCACTGAAAACCTCCTCAGGTATGCTCCGCATCCCATTTTTAATCTGCGGTAACTCAGGATTTGTTAAAATACAGGATAGATTGTAACAATCAAGCCCTTTCTTTTATCCCAAATTAAAGTCAGCTTTTTTTGGTTGTTATACTTTTTTTTTATACTTTTGGATAGTAAATTAGTAAATGTAAGGTTTGATATGGCTAGAGTTAAAAATATTGAAGCTTTTTGTAATGTTTGTAATTCAGTTACTAAGATGGAACTTGCCGGCGATGCGAAAGTATTCGACCTGCAGAATAAGAAATGGGCTAAATGCAAAAAATGCAAGCAGATGATAATCATCGACCCGATAGAAAGTACGAAGGCTGAAAAGCTGACGGCTGATAATATCGAAATTGAAAACTGCTCGGAGTATTCTCCAAAGAAGAGCTACACTGTCGGCGAGTCGATTTATCATTCGGCATGGGATGACTATGGAAGAGTGGTAGCCAAGGAAATAACCTCCAGCGGCCAGAACACTATTAATGTAGAGTTCCAGAAACTTGGTCATAAAAAACTAATCGAATCAATTATATAACACTTTAATACCATATTGAAGGCAGGTGAAATAATTTGGTAGGGATCGTTCTACAGGACAACGAATCTATTGATAAGGCTCTTAAGAGATTTAAAAAGAAATATGAACGCTCTGGAGTATTGAAAGAATACAAAAAGAGAACATTCTTTGTAAAACCCTCTATAGAAAAAAGAATGGAGCGTATCAAAGCCCAGAGACGTGCAAGCCGCGAAAATATGCATAACGACTGATAAAAAAACCCCGTAAGGGGTTTTTTTGTGCCGTTTATAATGTAATAGATTTTTTGTGGTTTATCGGTTTGTTCAGGTAATGCTTCTCAAAGTGCTGTGTGATTTCCCTGAAAGCTTCCTCGGGTGTACTGCAGAAGTTCAGAAGATCCATATCTTCCGGATTTATTGTGCCGTATTCAATCAGTGCATCAAAGTTCAGCACTTTCTTCCAGTATTTCTCATCGTAAACGATAATTTTCATCTGTTTTTTGATTTTTCCAGTCTGCATAAGAGTCAGCACTTCCATAAACTCATCCAAAGTGCCAAATCCGCCCGGGAAAACTATGAGCGATTTTGCCAGGTATACGAACCAGAATTTTCTCATGAAGAAGTAATGAAATTCAAATTTCAGTTCTGGTGTTACGTATTTATTGACAAACTGTTCAAAGGGAATGCTTATATTAAGGCCTATTGAAAAGCCTCCGGCAAGCTTTGCGCCTTTATTTGCCGCTTCCATTATACCGGGTCCTCCGCCGGAGCAGATTATAAAGCGGTTCTTTTCGGTCGGCAGATTTAGCGACCATTCAGTCAGCATTCTGGAAAGCTCGACAGCATCTTCATAATACTTCGACATGTCAACCATTATCTGGGCATGCCTCAGCTTCTGGGCGAAGTTGGGAATCTTTTTAGGATCCAGCTTCTGAATGTCGTTATAGTCTTTCAGCGCATCTTTTCTCGACTTAAAGCGTGCAGACCCGAACATGACGATTGTGTCTAAGATATTGTTCTTCTCAAACCTGGCTTTAGGCTCGAAAAACTCAGAAAGAATTCGAATCGGGCGCCCGTCGGGTGAATTGAGAAAATCCGCATTCTTGTACGCTTTAACAGGGGGTTTAGGCCTGCTCATATTACCTCTTTTCTGGACTGTTAAATTATATTTACTAATAAATAACTGCTGCAATAACTATCTTCGTTTTGCCTGAAATTCGAAAACAGCTTTTAGTTCCGCCTGTCTACGAATAAAGGGACCAATAAGTTATTAAAATTTGACCTGAAATAAAAATAAAAACAGCCGATAATCAAGTAAAAAGGCCGTTAGAGCCGAATGGCTTAAAAAATAACGGCTTTTTCTTGTCTGTAAAAAGTTGGTGTTTTTGCTTATATTTGCAGCATCTGCCGGTTTCAGGCAAACCAGAATCTTAATTCCATGAAAGTCTTAATTGTTTATTGACCCATAATTCCACATCCAGGATTTTTACTGTCGTCATGAAAAGAGCATACTTATTAGTTGTTTTACTAATTCTCTCTGGAAACCTGTTTGCCAGAGACAATGATCTTCAAAGAAAGATTGAAAATATATTAAAAGCCGTACCTTCAGGCACCCGCTACGGGGTATTCATTTATAATCCCATTACCAGGGATACAGTCTACGCAAAGAACGAAACTGAAATTATAAAGCCCGCATCCAATGAAAAACTTTTTACAACCGGAACTGCCCTGGCTTTGATGGGAGGCGACTATAAAGTTTCCACAAAACTTTATACCGACGACCCTGATATTTCCGACGGGGTTGTAAACGGCAATCTGTACCTGAAAGGCTTTGGAAACTCGCTTTTTACGGACAGGGATATAGACAGCCTTGTCAGCCAGCTCCGTTTACTCGGAATTCATAACGTTACAGGCAGGGTAATAGGTGACGACTCCTACTTTGACGACGTTTACCACAGAAAAGACTGGATTCTGGAAGAAATGTCATCTGTGCCGCTTCCCCCAATTTCAGCAATAGTTGTAAACCGCAACAAAGTGCAGTTCAGTCTTAGTGCTTCTGCCAAAGTGGGCGGAACAATAAACTGCAGCTCTGCTCCTTACTGCTCACTCATAAAAATCAGGGTAAATGCCAGAACCAGCAGATCCAGGTCCACTGTATCAATTTCGCAGCATTTTTCCGACGACAGCTACGAATTTGTAATAAACGGCGGCCTGCGCAGGCGCTCGCATATGATATGGTATGCAGCCGAAATTGCCAATCCGCCCCTGTTTGCAGCTTACCTGCTGCAGGACAGGCTGATTGAGGCGGGCATTACGGTTATGAAACATCCATCCAGCGGAGTTACACCTTCTGTTGTAAAGGAGCTTGGCGAGAGGTTTGTTACACTCAGGAATCTCACTAAGGTGATAAATAAACCGAGCGATAACTTCCTGGCAGAATGCCTCTTTAAGACCGTAGGCGCGTTCTACAGCCAGTCGCAGGGTAATTCCTTCTATGCCACACAGGCAATTACAAGCTACTTAAATGACAATGAAATCAATAATACCGGTCTTTCTCTTGTTGACGGATCGGGGCTTTCACATTACAACCAGGTGACAGTAAGTGCCATTGTGGAGCTGTTAAATAAGATTTATATGGATAATAAGGTTTATCCCGATTACTTTAATTCCCTGGCAATTGCAGGTGTGGATGGCACTTTAAGAGGCAGAATGATAGGTACGTATGCCGAGAACAACTTTCACGGGAAAACCGGCACACTAAACGGTGTAATTGCTCTTTCCGGGTACCTATCGCTAAAAAACCGTGAGGATCTGATCGTAAGCATCATTTTTGAGTTTGATCGGGGCAATCCGCACAAATTCAGGAGCCTTCAGGACAGGATAATTGAAACTCTGGTGGAACTATGAACGTTTAAAAAATAAGGGACGGGTAGTTCTAAAGGGCATTATTTCGCATAAAAACATTGACAAGAATATTAAATTTTTGTAGTTTCAAGATGCCACTGCAAAACTTGCAGTGGTATTTTTTTTAATTAATCAAAAAAGTAAGGATTGGACATGGCTGATTCAAACTTTGTTTACTTGACTAAAGAGCGGCTATTAGAATTAGAAAAAGAATTGACTGAACTAAAGACTTTTGGAAGACAGAGGATAGCTGAAAAAATAGCTGAAGCACGTTCCCACGGAGATCTTTCTGAAAATGCCGAATATGACGCCGCAAAAGAGGAACAGGGGCTTTTTGAACTCAGAATCAGTAAACTGGAAAACATGCTCTCGCGTGTAAGACTAATAGATACTTCTAATCTCCCGCAGGACCAGGTGCACATTTTGTCACGGGTTACGGTAAAGAATCTGAAGAATTCCAATACTTATGAATATATGCTCGTTTCGCCCGAGGAGGCCGATTTCCAGGCCGGAAAGATTTCCATTACCTCACCCGTAGGACAGGGACTCATGGGGAAAAAACAGGGCGACAAGGTAAGTGTAAAAGCTCCTGCCGGAATGCTCGAATTTGAAATTCTTTCTATTAAACAAAACCAACATTGACCGACGAATCTTACATAAAATTAGCACTTGAAATAGCAAAAAAGGGAAGGGGAAATGTTTCCCCTAACCCGATGGTTGGTGCTATTCTGGTGAAAAATGAAAAAATAATAGGCGCCGGCTTCCACGAACATTTCGGTGGAAACCACGCTGAAATTAATGCTATTCAAAATGCAAAGCAGGATGTAACGGACTCCACTTTGTATATTAATCTTGAGCCGTGCTCCCATTACGGCAAAACACCCCCCTGCACCGAAGCCATTATAAAAAATAAAATTAAAAAGGTCGTTATCGGTACACTCGACATGAACCCTCTTGTAAGCGGCAGCGGCATAAGGGCTTTGAAAGATGCCGGAATTGAGGTTAAGGTGGGCGTACTTGAAAATGAATGCATTGCCCTGAACAAGTTCTTTTTTAAGCATATTTCGAAACAGCTGCCATATGTGACACTCAAAGTAGCACAGACATTGGACGGCAGGATTGCGGATTTAAGCGGCGATTCGAAGTGGATCACTTCCTTAAATTCCAGACGTTATGTTCACGACCTCAGGAGCCAGTATGATGCGGTGCTCGTGGGCACCAGAACCGTAAAAATTGACGATCCTAATCTTACAGTCAGATTTATTGAGGGCAGGAATCCCAAAAGAGTTGTTATAGATACAGACCTGAAGTTAAACCTTAATCTTAAGCTTTTTGTTAATAATATAGACGGCAACCTCGTTATACTTACTTCCAAAAAGAGCGCTGAAAAGAAACGCAGGCTGCAGAAGCTTAAATGCATGGGAATTGAAATCCTTTTTATTAGGGAAAATAAAGACGGCACGCTTAACTTAAAGCATGCTCTTGAGGAACTGGGTAAAAACAGAATTTCCTCGGTTCTGGTTGAAGGCGGCAGAAAAATATATACATCTTTTATAAAAGACGGGCTTTTTGACGATATGATGGTCTTCATCAGTCCTAAAATTATAGGTGAGGGGCTGCCGGCAGTAGATAAGCTGGGGGTTCATTCCATCAGGAAATCTATGAAATTAAAGGTGAGATCTGTCGAAAAGCTGGGTGATGACGTTCTGATTGAACTGACCAAATAATAAAAACTGTTTTCTGCCAGGCTTTTATAAAGAAAATTATTTGAAGTATTATTCCATTTTCAGTCCGGATTAAATAAATGTTTACAGGTTTAATTGAGGAAATAGGGACTGTCAAACAGGTTAAATCCCTCTCGGGCGGAATTGAAATTACTGTAAACGCCCGGATGGTTCTTGAAGGCCTTAAGATTGGCGACAGCATAAACATAAACGGGGCCTGTCAGACGGTAACTGAATTTGACAAAAACTCCTTTACTGCCCAGGCTGTTGAGGAAACCCTGAAGAAAACCAACCTGGGAAGGCTGAAAGCGGGCGCGAGAGTAAACCTCGAACGGTCGCTTACGATGAATAAAAGGCTTGGCGGCCACTTTGTAATGGGGCACGTTGATACGGTTGGTAAAATTTTGAATATAAGGAAGCTGGCTTCCAGCTATCTTCTAGAGGTATCCTATCCGAAGGAATTCGGAAAGTATATTATTAACGTCGGGGCAATTGCCATTGAGGGGATCAGCCTCACAATAGCTGAGTTTACTGAGCGTTCTTTAACGGTTTCCTTAATTCCGCATACCTGGACGGCAACAAACCTTTCGGACAAGGCACAGGGAATGGAAGTTAACCTTGAATTTGATGTTCTTGGAAAATATGTGGCCAAAATTCTTTCAAAAGATGAAGGATCGGGGATTACCGAAGAATGGATAAAGCAGAATGGGTTTTAATAAAAACCATTGAGCAGAAAGTAATTAAGTTTATTGAAGAATACGACCTTCTTCAGCCCGGGGAAAAGATACTTATTGCCCTGAGCGGCGGCCCGGATTCTGTGTTTGCACTGAATTTTTTTCATAAATACAAATCGAAATTCGGGATCATTTTAGGTGCTGCCCATGTAAACCATTCTTTAAGAGGGCAGGATTCCGAAATGGACGAGCACTTTTGTGCGGAACTTTCCGGGAAATTTGATGTTCAGTATTTTACTGAAAAAGTAGATGTGAAAAGACTTGCAAAGCTGAAAAAAGTTTCTGTTGAAGAAGCTGCAAGAGAATTAAGATATGAGGCGCTGGAGTCTGTTTTAAGGCGGAATGATTTTGATAAAATTGTAACTGCGCACAATCTGAATGATAATGCCGAAACGGTGCTCCTGAATCTGATTAAAGGAACAGGCCTCAGGGGAATTTCAGGAATTCCTGTAAAAAGAGGGAATATTATACGTCCTCTTCTGGGCCTGACTAAGCCCGAGATACTCAGGTATCTGGAACTGAATGAAATTCAGTTCAGGACGGATATAACTAATTTGAGCAGTCTTTACGAGAGAAACTTTATTCGAAATGAACTGCTCCCTGCAATAAGGGCAAAACTTAATCCTTCAGTGGACCAGAGTCTTTTTAACTCTTCTGAAAATTTCCGCAATGCTCAGCTGATAATCGACATGCATGTATCAACAATAATGAATAAAATTGTTGAATTTTCAAATAAAAGCATTATTATTGACATAGCAGAATTGAAGAATTATAATCCTGCCGTGCTGGGCGAGCTCGTGAAGAGGAGCATGGCAGAGTACTTTAAGAAAGAATTTTCTTTCAGGGATCTTATAAAAATTAAATCGCTTCTTTCAAGGCAGCCCGGAAGGAAGGAAAGCCTTACAGGCGGGCTTTTGGCAATAAAAGAAAGAAATGCTCTTATAATTAAGGAGAAAACTGCACCTGAAGTGTTTCAGCCCATTAGAATTAATGCCGGCGAGGAGGTTTCCTTCGGCACCAGAAAGCTGAAAATAGACATAAAAGACGGCAGCGGTTTTGCCAGGCCCGGCGATATGAAAAGCACCCCTTTTCATGAATTTATTTCGGGGGACCTGCTGGAAGGTGAGTTTACTTTAAGGCTCTGGAAGCCGGGTGACAGGTTTATTCCTCTCGGCATGCAGGGTTTCAAGAAATTATCCGATTTTCTGACTGAGCAGAAAGTTGCGGTGGAAGAGAAAAATCAACAACTGGTCCTTCTTAACAGGAACAATATAGTGTGGGTCCCTGGTTATAGAATAGATGACCGCTATAAAATTACAAAAAATATAAAAAGGATTTGCGAATTATGCCTCGAATAAGCAATGATAATTCAGAAGAAATAATGATTGGTGATGAAAAATTCATTCTTTACTTACCGGAAGAGCAGTTACAGGCGAGAATTAAGGAGCTCGGAGAAGAGATTACGAGCGAATATGAAAACAAGGTTCCGGTTTTTATCGGGCTCTTAAACGGCTCATTTCTGTTCATGGCAGACTTAATAAAAAATGTTGCTTTAGATTGTGAAATAGATTTTATTAGACTATCGAGCTATGGCGATGCCAAGATTTCTTCAGGAACTGTTAAGATGGTAAAGGATCTGAATTGTGACATTGAGGGCAGGGATGTCGTTATTGTTGAGGATATAGTTGATACAGGTCTTTCCATTAATTATATAGAAAGGCTTATGGAAAATCACAAACCGGCTAGTGTGAAAATCGTATCTTTATTGTTGAAGCCGGAAAGTCTTAAATATGATGCAAAAATTGATTATATTGGATTTAAGATTCCAAGTAAATTCGTAGTTGGCTATGGATTAGATTACGCGCAGAAATACAGAAATCTGCGCTCTATATACGTTTTAAGTGAAAATGGAGTTTAATAAATGATGGATTCTAAATTTAACAAGCTCTTTATGGCTGATAATTCAGGCAATAAATCGCCTCTTAGAAAACCAGGCCGTAAGAGTAATGGGGATAACACTCCGAATCCCGATGGTGATTTCGATTGGGGTAAGATCATAAGGAGTGTTTTCAGCTGGGGAGCCGTAATTGTGGCCGCAGTAATTGTGCTGCAGTTTTTGCGTACTGGCTCTTCAAAATTTGTGGAAGTCCCATACGGTGTATACCGTAATTTCCTCACAGAAGATAAAATAGAAGATGCCAGAGTAGTTAAGATAGATAATGATTATACGTTTGAAGGAAGCCTGAAACAGGAGGAGTCTGTAAATCTTAATGAAAGGCTGGTGCCTGTTAAGAAGTTTACGGTTTTCATTCCCAACGATCTCCTGAAGGACAATGAGGCTGTATGGAGTCAGAAAGGAGTGAAGTATTCCTTCAACAAGGAATCGAACGAATGGCTGAATGTTCTCTTAAGCTTCATACCATGGATACTGATTATAGGTGTATGGATCTTTATAATGAGGAGAATGCAGGCAGGAGCCGGAGGTTCCCGCGGCATATTTAATTTCGGAAAAAGCAAAGCCAAGCTAATAAGTGAAAGTGCAACCAAGGTAACCTTCCGCGATGTTGCAGGCGCCGATGAAGCAAAGCTGGAACTTGAAGAAATCATAGAATTTTTGAAAGAGCCTACAAAATTCCAGAAACTGGGCGGAAAGATTCCGCGCGGTGTTCTGCTCTTAGGCCCTCCGGGAACCGGTAAAACTCTGCTCGCAAGAGCGGTTGCAGGAGAAGCAGGCGTACCGTTCTTCTCAATAAGCGGCGCCGATTTCGTTGAAATGTTTGTTGGTGTAGGCGCAAGCCGTGTAAGAGACCTGTTTGAGCAGGGTAAGAAGAGTGCTCCCTGTATTATATTTATAGATGAAATTGATGCTGTAGGCCGTCACCGCGGCGCCGGTCTTGGCGGAGGTCACGATGAGCGTGAGCAGACACTGAATCAGCTTCTTGTTGAAATGGATGGATTTGAACAGAACAGCGGCGTTATTATTATTGCTGCTACAAACCGTCCCGATGTACTGGATCCTGCACTTCTAAGGCCTGGAAGATTTGACCGTCAGGTTGTGGTAGACCGTCCGGATGTAAAAGGCAGGGAAGGGATTCTGAAGGTTCACACGAGAAAGATTCCTTTGGATTCAGATGTAAACTTAACAACCCTTGCAAAGGGTACCCCGGGTTTAGCGGGTGCCGAGCTTGCCAATATGGTTAACGAGGCAGCACTTCTGGCCGCCAGAAAAAACAAGAAAACCGTTTCGATGGGTGACTTTGAAGAAGCAAAAGATAAGGTTATGATGGGCATGGAACGCAAGAGCATGATCATCTCTGAGGAAGAAAAGAAGGTTACTTCTTATCACGAGATAGGCCATGTGCTTGTAGCCAGGATGATCCCTGAAAGCGACCCGGTGCATAAAGTTACCATCATTCCGCGCGGGCGCGCTCTTGGAGTTACAACTTATCTTCCGGTGGACGAAAAGCATACATACTCAAGAGAATATCTCGAGGCTATGATTACTTATGCTCTCGGCGGGCGTGCTGCAGAGAAAATAGTTTTTAACCGCTTTACTACCGGCGCAGGCAATGATATTGAAAGATCTACCTCGCTGGCCAGGAAAATGGTTTGCGAATGGGGTATGAGCGATAAAATGGGACCCCTGTCTTACGGAACAAAGGAAGAGGAGATCTTCTTAGGGCGTGAGATTACAAAGCATAAAGATTACAGTGAAAAAACCGCCATGGAAATTGACGAGGAAATCAAGAGAATCATCGTCACATGTATGGAAAGGGCGGAAAATATTCTTACAGAAAATTTAGATATTCTGCATCGTTTGGCTCTGGTTCTTTTGGAAAGAGAAATATTAGACTCAGATGAGATTGATAAGATTATCCGTGGAGAAGAGCTTCCCCCATTAAAGAAAAACGGAACAGTTGAGGATACTTCAAGCAAAGAGAATACGACTAAGGAAGAAGAGGTGCCTGAACACGTTAAGAAATTATTGGAGAAAAAGAAGCAAAAAGAATCCCTGGATAAAGATGACTCAAATTGATAAAGGAACTATTCAGTATAGAGATGAAGTGGTCCGCAAGGCCATTCATCTCTTTTCTCTTTCTATCCCTATTTTTTATTTTTATGTAACAAAGCAGGTTGCTTTGTATGTTCTGTTCCCGCTTACACTTCTGTCTCTTATTCTGGATATCGGAAGATACTTCTCTCCGGGGCTGGGAAAGCTGTTTTATTTCATTTTCGGTTTTATGCTCAGAAAGCATGAGA
The DNA here is from genome assembly GCA_050259615.1 of Syntrophomonadaceae bacterium. GTDB lineage: Bacteria > Bacteroidota > Ignavibacteria > Ignavibacteriales > SURF-24 > JAAXKN01. The sequence continues at coordinate 17,103 of JBLNAZ010000063.1, read as the reverse complement.
TGGATCATAAGAAAAGGAACTTAAACGGGGCAACCTATGTGCTGGTTTCTGCTCTTTTATGCGTTCTGATTCTCCCTAAAGTTTTTTTCCTTACGGCATTCAGTGTGCTTATCTTAAGTGATTCATCTGCTGCCTTGATAGGAAGAAAATTCGGGAAGCACAAGTTTCTTTTTAAGAGTCTGGAAGGGACTCTGGCATTTTTTGTTTCAGCCTGCCTGGTAGTTATATTTGCCCCCAAAGTGGCAGAACTGCCGGCTGAATACATCATAGGGTTTATAGCCGTTGCTGTTGGCGCAATTGCAGAAAATATCTCCTACGGATGGGCTGACGACAATCTTACTATACCGCTTTCAATCGGGCTTACTATGTGGATTCTTTATGCAATATTTTTGCCCGGCCTGAATTTAGTATTACAAAATGCTCCGATATAAAGATGAAAAAATTTGTTTTGCTGTTATCTGCCCTTGCAGTAATAGTATCTCTTAATTCCTGCTCAAAGGAAAAACCGGCAGCAGCGGGGCCTGAGGACAGGATTTATGTTATAGCCGACTCAGCTGAGTTTCAGACGCTTAAGACCGGTGTGGATTCGGTCTTCGGCAGAATAATCTATACCCCGCAGCCTGAAAAAACATTTGAGATAGTCCGGAGAAATTTCAACGATCTTGAAAGCCTGAAAAATTCCAGGAATATACTTATTATAGCCCCCCTTAATTCCGGCTCGGAAGTATCTTACTATATAAATAACCTTCTGGAAGACAATACAAAAAACAGCGTGGTTTCGGGAAGGGAATTTGTATTTAACAAGTACAACCTCTGGGCGCAGGATCAGCTGGTAATGGTTCTTACTTCCAAAGATATGCCTTCACTAAAGGAAAAGCTTCTGGCAAACAGTACTTCTTTACTGGATACGTTCAGGAAAGAGTCTGGAAAGAAACTCATTCAGAGCCTCTATATGGATAAGTATGAGAATAAGCAGATGGAAGCAAAATTTCTTAAGGAGTACGGCTGGATAATTTATGTGCAGAACGATTATAATCTCGTTCTGGATAAGCCGCAGGACGGATTTGTGTGGCTCCGCAGCCTAAAAAATAACGATATGGCCAGATGGATATTTGTGCACTGGATAGACAAGGCCTCTCCGGACTTCCTTAACCGCGATTCTATTGTAAAGGAAAGAAACAGACTCACGCAGAAATACCTTAAACCTGCAGGCTCAGGCAATTATGTTAAAATGACTGATGAATACCGGACCACGAGCGAAGTAAACTTTCATAACAAGTATGCTCTTCTTACACAGGGACTCTGGGAGATGAGCGACAGATCCATGGGCGGACCTTTTCTCAACTACACCTTTTTTGATGAAAAGACAAAAAGAATTTACATGCTTGATGGTTCTATATATGCCCCCGGGTACCTGAAGAAAAATCTCATACGTCAGCTGGATGTACTCCTGCAGTCTTTTATGACCGAAAGGGAAATGGATCCGAAGAAGAAAGAAGAGCTGAGGAGATAGGGGCGAGTTTCGAGGTTCGAGGTTCGAAGTTTGAAGTTTTGGAGCCCTCTATGGAGGGCTTTTCTTTTTTATTTTTGACTAGCCCAGAGCTTTAGCTCCTACGGTGTATACACAAGTTGGTACCGGTTTCTTACCTGTACTCAGAGGAGTTAAAAAAGATGCAAGGAGAGCATACAGAGCTACGCAGTTACTAAGCACCAAGGGTGCGCTCTGTCTATAGAGAAACAATCCCAACCACATTTCTGCGCCCTGAGGGGGCGCTATGAAAAGATGGATTGGAAATCTCGCCCCTTCAGGGCTCTGAAATTGGGGGGAGAGATCCTTTTCCCGGGGGTTCAGTCGCCCCCGTCCGGGGCTTCCTCACCCCCGGCTACAGACAAAGCGCCCCTCCCGGGGCTTACTAACTGCGTAATTCTAAATGCTCACATTACATTTTAGCTTGAGCCGGAATTCAGGAGGGGATACAATTTCATGCCCTAAAATGTGTATACACCATAGAGCTTTAGCTCGGGGTTTATGGGAAATTCCCAATCCCCGTTTGGGCTCCAACCCAGAATTTTCCCATATGATCTGGGGCTGAAGCCCCAATGAGGAGAGGAAGCCCGTCCCACGGCCTAAAGGCCATGGCTATTCAGTAAGGCCGTGGCTATTCAGTAAGGCCGTGGCTATTCAGTCGCGGCAATTCACTGTGGTAATTTCACTAATTAAATGCCTGCTCCAAGCTGTAGGGGATCTGGTAATCGGGAAATTCTTTTTTTACTTTGTTCAGATACATCTTTGCACGCTCTGCCTTATCAAATTTCATTTCATACATTGCACGCCTTACAAGCATGGCTCCTGCTGTATTTTCAATAAAATTAATGTAATGGTCCCTGTACTTTGGAAGCCTGATAGTAAAATCGGGTTTACGCGCGGGAATGTATGCGCTGTCCTTAACCACTTTGAAAAGGAACAGGTCGGGCACAAGATAGTATCCTTTTGGAAGCGTAAACTCGCCCCTTGCCATTTCATTTTCTACGAGCTCGGAGGCTATATAAAACGGGCGGCTCCCGGCGTTGTCCTCAACAAGCTTTGTCATCATTGTGCGGTAAAGCGTTTCAAGAAGTTCAGGGCTAAAATTTTCATTTCTTTCAAAAGGCTGGAGTGCCTTTAAGAACGGGTCTGAATACGGCTTAAGTCCTGATGCAATTTCAGGATGATTTCTCATAAGCTGATTGTAATACCAGGATCTTCTTAAAAGTTCTTTGTCTATTATAACAGCGTCGGTTCTGAAATTCTCCACCTTCTGCAGATAATAAGCCGGGGAAATCAAATAATCCCATTCGTATGAAAAGATGATGCTGTTTTTCTCTGTACTCTGAATAAGCGCTTTGGTGTAGTCTTCAAAGGTGTAAGTACTGCTTTTGTTTACTTCCCTATAGTTAAAATAAACCTGCAGAATAATAAACAATGCTACAAGTGCCGCTGGCATAAAATACGGGTTTTCAGAGGCCGACTTAAACAGGCTGAAAACCTTCAGCACGCCGAAGACGGCAAAGAAGCATAGAGCAATGTAGGCAAGCAGAAAGTAAGAGCTGATATCAACAATGTCGTAATTAATGGAATAAAGAACTGTAAACACAAAACAGATCAGAAGGAAGTAGAAGAACCTTCTTGCCATTTTATATACCGGGAAAAGACCAAGCAAGCAAAAAAGAATGCTTACAATAGCAAACTCGCCGGGAAGCGTAGTAAGAAAAAATTCCAGCTGTTTTCTGGCTGCCCCGGCAGATGAAAAAAGCCATACCTGGTACTGCCTGCCTGAAACGTGACGGAGTATTCTTTCCAAATCAACCGGGTTGCCCCAGTTAAGCAGTGGATTTGCCGCAGCCCGAATGGGAAGGTAAGAATATATTAAAATAAGAAGCGGGAAGAAGCAGGCCAGCATTATTGCAATTTTCTTGTATGACGGGCTTAAGTTAATTTTATTTCTTGTGAAATATAAATATGCGGCGCCGGGAATTACAAGAAGAGTGGTCATATGGTTTGAAAATCCCAACGCAAGCGCCAGCGCAAAAAATAACCAGCCTCTTAAATGGTGTTTATCGCCTTCGGTGTCGAATGCAAATGCCCTGAGAAGAAAGTAAATAACTACATTAATCAAAAAAATGTGAAGCGAGTAAACCTCAACCGAAGTGCTCTGAAGCCAGAAGGTTTTGCTGAAGGCAAGAACCAATGCTCCAAGAATAATAGAAAGCATTTTCTTTACTTCGTTAATTTCTCCTTCATTTTTATGGTCCTCTTTTTTCAGAGTCCCTTTGCCGTGCGCGGCTTCTGTGTGGTGTTTGTCTTTCTTTATTTTCTTTTGTGAAATTTTTGCCGGCGTATTGAACCTGGATGCATTATCCATCACAAAACTGACCGACTTCATAAAGAAATACAACCCCAGAGAGCACCAGACAGCAGCAAGTAAATTAGCGGCATATATTGTCCGGAATGGGAAAAGCACTTTAAGGAGAACGTATCCAAGCATTGTAAAAAGGGGATATCCTGTAGGATGCCCAATACCCAAAAATGCCTGGACAGCTGCAAGCTCACCTGAATCTATTTCAACAACAGTAGGGGCCAGAGTAAACAGATAAACAATGAAAACAAAAAGAGCCGTAAGCGCCTTGTAATATCTTTTAAAGAAATTCAAGCAATTCCCGTCAATTATGATAAATACCTTTTTATGGACTTCAGGCGAAAAACTTCTCAAAGAAACTTTTATTGCTTTTAATTACCTTCTGCAATGCAGCTTCAAATTCACTTAAATTCTTAAAACCCATCTCCCTGGCCAAAAGTGTTCTTTTTGCCTCATCAATGGGGAGCACAGAAGATGCAGAATTAAATAGTATCTGATTTCTTAATAAAAGATTTCTCAGGAACGTATAGTTTTTCTTAAGCGTCTCTAAACTAAGAAATTTATCTGAATAATTAATGAGGGCTGAAATAATTTTTTTTGCGTCTTTTCCGAGGCACTTTACGTACAGCTGCGGGTTGGAAATAAGAATAAACTGGAGAAGGAATTCAATATCCACAAGTCCCCCGCGGCTTTTTCTTAAGTCGAAGAAGTGAGGGAAGTGGGACTGGGGCGCAGAAAGAAGCTGTTTTTCGAGCTTTTTACGCATTTGGAGTATGTCTTCTTGCACCTGTTTTATATTTAAGCCCTCTATCCTTTCTTCTATTTTCTTTAAAAGGGAATCGAAGAGGCTTTTGCTGCCGTGTATAAATTTAATTTTTTGGAATGCCTGCAGCTCCCAGGTCTGAATGCGGCGGTCTATATACTCATTGTATTTTCCAGTATCCCATACCAGCTGGCTCGACTTTCCTTCGGGGCGGAGCCTGCAGTCGACATCGAAAGGCTGAAGGCTCTTTCTTAAAAGGGAAAGGAAATCCTGAAAGTCGCTTTGAATTTCCTGCGACATTCCGTCATCCGAAGCCGCGAAGATAAGGTCGATGTCTGAACTGAAAGTCATCTGTTCAGAGCCCAGGCTTCCCATGGCTGCCACAAAATAGTTGTGCTTTAAGTTCTGCCGGCTGCATGCTTCGGCAAGCCTTGCCGTCAGAAATCCGCTTAGAAGTCTTGAGAGCTTAAGGGCGTCTATTAAGCCCGGCTGCAGCTGAACGGCGAGCATAAAAATGGCTTGTTTCAGCGTAGAGCCCCGGAGGCTGTCTTCATTAAAGGCTTTCCGGCTCAGGATCATATCTCCCAGCGCCGGGTCGGTGGATATCATGTCAATGGCTTTCTGGCAGCTCTGGCATGTGGAAAGGAACGAATTAAAGAAAACGCTGTCTGAAAACTCGTGATACCAGATTGAAGGCAGAGGCCTGGTTTTTATGACCTTTGCAAAATTGTCCAGCGCGGCGTCAGGCGACCACGATTTCCTAAGGAATTCCAGAAGCGTTTTGTCTATTTTGAGGAATGAATCTATGGTCTGTTTATCGAACTGCTTCTGCTCCAGTAATCCCTGTCCGGTGCGCAGGTATCTGTAGTTGCTGAGAGCCTTTTTGGGGTCGGCGAACTTTATATCCTCAATAGAAAATCCGGCTGAAGTTTTCGTTTCGCCTGTAATGGAGCTGAAAACATGGCGGACAGATTTTCTTGTATGTTCAATTTTCTTCTTAAGCTGTTCGGAAGTTTTATAGCCCAGAAAGCCGGACAAATTATTAAGGGCTTCCTCATCCCTCGGGAGGTCGTGCGTCTGCGTATCGTTCATCAGCTGAAGAAAATGTTCAATTCTTCTGAAGAACACATATGAAAGAGAAAGTATCACAGCCTCATCCTGAGTTAAAAGGCTGTAACTGAGGAGAGCCGTTATTGCATCCAGAGTATTGCCTGTTCTGATTCCAGGCATGCGGCCGCCGTTGAGGAGCTGAAGTGCCTGGACGGAAAACTCAATATCCCTTATTCCACCCGAGAAGAGCTTTACGTTATCCTTGTCCCCCATATTCTTTTCGATGTTAGCTTTCATAAGGGCAATTTGCGAAAGAGGGGAAACCGAAAAGCTGGAAGGATAAATAAAATGCTGAATATAGCCTGAGAATTGCCCGAACAGCTTATAACTGCCCCCTACAAAGCTCATTTTTATGAGCATCTGGCGTTCCCAGTCCTCTCCTCTGGATTCATAGTACTGCAGGAAATCCTTCAGTGTGCGGCATAAAGGGGAATTTCTTCCGTCGGGTCTGAGGCGGAAATCCACGCGGTAAATGTAGCCTTTATCTGTTTTTTCGGTTGAATACTGGATAAAACGGTGCGCAGCCTCTGAAAGTATTTCATAATACTCTTTTTTGACCGATGTTCCTACAGTTGAATTTTTGTCGAAAAACAGGATCAGATCCACGTCTGAACTATAGTTCAGCTCATTTCCACCGCATTTGCCGAGGGCTGCAAGGCAGTAGCGGGTGGTTTTAATTTTAATGCCGTATTTCTTTAAAACTTCCTCGTGGCAGAGCGCAAATAGCGCTGAATTTAGGATTTTTGCCAGTATTGAAAGCTGAAGGGTTGTTTCCTTAAGGTCGTAATAGCCTAAAATGTCGTTTACCCCAATGCGGAGAATTTCGCGTCTTTTGATAAGCCTTATGAGGTTGACCCTGGCTTCCGGGGTTTTAAGACCTGCAAGCGACTTTTCAACTGATGACTGCATCTGTTTTTCGTCTGGCTTAAGGGCGAGGTTCCCGGGGCTTAAGATCCAGGTAAGGTATTCCGGATTTCTGATTATAATTTCGGTAAGGTAGTTGCTATAGGCGGCTATTCTGATGATAATTTCAATATAATACGGGTATTTTAAGCTTTCCATCAGAAAGTGCACCTTGTCGTACAAAGAAGACATGATTCTGTGGAGATTTGCCCCGGCATTTGGGGTAAAATAATGCCTGGAAGCCTCTTCTTCAAAGCTTTGTACGAGCCTTTCAAAATCCTCGCTTTTCAGGTATCCGGCTGCAATCAGCCCCAGATCCCTTAAGAATCCTTCTGAAAGAGTGACCTTACCGATTGTTCAAATTCCTTCTTTTTGCAGGGCAATTTAACCAATAGAAAATGGAAATAAAATATAAATTGGCAAATAATTAAAGCTTTAAGTAAATTATGTGTAATTTATGGAATATATCACATTTTACGAACTAAATTGCAGTATATTTGGTTTGAATTATAGCACCGGAAATATCTGCCGATTCAGGTAATTTAATTGTAATGCATTTTAAGTTTCATTGCATTTATATGCCCCTTTACTTAATTTTGAACTACATTTAACCAAAGGAAGTTTTTTAATGCTTAATAATTTTTTGAAAAAGATTTTTGGCGACAAACATACAAAGAACCTGAAGGAATTATGGCCCGTTGTCGATGAAATTAATGAATACTATGAGAAATTTAAGGATCTGACTGATGATGAGCTGAGGGGGAAAACAGCTGAGTTCAAGGAAAAGCTCCAGAATGAAACCGCCGAACTTCGCGGCAGGCTGGATGATCTTAAAGAATCGCTGAAGGCTAATGAAGGGGACGAGGACAGGCAGCCTGTTTATGATGAAATTGAAAAGCTGGAAGAAGAGTTGGATGAAAAGTACGAGAGCATTCTGGATGAAATTCTTCCCGAAGCATTTGCAGTTGTAAAAGATACATGCCGCCGCCTTGTGGGACACAGCTGGGATGCTGCAGGCAATAAAATTACGTGGGATATGATTCCCTACGACGTACAGCTCATTGGCGGTATGGTTCTTCATCAGGGTAAAATTTCTGAAATGGCTACAGGTGAAGGTAAAACCCTTGTAGCTACGCTGCCAATTTACCTGAATGCACTGACAGGAAGAGGCGTGCACCTGGTTACGGTTAACGACTACCTGGCCAAGCGCGATAGCGAATGGATGGGCGAAATTTACAAATTCCACGGCCTTACAATAGGCTGTATAATAAATACCATGAACCCCGACCAGCGCAAAGTTGAGTACAATAAAGATATTACATATGGTACGAACAATGAATTCGGCTTTGATTACCTGCGCGACAACATGACAATTGACATGGAAGGCATGGTTCAGCGCGGACATAATTATGCCATAGTGGATGAAGTTGACTCTGTTCTTATCGATGAAGCCCGTACTCCTCTTATCATTTCAGGTCCCGTTGGTTCCACAGAGCATAAATTTGACGAAATGAAGCCGAACATTGAGAGGCTCTTCAGACTTCAGGCAGGTCTTGTTGCAAAGATAGCCCAGGAGGCAGAGGACTTTATTAATTCAGGTGAAAAGGGAAGTTTTGAAAAAGCAGGCGTACTTTTACTGAGAGCGTACAGAGGTTTGCCGAAAAATAAGAAGCTCCAGAAGATTTTCAGTGAGCCTTCTTACAAGAAACTCATGCAGCAGACCGAGCTTGAATACCTGAGGGAACAGGGTAAAAGGATGCACGAGATTGACGACGAACTTTATTTTGCAATAGATGAAAAGAATAACACAATAGACCTTACCGAAATGGGAAGGGAAGAGCTTGCAAAAGGAAGCCGCGAGGGGAAAGAATACTTTGTGCTGCCCGACCTTGGAACCGAAGTAAGCCACATTGAAAATGATGAAGGTTCAAGCACTGAGGAAAAGCTGAAGAAAAAAGATGCCCTCTATCACCTTTATGCCGAAAGAAGCGACCGCATTCATACAATTCACCAGCTCTTAAAGGCATATGCCCTTTTTGAAAAAGACGTTGAATACGTTATAACAGAAGAAGGCAAGATAGCCATTGTTGATGAGTTTACGGGCCGAGTGCTTCCGGGCAGAAGATATTCAGACGGGCTCCATCAGGCAATTGAAGCCAAAGAAAGTGTTAAGGTTGAACGCGATACACAGACGCTTGCAACCATTACACTTCAGAACTATTTCCGCCTTTATAAGAAGCTTGCCGGTATGACCGGTACTGCCGAGACTGAAGAAGGCGAATTTTTTGAAATCTATAAACTGGACGTTGTTGTAATTCCGACTAACAAGCCAATTACAAGGGAAGATCAGGACGATTCGGTTTATAAGACAAAGCGCGAAAAATACAATGCCGTAATTGAAAAGATTGAAGAGCTGAGAAAAGAACAGCGTCCTGTACTTGTTGGTACAACTTCTGTGGATGTTTCTGAAACATTAAGCCGCATGCTCAAAAGAAAAGCAGTACCCCACAACGTGCTCAACGCAAAGCAGCATCAGAGGGAAGCTGAAATTGTTGCCTTCGCAGGCCAGCCGGGTGCAGTTACAATTGCAACGAACATGGCAGGCCGCGGTACCGATATTAAGCTCGGTGCGGGCGTCAGGGAAAAAGGCGGACTCTTTATTCTTGGTACCGAGCGCCACGAGGCACGCCGTATCGACCGCCAGTTAAGAGGCCGTTCGGGACGCCAGGGCGATCCCGGTACAACCAAATTCTTCCTTTGCCTGGAAGACGACCTGATGAGGCTTTTCGGAAGCGACAGGATTTCATCTGTAATGGAAAGAATAGGAATTAAGGAAGGCGAGGTAATTCAGCATCCTCTTATTACCCGTTCGGTTGAAAGGGCTCAGAAGAAAGTTGAAGAGAACAACTTCGCAATAAGAAAGAGACTTCTTGAATACGATAACGTTATGAATCAGCAGAGAGAAGTTATCTATAACAGAAGAAGACATGCTCTTGAAGGTGAACGTCTTAAAGGCGAAATACTCGACATGCTTGACGAGTATGTAACCGAACTTGTGGAAAAGCATTTTGATAATGTTGAAATAGAACAGTTACAGGAAACCCTGCTGCAGAATCTGCTGGTGGACGTGAAATTGAATCCTGATGAGTTTACAACTTTAGGCAAGGACGGCGTTAGGGACAAAATTATGGAAGCCGGAAAGGACTTCTATAAGAAGAAAGAAGAAATGATCGGCTCTGAACTGATGGCCCGCCTTGAAAGATATGCCGTCTTAAGCGTGATTGACGACAAGTGGAAAGAGCACCTGCGCGAAATGGATGACCTGAAAGAAGGTATTCACCTGAGAGCCTACGGACAGAAAGATCCGCTGATTGAATACAAGGGTGAAGCTTTTAATATGTTCCTTGAGCTGCTGGGCTTAATTAGAAATGACGTTATCTCATTCTGCTTTAAGTTCTGGCCTCAGGCTCCGGAAGAAATACAGCAGAGAAGAAGGCGTCCTGTTCAGCGCACCAGAGAAATAAAGGACAGCACGGCCAATATGGGTGTTTATACTCAGGATGAGGGGGCCTCTTCTGAGGCTTCACAGAATCCGGGCCAGGAGGGGCAGAGACTTCAGCCCGTTCAGGTGGAGGATAAAGTGGGCAGAAACGAACCGTGCCCATGCGGCAGCGGCAAGAAATATAAGAACTGTCACGGAAAATAAATTCCGCAGGAAGTAATTTTTAAGGAAATGAAATTCCGTAGAAATGGCTTCTGCAGCTTCAGTATTATTTGTATATTACGCGGGCGGGAATTCATCTCTGAATTGGATTCCCGCCATATTATCGTTGAGAGAGAGACTGCAAAACTATAAAAGTTCAATCCTTAAATGCCGTAAACCCGGTTGATTTTGCAAGAGGTTTTAATGAGAAAAGTAGAAGCCATAATCCGTCCTTTTAAGCTCGACGAAGTAAAGGAAGCACTTCTGGAAGAAGGAATCCGGGGCCTGACGATTTCTGAGGTCAGGGGCTACGGAAGACAGAAAGGGCACAAAGAAACTTACCGGGGCAGTGAATACCAGATTGAATTTGTTCCTAAAATAAAAATTGAAGTAGTATTGGAAGAAAGCAAAGTGGAAAAGGCAGTTGATGCTATACTACGTGCAGCCAAAACCGGCCAGGTTGGTGACGGTAAGATATTTATTACTGAAGTCATTGACGCCATCCGGATAAGAACAGAAGAATCAGGGAGGGACGCACTGTAAAACTTCTACTATTTCCAACACATTTAACTTAACAATATGCATATTATAAAGAGATTATTAACCAGAAACCTGGTAGTTGTTACTTTTCTCCTTATCCCCGTTATTTTTTCCGGCTGCGGATTATGGAATAATTTTACGGCTTATTTTAACGTCTATTATAATGCCGCAAAGAGTTTTGACGAAGCCGAGAAGATCGTTTTAGATCAAAAGAAAAATATTTTTTCTCCATTGGAGCCGCGCCCTTCAGGCGCCGCAAGTGACGCCTTTAACAAGGTTATAGAAAAACTCTCCAAACTTCTGCAGTTTAATGCCGAGTCGGGCCTTGTTGACGATGCCCTGCTCATGCTGGGTAAATCCTTCTATTACCAGCAGGATTACCAGAAGGCTTTAAGAAAATTTACAGAGCTGATATCCACTTTCCCCAAAAGCGACCTAACAACCGAAGCGCAGCTTTGGATAGGAAAGACACAGCTTAGACTCAGAAATTATACTCAGGCTGAGCCGACACTAGACCAGGTGCAAAAGGCCGCACTGCAAAAAGATGACAAGGACATACTGACCCAGGTTTATATACAGCAGATCGGGTATCTCCTTTCGCAGGAAAAATATGACGACGCAATTGCGAGGTTTCAGCAGCTGCTGAAGGTTTCAAATGACGACAAGGTAAATGCAGCTGTAATGTTTGAAATGGGAAAAACCTACCTGAAACTGAATAAGCCTGAAGATGCCGCAAAGGCGTTTGCTGGAGTGCTGGACTACGATCCTACGTATGATATGGAATACAGCGCTAAACTTCAGTATGGAAAAGTCCAGAGGCAGCTTGGCAATCTGGACCGTGCGCTTAATATCTTTACAGATATTGCAGATGTACAGAAGTACGATGCATACAAGGATTCTACCGAACTTCAGGTTGGTATGACCTACCTCGATATGAAACGCTATGATGAGGCTTTCGCCCAGTTCTCGAAAGTTGATACTGCTTACAAGCAGTCGCCCAATTCAGGAGTGGCACAGTATTATGAAGGTGAAATACTTGAGACCAGGCAGGCTGATTACGACAGCGCAAATTATTACTATAAAAAAGCCATGTCATCGGCAGCACCACAGGAATATACACAGAAAGCCTCCAGAAAGGTTCAGAATTATACAAAGTATGATAACCTCACGGCTTCAATAAACCAGTATAACAAGCTGCTTAGCTACCTGGCAAACCCGCAGGCGTATGTTCAGGATTCAATTGCATACTATAAGGAACAGGCCCTTCAGGACAGCCTTGCAAAGGAAAAGGCAAAGCTGACTGCAGGCAATCAGACGAAAGAGGAAACAACAAACTCCAGGAATACAAAAAGGGATGATACGCAAAGAACTCAGCAGCAGCAGTCGGGGCAGACAAAGAAGAAAACTCCTCCTCAGATGCCGAAGATGAGTGCCGACTCAATTAAGACGCTCCTTTCAAAAAATGAATATGAACTTGGGAGTCTTTTCTTTACAGAGTTAAATGTTGCTGATTCTGCATTCTATTATTACAACCATATAGTTACGAGCTATCCCGGCAATCCTTATATGGCGCGTTCACTCTACGCGCTGGGTTCATACTACCTGACAAAAGATAACAAGGCTAAAGCCGACAGTCTGTTTGAAGTTATATACAAAGATTACAACAATGAAAGCATTGTAAATGCAGCCGCATCGAAACTCGGGAAACCGATAATTAACCTGAAGTATGACGAGGCGGAAGAGCTCTTCGTACAGGCCGAACAGAAAATGAAGGACTCACTATACACAGAGGCGATTTCGGAATTCAGAAATATTTATCATAAGTATCCCAAATCATCCTTTGCTCCAAAGGCGCTTTATGCCTCGGGTTTTATATATGAAAACAATCTGGATATGCCGGACTCCGCGGCTGCAGTATATGACTCTGTTATGACCAAGTTTCCTTCAACTGCATATGCAAATGCAATAAGGGGCAAGCTGCAGATATTTAAGGAGGAGAAGAAAAAAGAACAGGCCATAAAGGATTCGGTAAATAATGCAAAAAACAACCTGAATAAGCCTGAAAACCAGCCTCAAATGGGCCAGAATCCCCAGATTGCCGATTCGTTAAGCAATACTCCGAAGACAAATAATGCAAATCTAAATAAGAATAATACTCAGCCGGGGCAGACTATTCAGCCCGGGCAGAATAATAAGCCGGGACAGAACCCACAGCCTAACAGCCAGGGTACAGGCCACCAGATGAGTCCCGGAGACAGGCCGGTGGTAAGAGACACCGTGAATGTAAAAGGTCAGAATACCCCGGGCACGCTGAACAGCGGCGCGCCTAAGGATTCATCGGGCTTAAATGCTCAGCCTAAAGATTCTTCAAATATAAATAGCGGACCCCGGAAAAAGAATTCCAGAGTAAGAACAGAAAAATAAGATGCAGTTTCCGGAGAATGAATTAGGGGAATTATACACGAGGGCAATCCCGAAACTTCAGGAAAGAAAGTTCATGTTCGGGGTTTTGTACGTAGCATTTGTAATGTACATGTGCATCCCATCATTTGAAATTCCCCTGATCGAGTACAGCCGTTTCAGAGTGACTTCAGTTATGGAGCAGAGGGCGATGGAGCACTTCATGCTCTATTACCCGAAGCAGTCCTGGGCCACACTTCAAGATATAAATCCCAACCTCCTGAAGTCCGTTGTTTCAATGGAAGACGGAAAGTTTTTTATACACAAAGGCATAGACTGGGAAGAACTGGAACATTCCATGAAGGTCAACAAGCGCAGAAAAAGAGTTGCCAGGGGGGGAAGTACAATTACAATGCAGCTTGCAAAGAACCTTTTCTTAAGGACAGATAAGAATATGTTCCGCAAAGCCAAAGAGCTGATGATAACAGTGAGAATGGAAAAAGAAGTAAGTAAAAAAGCCCTGCTTGAAAATTACGCCAATGCTGTTGAATGGGGCGACGGCATATTCGGAATAAAAGAAGCCGCAAGGACGTACTTTGGTAAAGAGCCAAGCGAGCTTACCCTAAACGAGTGTACGCGGCTTGCCGCGGTAATTCCTTCGCCTTTAGAGCACAAACCTACAGACAATTCACCTTATGTTCTGCACCGTGCATCCCTGATACGCGGTAGATATAATGACGTTATCCTTCCGTAAATTTATTTCTTTTTAACTTAACAGATACCATAAAATTTATAAATAATCAAAAGACAAATTTTCTACCGGAATTGAATTCTATAATCATTTATTTTGTTAAGAATAAGGGATTTATTTTAAGGACTGTAAATATAGGTGCCGGCATCTGTTTTGAGGGTTTAAGGATTTATGCGACGAAAAGAGTTATTACAATTTATTGAAGAGGGCGAAAATCTTCACTGCGAATTCAAGCTGAGATTTTCATCGCACGAAAAGATTGCAAAAGAAATGATAGCTTTTGCAAATACAAAGGGCGGTTTTATGATTTTCGGGATCGATGATGATAAAACTGTAGTGGGTGTGCAGAGTGAGAAGGGCGAGGCCGAGCTTATAAAAGAAGCGGCAGAGAAGTACTGCGAGCCGCCCGTGAAATTTAACCTGGAGTACATCGAACTTTTCAACAAGGAAATAGTGGTAGCGGAAATATTCGAATCGGACGAGAAGCCGCACCGCTTGCAGGATTACCTGCCGGAATTCGACATTACAAAAGCGCAGGTATACGTTCGTGTAAATGACAAGAGCATGCTTGCAAGCAAAGAGATGGTGCGCATACTGCGTGCCGGCACAAAAAAGGCTGAGCTGGTAAAGTACGTGGTAGGTGATAACGAAAAAATAGTGTTCGATTACCTGGATAAGTACGAAACAATAAATGTAAAGCTTTTAAGCCGCCTGGCCAACATATCCGAACGGCGGGCATCAAGGACTCTTGTAAAGCTTGTAAGGGCGCGCATGCTCTTCATACATACAAAAGACAACGGCGAGGAATTTTTTACCTATGCCGCGGGCTGAGAAATCAATTAAAAATTAAAAATTAAAAAGTGTCCGGCTTCTTTGAACCTCTCCTCCGTTGAACGTTGAACATATCCATTTGAGCTTATGGATGCAAAGACATATATTTATATCCAATAATTTTCTTTCATAGCACCAGAATCTAAATAATACTAAAGAGTTTTTAACCATAAGAATTTTCAGCGGAATTATATGAAACCAAAATCAGGAATAAAAAGAATAGGCATTCTTACAGGCGGCGGCGACTGCCCCGGGCTCAACGCGGTAATAAGGGGAGTATCGAAGCCAGCGCATGATTACGGAATGGAGGTTTTTGGAATTGAGGACGGATTTGAAGGTCTGGTTCAGGGAAAAGCAAAGCAGTTATATAACAGGGACGTATCGGGTATTCTGACTACAGGTGGAACCATACTCGGCTCATCGAATAAAGGCGATCCGTTCCACTGGCCTGAAGAAGTAAACGGTGAAATTGTAATTACGGATAAATCGAAAGCAGCCATTAGAAATTACAAAGGCTGGGATCTGGATGCACTTATTGCAATCGGCGGCGACGGAACGATGAACATCTGCAGTAAGCTGAGCAAAATGGGAATGAACATTGTGGGCGTTCCCAAAACGATTGACAACGATCTGGAGGCAACCGACCAGACATTCGGTCACGACTCAGCCGTATATGTAGTATCTGAAGCAATTGACCGTCTGCACACCACAGCCTCATCGCATCACAGGGTAATGGTGGTTGAAGTAATGGGGCGTTATGCAGGGTGGATTGCATTAAACGGAGGACTGGCCGGAGGGGCCGATATAATACTTCTGCCCGAATTCCCGTTTTCATGGAAGCGCATTTACGATCATGTAATAAGGCGCGACATGATGGGCAAGCGCTTCAGCATTGTGTGTGTAGCCGAAGGCGCCAAGCCTGAAGACGGAGAAATGGTTGTAAGGGCAACGGACAGGAAGCGTACTGATCCTTTGCAGCTGGGAGGAATTGGCGAACTGGTTGCAAAGAAGATTGCCGACGGGACGGGACTTGAAACCAGGGTGACAGTATTGGGACACCTTCAGAGGGGCGGAAGCCCGACTCCGTATGACAGGATACTTTCGACGAAATTCGGGACGTTTGCAATTGAATTAGCGGCAAAGAAGAAATTCGGGCGTATGGTGTCGTTGAAGGGAAGTGAAATTATTAGTGTAAAGATTGAAGATGCGATATCAAAGCAGAAGCTGGTAAATCCCGGTACGCAGGCCGTAATTTCAGCCAAAGCCGTAGGTGTCAGTTTTGCCAGTGCGATGGTAGATTAAAAAAGGCTAATATTATAATTTATCCCGGAGCATCCTTTTTCGTTTGAGAGGTCTAACACTTTAGATCATCTCGTAAAATAACTTGCGGAAAGGATGCTCTATTTTTTTATGAGTTTTTCGCCTTTTTCTTTCCGTTGGACGTCGGACCTTGGGCTCTATTTCTCTTCCTTTTTAATTTTTCATTTTTAATTTTTTAATTGATTTCCCCCGCAGGGGAGAGCTTTTACACGTGAAAGTTTCCCCAAACTTTTTAACTATTGTATAAGGCAAAAAAGGGAGAAACGATGGAATTTGACGAATTCATAAGAAGTGTAAAACACAAGGCCGTGCTAGACAACCGTGATGAAGTAATAAGGGCAATAAAGGTAACATTGCAGACATTAAAAGAGCGTCTTTCGGGTGATGAGCCAAGGCACATAGCGGCTCAATTGCCGAGGCAGATAGGGGAGATGCTGCAGGAGGATGGCAGGGGGGAGAATTTTACGGTAGACGAGTTTTTCAAGCGGGTAAGCAGGAGGGAAGGCACAGAAATCCCGGTTGCGATGCTGCATGCCAGGGCAGTTTTAGAAGTAATAAAGGATGCGATTACGGTAGGGGAGATGGATGATGTAAGGGCGCAGCTTTCGGCAGAATTTTACGAGCTGTTTGAGGAAGAGAAATAAAAAGTTCGAGGTTCGAGGTTCGAAGTTCGAGGTTAAAAACTGAAAAAAAACTTATAAAATCCTGAAGAAAAAGCTTGATTAATAAGACTAAATTTGTTTTATTTATAGACACGATTTGCGGTAATAATGTAGAAAATTGAAGCCGCAGTTCATAGACATAATGGGGTCGTAGTTCAGTTGGTTAGAACGCCTGCCTGTCACGCAGGAGGTCGCGAGTTCGAGCCTCGTCGACCCCGCTTTTA
>JBLNAZ010000062.1:0-2840 GCA_050259615.1 Syntrophomonadaceae bacterium | reverse complement strand
GGCATCTGGCTTTAAGCAAGGCTTCAAGGAGATGATCAGGTACAGGTGTGGTTTCGGGTTCTATGGCAAGGCTCCCCGTTTTTATAGAAATATTGCAAATTTGGAGGGGAATGTAAACTTTCAATTTTGTGCAGTCAATTAAAAGTTGAGAACATGGGGAGAATTTTGAATTATGAATTATGAATTTTGAATTTTGAATTTTGAATTAATGGGTCGAAGGAATATGGCGCGGCTGCCGCGGCTCTGGGGTTTTTTTGGGGGGGTCCCGCTTCCCGGGGGGTCCCGCATCCCTTCGGGATTTGGTCACCCCGGGCTATAGACAAAGCGCCCCCTTCGGGGCTTAGTAATTGCGTAATTCAAGATGCTCAGCTTTCATAAACAGATCTTTATGGAAAAAAATGAAATTATAAATTAAGTTGACGCGTAAACCCATCGGGGATTTCTTCACCCTAGTCATAAGACAGGGGGAAATAAAATCGCCGGGTGGATATTATGACGGTACCACCAGAAATTAGACCTTGATTAATATACGGTTTCTTCTAGTTTTTCTGGGAATAAGGGCACAAGATAAATAGAGAAACAGGAGAAAAGGAACGGCAAAATAAAAACATAAAAGGAGGAAACTATGTCAATACAGGAAAATATCTCGATTGTACGCAATATATATGATTCATATAACAGCAGGGATTATAACTCAGCAGTAAAACATTTGGATTCAAAAAGTGTTCTGCTGAATGTCCCTGCCAATTTGACCTATAAGGGGCCTGACGGCTTCAAACAGTTCATGAAAAACTGGGATACGGCTTTTCCGGATTCAAAGTGCGAGGTTAAAAATATCCAGGCCGGAGAAGATTTTGCCATCTGCGAATTCCGGGGTGTCGGGACACACAAAGGAACCCTCAAAACTCCGGATGGTGATATTCAGGCTACGGGCAAGCATGTTGATGTTTCATTCTGCGATGTATATCATATCAAAAACGGAAAAATAGTAAGCTCAAACAGTTATTACGATTTGGCAACTTTCATGAAACAGCTTGGAATTCTTACCGAACAGAAGATGCATGCGTAGGAAGGTTCGAGGTTCGAGGTTCGAAGTTCGAGGTTCGAGGTTTTAGCCCCAGATTTCCGAACGGATAATCGGGGGCTGAAGCCCTGGGGTTAGAAAGCCCTCCGAGGAGGGCTCAAAAAACATTGGACGTTGGATGTTTATTTAATTTTTATTACCATTACCGTCATGTCGTCTTCAAGGGGGGCTTCGGCGGCCCATTGGCGGCTTGATTGGCATATGTGATCTATAATCTCCTGCGGCGGCTTTTCTGCCGATTCTTTGAATGCCTCAACTACCCTATCCATTCCGTAGGTCTCTTTTGTGCCGTTGAACATTTCGGCGAGGCCGTCGCTCATAATGAGTATTACGTCGCCTTTACATATGTCAGCTGAGAGTTTTTTATACGGGAAATCGCTGAAGGCCCCGAGCGGCATCCCTTTCAATAATAACTCCTCAACCTCACCCGAGGCTTTTCTGTAAATCTGCATCGGCGGCATTCCGGCAGATACATATTCAATTTTATTTTCTTTTATCCTTATAAGCGACATGCACATCGTAAGCATGTAAAGGTTCATCTGCTTTATGGAGCGGTTGAATGAATGCATTATCCCGATGAGATCCTCTTTCTGAGCCAGTGTGTTGAATAATCCTTTAGCCAGAATTACCATGTTGCCGGCCTTTAATCCGTGTCCCGTTGCATCGCCGATTACTGCAGTGAGCGTACTGTCATCCGACACATGGAAATCGTAGTAATCGCCGCCCACTTCAGTGGCGGTCTTCATATAGCAGGCAATTTCAAGGTTTTCCACCACGGGCACCTGTTTTGGAAGAAGCGACAGCTGCAGCTCGCGTGCAGAATCGAGCTCCTTAGTCTTCCTGAGGTTTTCAGCTTCCATAACTCTTCTTTCAATTTCAAGAGAGGCCTGAATACGCTCCTGCTCAATTGCATTTTCGGATAGCACCTTCACCTTTTCGAGCTGCTGTTCAAGGTCCTTATTGACATATGCGAAATTGTATGAGAGGTAGAGCGACATAGAAATGACAAAAGCTATCATTCCGTACACATAAGCCTGCTGGTTATCGGAAACGTATATAAATCCAAAATCCATCAGCAGCTGCAGGAGAATGAACAAGCTCATTACAATAAAGCCGGCAAGAATTATCCACGTGCCTTTCAGCTTTATTCTGCTTTTTCTTGTTGAGGCATACACGCCTTCGGCAAGCGTAAAGCCGAACAGGAGGTAAATAAAATAGGTGGTTACGCCGGGCGAAATATTAAAGAACCCTGAAATGGACAATGCAATATAATAAACCAGGTACACGCGCCATCTTTTGGGAAGCGTGTCGTAGCTGACTGAAAAAAGCGTAAGCATGCCGAAGAATATTGCCGTGGAAGCCGATATTACGTTAAGCCTCTGCAGAAACACCATCATGCCTGCATCATCAAGCATGAAGCGTTCATAGTTAAAATATGTAAGTCCCGCAAACCCGAGCAGGCATACGGCATAGTACAGGTTCTGCTTCTGGCGCTTGTAGAAGAAAAAAAGGAAAAGGTGCAGGAAAGAAAGTGTAAGCGGAACAAGTGTAAACACCATCTGGTGAATTGTATAGGGTCTGATCCCCTCTCTTGTTTTAAATGCTGTATTCAGGTCCATGAGCAGAATTGAAAATCCGGGATCAAAAGCCTGGTTGCGCTGCACATCAGCGTCGTAGTTGGCATATCTAACGGCAATCACCTGGTCGGCTTTGGGGTCCAGTGTAAATTCCATCCAGTCGTTTTTTGGAGAAGGCA
>JBLNAZ010000061.1:0-15812 GCA_050259615.1 Syntrophomonadaceae bacterium | reverse complement strand
TCTCGTGAGTTAAGGCGTGCGTAATAAACCCGGGATGCAGGATATACAATTTATCCGGTTTCCCGGGTTTTTTTAATATGCATGATGAAACTACCTCGTCTGCATTCCGCCGGAATTCTGATTTGCCGTTGAATAAACCACGTCTTTTACTTTCTGCCACCACTGGCGTTTGACTTGAACATATTTGGCTTTCTGC
Source organism: Syntrophomonadaceae bacterium (assembly GCA_050259615.1). Lineage (GTDB taxonomy): Bacteria > Bacteroidota > Ignavibacteria > Ignavibacteriales > SURF-24 > JAAXKN01. The sequence goes on along the minus strand of JBLNAZ010000061.1, from coordinate 15,616 downwards.
GAGTGGTTATCAAAAACATCCAGAATTTTACCATCGGCTTTTAAGTCCGCCTTGTGGTATTCCGACATCAGGTCCTGAGCAATTGCTGTCTGGTTTGCAGTCCTGTTGCCGCCGGTGTTGTCCGGGTTGGGTGCCGTACTGCCGGCATTGCGCGAATCCTGCATGCCTCTTAAGAAATCCTGCCTGGTTGAAGTTATGGTGTTGTAGTAGTCTAGCAGTATATCCCTGATTTTGCCGGACTTATCCAGTGAAAGTCCCGTCTGCTTTGCCAGGCTGACGGCAAACTGTGCGGCGTAAGAGTTAAAGAAAGTATCCTGTGCGGTGGAATTACTGCGTCCCTGCCCGATTGAAGGAGCAGGCGGAATTGAAGTTCCGGGAGTGTCATGCTGCGCATAAGCTGCAAAGCTCATTGCAGCAAAAAGAGCTGCAAATGCCAGGACTTTAAAGGGATTTATATTTATAATTTTTTTCATTTTTGTCTCTCCTTTCTTTTACTGCCTCCATTTCAAAAAGGCATTATTTTCTAATATTAGAATGTCCATACACCAGCAAAGCTGAAAAACACTCTCTTTATTGTATGTTACAATAAACCGCAGCAAAAGAAAACCACAAAGTTAGGGCATGGCTGCAGGGAAGGGATCAAATATATTGCTGGGACTATGGACTTAAAATGCCATGAATATTATACCCTTATTTTTCTATATTTAATAAGCAGTATTAAATATAAAAGATCAGGAACTTTCTTTCCTGTCGTGTGTTTTAATATTAATAGCTTTTATCCACAGGAATTAATTTATGCATGGAAGAACAGACAGGAACAGGAAGATATTTGCCTCGGTATTTCTATTGGGGTATTTATCTTTTGTTTTCCTGAGTATTACTCACTTCCATTCCTTCAGTCTTGGCAGTTCAAATAAACCAGTTCAGATTAAAACTGCATCATCTTCAAAATCAGTCAATGATGATTTGCAGGATAACTGTCCTGTCTGCCATTTGTATTCCTCTGTTAATATATTATCCTTGGCAGAAGTCACCCCGGATAATCTGACAGTTGAAACACATTTAAATTTAATTAATGAAACCAGCTATCAGGCCGGATTCTTTAATATTACGTCTCTGCGTGGTCCTCCATCTTCAATTTACATTTCAATATAATAACCTTTATCAGGTCTGATTTCCATTAAACCTGGATCTTTAAGCATTATCAGCTTTTTTATTGATGCCCTCTAGGCATAATATTTTATTTATCGGTTACAGCTTGTTTCTGCATACGGTTTATTAAATATTCAGGAATATGATCAGATCTATTCTTTAACATTCATTATAGGAAATTAAGGATGGATATATCAATGTATAATTATCAGTCGGAGATGATGTACATGTATAAGTTTACTGATTTACTGAAAAGGCACGCGTTCTCAGCTGTCCTGCTCACGGTCTTACTATGGCAAATAAATATTAAGGCTGCAGATCCCGCAGGGAAAAACCTTTCCGAAAAGAGTGAAACAATAAATTATACAGTTACAGTTCTTGATAAAGCCACGCAGGCTCCTTTGCAATATGTAGTTGTTGTTCTGAAGGAGGAAAATTCCATTGTCGCAAATGCTGCAACAAACCCATTTGGAAGGGCTGTATTTAATGACCTTGGAAGGGGCAGGTACCAGTTATCTACGCATTTTGTGGGCTATGAGGATTTTAACGATACTGTTCAGGTGGATCAACAGCATAAAAACTTTACAATTAGGATTCCGGAGAGAAATCTTGAGCTGAATGAAGTTGTCATTCAGGGTAATAAAATTCAGAACACTGCTGCTTCAATTGATATGATAACAGGCCGTCAGGTTTTTCAGGGGGAATCTTACCATGCATCGCCTATGAGTTCAATTACTCAATTGATTCAGCAAAACCTCTCCGGAGCGGTAAAAGCACCTGCAGGCGAAGTACATATAAGGGGTATGCATGGCGAGTTTACTTACCTGGTTGATGGAATTCCTATTCCCCTGGGAGTTTTCGGAGGGCTGAATGAAATTGTAGATCCAAAGGTGATTTCAAAAATAACATTCTACACGGGAGGATTTCCCGCAGAATTCGGAGGCCAGCTTGCAGGACTTATGGATATTCAGAACAAAGTGCCCACGGGAAAATTCCAGCTTGATGCTTCTACTTTTATGGGGAGCTATCTGACCTCAAATACCGACCCGGTGGGAAGCAGTGCCGGAAGCTTCAAGGGCCTGAATTCAAACGGACAAAGCCTTTCTCTTAGTGACCACACGGGAAAACTTGGCTATTTTATTGGTGCTTCCCGCCAGGAGACTGACAGAAGGATAGATCAGCCTGTTGAGCAGTTGTTCCACGACCACGGATTTGATTATTTTACTTACGGAAAGTTCGATTACCTGCTTAATGAACACGACTATATTACCATGAACCTAAACTACAGTAAAACACAGACTGAAGTACCGTATGATCCTTCTGAGGGACTTCAGCTTGATAACCAGGGCTCATATAATGCATTTCAGACACTTTCTTATTTCCGTACCATGTCGACTGAGCCCGACAGGGAAAATAACCTTTTTATAGGCGGATTCGCGCGTGAAGGAGGTCTGAACTTTATTCCCAGCGTAAAGGACTATAATAAAATATTCCTGAAGAATGATACAACAAACGGATATGTTGTCAACCAGAACAGAATCTTTACAACACTGGGACTCAGAACAAAATATGATGAAAGGCTTTCACACCAGTTCAAATATGCAATTGGCTTCAGTTATGGAAATACTTTTGGAAAAGAAAACTTCAGGCTTTTCAACGCTCCGGGCGATAACTTCAGCAGCTATACCCGCTACCATGGCTATGACGCCGGTGTATTTACTGAATCCGAGTGGCATCCTTATGAATGGACAAGGCTGGACCTTGGACTCAGGTATGACGTACATAATTCTCCCTCAGTTTCAAATCAGTACCAGTTATCTCCAAGAGTGAAATTGAATTTATTTATTAATGAATTCAACAGCCTTTCATTCAGCTACGACAGGCTTTTCATGCCTACAAACATTGAAGGCCTTGGAGCCGTAGCCTACATGTTCGGTAATAATGCAGCTGCCACAATGCATGAAAGGGATAATTTGTATGAAATCTCTTTCCTGAGAAACTGGCAGAACGGCTTCAGTACAAAATTTTCAGGATATTACAAGCAGGCTTCTCCAGGCCTTGATGACCAGACGCTGGGGTCCAGTACTATCAGGGTAAACGTTAATATTGCACAGGTTAGAGTATCGGGGTTCGATTTCTCTCTTACATACACCAGCCCGGAAACCCCATTCTCAGGATATGTTAATGCCTCCTTAATCCATGCTTACGGGCGCGGACCGGTTTCAGGCGGTTTTCTAAAGGCTGATTCCTCAGACAGCGTCTTTGATCTGGATCATGATATGCGATTGTCAGGATCTTTTGTGCTGAACTACCAGCCTGCAAACTGGTTTATCAATATGAGTGCAAATTATTCTTCAGGACTTACGAACGGCAGCAAAGACTATGCTTTTAGGACTGGGCTGTTTGATTTCAATCAGGGCGCACATACAACTCCTTCGTGGATTATAAATTTATCGGGAGGTTATACTTTTAATATTACAAGAGGGCAGTCGGTTGAGCCATCAATTTATATAACGAATCTGCTGGATCATGAACATCTGCTAAAAGGAGCATTTTTCAGCGGGGCAAGTTTTGAAGAAAGAAGAAACATAGTTTTCAAACTTACATATCATTTATAACTCTTCCGGCTGAATCCGCAGTAGGAACGATATCCCGGGGTGAGTTGGAAAGGGTGCCCAAGCCCCGGGAACTAGAAGTTATGATATAACCCTAAATAGTAAGCGTAATGTTTATAGGAGGTGATCCCGTTTCCAAACTCGGAGGAAAACAGGACCTGGTAATTCTTCACTACCGTCACTCCGCCGCCTATATGTATTCCGGTGTTGCTTTCTGAATCAGTTAAGGAAGGGGACTGGTGGAAAAATTCAGTTCCAAGGAAAAAATTGTCTGAAAAATTATACTGCACTAAGATTCCAGAGAAAGTCCAGTTTTTATTTCCTTCTCCGGGATTTATCCAGTACCCCCCGCCGCCATAAACCGTCCATTTCCCGACATCCTTCTGAAACCAGATGGGCAGGTACAGCTGTGCTTTCCCGTTTCCCAGGCTTTTAGAAGCATTTCCGGTGGGGATTTCAGCTATGGGGAATGTTCCGATATCCGGCAGCAGTTCTGTCTGTTCAACAAAGCGGAATTTTACACCCACTTCTGTATCACCGTAGCCTAAATGTGACGGGCTATTCTTTGGAGAGGAGTATGCAAGGGGAAGAATCATATGGAACTGTGTATTCGGCAGAATGCCATAGTTAAATTCAACCGCAGGACCAACGCCGGCTGCTCCCGACTGATCAAAGACTCCTGTTGAGAACAGGTATACCTCGCCATGCCTGAAGGGCACAGGAACCGGGTCATCTGTTCTGAAGGGCGGACCTGCAAATGCTTTTATATTGAGTAATGCAATACTGACTGTAAAGAAAAACAAAAACCTCATCATCTTTCCATAGACTGTCCATCAATTATAATATAAAAATCCAAAGCATTAATTCAATTTCCCAAAAGCAGCTGGTGATGGGAAATTCAGGTAATTTCGTCAAAATATTATTTTATAGGGTTATGAAACTTTATAAATGGGGGATTGTTAAACAAAAACCGATTAAAATGACTTTCTTAAGTTACAGGGATTTCAATTCAAAAAATAAAGCGGGGTCATCAATGTATTTAAGAAGAAATTTCCTAACTGTATCTATTCTCATGTCCGTTTTCTGGGCTCATAATATTACAAACCTCAAAGGGGAAGAAAAAAACTACAACACGAATCCGTATGGATTTGTAGCTTCTGAAATTACTCAGAATAAGATCGTAATGCTCGGCGAAAACGGTGCAGTTGACCATTACAATTTATTTCCTCACATAACTTTTCTAAATATTATCAAAAGCTGGAATAATATAGTCCAAAAGGAAAATCTTCATAATAAGACCCTGACATTAATAATTGAAAAAAGCCCTTCTGCTGTAAAATTAATTCAAAAGTGTATGGATGACAATGACCTGAATCCATTTGTAGAAAAAGAATGTTTAATATACAGCCTGGAGGATTTATACCTGTTTTCCAGATTGGGTGAGCTTAAGAAAGAAATTCAGTCAAATGGAAATAAACTTAAAATTGTCGGATTTGAAATTGATGAAAGATATGATAACGAATGGTTCTTTAAGAAAAGTAATGAAGAAAGAAGTAATTTTACAGGTACAGAAAGAGACAGCTTACTTTATGAGAATATTAGTTCATATATAAAAGTAAATCCGGATGAGAATATTTTAATTAATTACGGCAAAGCGCATTTATGTGATGAATATTATCAAAGAACTTTTCCACCTGACATATACGGAAAAGGACATTGCTTTGCTTATTATTTACGAAGAGATCTTAAAGATAAATTTGTTACAATTGATCAAACATTTATTGAAGATCCCTTTTTTGAAAATAGAAGTAATCTATCTTATTTAAGGAAAGTTAACTTTCTTGTAGAAAAAGGTGACACAGTATTTCTAAATCAAATTCGTTACAGCAGACTGATTACTGATTATACAATCATAAAGCATGATGGCCTGGTAGGGCCGCATTTTATCAGAAATATATTCTCAAGAAACACACTCTTACTAAATAATAATTTACTCTATGAATTCGAAGGGTTCAGTAAAAAATATAACAAAAAATTATCGCTTCAGCCAAAGGAAAATCAAAATCCTTTAGTTGCACTTTTACTTCAATCCATAATTTTGATTACAGGAAAAAACTTTAATTCAATTCCGGAATATTCGTCATATCTGGATTCAACAAAAAATGAATTTTATCACAATAGAATTTCAAAAGAAGAATTTTCAAAAGAATTATTTACTTACTTAAAAAATAATCCGGAAGATAATGAATTCAGATTTATGCTGTATTGTATCGGGATGATTCCAAATATTTATTTTTCGGTTGGGATTCCACCTGAGGAACTCTGGGACAAAGATTTATGGAAAAGTACCCGAGTCAATATGAACTACTTCGATTATGTAGGTTTATTATGGCTTGGAACAGATGGGGAAAAAATGAAAGCGAAGGAGTTCTTAACCGGATACACAAAAGAGAACTATTCAGATGCTCCTCAATATCTTGAATGGTATTACAAAAATAAATACAACTATAATTTTGATTTATAATAAAAAATGGTAATGCCGGTAAAATAGCTCGAATTTAAGATAGGGCAGCAGTTACAAGCATTATGAATATGTGCGCAGCTGGAAATTGTCCGTCTTCTGAAGAGGACGATAGTGCCGTGAGGGAAGTGGTTCCCGACTCCACTAATAACCGCATGCAGCACACCAACTCATAATTGAAATTGAAAACCGGTTTCTGTATTTTCTATGAAAAATCCTTAACCTGTTAACCAGGACGAGGAAGATATAAGATTACTTTATTTGGGAGTATCAATAAATGAATGGAATGAACCCTGAAATAGATGCACTTATTAGTAAAACCCAAAAGTGGCAGCAGGAATTTGAGAAGTTGAGACAGATCGTCCTCGGCTGCGGGCTTATTGAAGAATTGAAGTGGGGCCAGCCTTGTTATATGTTTGAAGGAAGCAACATTGTTCTTATACATGGCTTCAAGGAGTACTGTGCGCTTCTTTTCTTCAAGGGTGCCCTGTTGAGCGATCCCAATGGCATCCTGATCCGTCAGTCGGAGAACGTTCAGTCGCAGCGCCAGATCCGGTTTACCAGCCTAAGGGAAATAGTGGAGCTGGAGTCCATACTGAAAGTCTACATTTATGAAGCTGTTGAAGTGGAAAAGGCGGGCTTGAAAGTGGACCTTAAAAAGACCGAAGAATACACAATTCCTGAAGAATTCCAGAATAAACTGGATGAAATGCCTAAGCTGAAATCTGCCTTTTATGCGTTAACTCCTGGGCGGCAGAGGGCATACCTCCTCTATTTTTCTGCACCCAAACAGTCAAAAACCCGTCTCTCGAGGGTTGAAAAAAGCATGGAGCAGATTCTGAATGGAAAGGGGCTGAATGATTAGTGAAGCAGTTAAATAGGGTGTCGGGAAGCGGTTCCCGGCACCCAGGATATTATAAATCAATGAATTCAACGGACGCACACCTTCTCCGGCAAAAGATAATTAAGATTTGTACATTTATTAATGAAGAAATTATAACCATTAAATTTATGGCTAAAAACGAAAATGAAAATGAAGATTGAAATACAACTTTTCGAGGGCTGTCCTAATTCAGAAGAAATGAAAAATCGTGTCCTTAATGCAATTAAACAATCAGGATTTTATGCTGATTATTTTGAGACTTATGTTGAGACACCTGAAATGGCAGACAAGATCGGGTTCCGTGGATCACCTACAGTATTGGTAAATGGAATTGATCTGGAAAACCTGCCTGAACCCAAAGAAGCCAGTCTGGCCTGCCGCTATTACGTTAATGGTTTGCCATCTATAGAAGAAATAAAGGAATTTATTATTCAGAAGGCAAAAACTTAATGGAGAAGATTTTCTGGTTTGTGTGCTCAGATTGGCTTGAACCACCGCCAATCATAAATCAGAAAGTTCCCATTCATAATCCATTCTCTACTATCCCTCTGTCAATACTGTAAAAATGTATAAGCTTTTCCGCCTTTTGTATAGGTCATATTAGGTACCGCCTTAATATTTTAGTATAGTAAGTTTTAGACTTTTATTAGACTTACTTTTTTGTAAAGTAAATTATACACGGTTTTTAACCTGAACTAAATTGAAAAGGGAGGAATAATGAAGAAGCGTAAATTGGGAAAAAGCGGACTGGAAGTATCAGCAATTGGACTGGGATGCATGGGAATGAGTTTTGCCTATGGGACACCTCCGGACAGAAATGAGATGATTAAGCTGCTCCGCTCAGCTGTAGAAATGGGTGTTACATTTTTCGATACCGCCGAAGCATACGGCCCGTTTACAAATGAAGAACTCGTTGGCGAGGCTCTTCTGCCCTTTAAAGGGAAAGTGGTAATAGCTACAAAATTCGGCTTTAAGATAGGTCCCAAGGGAGAACAGACAGGGCAGGACAGCAGGCCTGAACATATAAGGGAAGTTGCTGAAGCTTCACTGAAAAGGCTTAAGATTGATGTCATAGATCTTTTCTATCAGCACAGGGTAGACACTAACGTTCCAATTGAAGATGTGGCAGGAACTGTAAAGGATCTGATTAAAGAGGGCAAGGTAAAACATTTCGGCATGTCTGAAGCAGGTGTACAGACAATCCGCCGTGCACATAGAGTCCAGCCCATTGCAGCACTCCAAAGTGAATACTCCTTGTGGTGGAGGCGTCCTGAAGAGGAAATAATACCAACTCTTGAGGAGCTTGGTATCGGGTTCGTTCCATTCAGTCCCCTTGGAAAAGGATTTCTGACGGGAAAGATCAATGAGAACACCCAGTTTGAGAAGTCGGACTTCCGCAATATCGTTCCCCGTTTTACTCAGGAAGCCAGAAAGGCAAATCAGGCTCTGGTGGATCTGCTTGGAAAAATTGCAGGAGAGAAGAATGTAACTCCGGCTCAGGTTGCACTTGCATGGCTGCTTGCTCAGAAACCATGGATTGTCCCTATTCCCGGAACAACCAAGCTGAACCGCCTGCAGGAGAACATCGGGGCAGCTGAGGTTGAACTTACCTCAAGTGATCTCAGTAAAATTGACAGCGCTTTATCTGAGATCAAAGTGCAGGGAGAACGCTACCCCGAAGAGCTGGAAAAAAGGACCGGCCTGTAAATATTATATTAAGGAATTTAATAAATCATTTAAGGAATAGAAATTAAAATGAAGGATAACATAAAAGGAAAAGTAGTTGTAATTACCGGAGCAAGCAGCGGCCTGGGTGAAGCCGCTGCAAGGCTTCTATCCTCGGAAGGCGCCAGCGTTGTGCTTGGTGCCAGACGTTTAGACAGGATAGACTCACTGGCAAAAGAGCTGACATCTAAGGACGCTAAGGCTCTTGCAATAGCTACTGATGTCACACAATATGATCAGGTCAAAAGACTTGTTGATACAGCAGTTGAGAAGTTCGGGCGCATTGACGTTATGATAAATAATGCGGGACTTATGCCGCACTCACCGCTTGAACGCCTGAAGATAGATGAATGGAACCGGATGATTGACGTAAATATAAAAGGTGTGCTGTACGGTATTGCGGCAGCGCTGCCATTTATGAAAGAGCAGAAATCAGGACACATTATCAATGTCTCGTCTGTAGCAGGACACAAGGTCACCTATGCCGGTGCTGTTTATGCTGCCACCAAACATGCCGTGCGTGCTCTTTCCGAAGGGCTGCGTCAGGAAGTAAAACCATATAACATACGCACTACTATCATTTCACCCGGTGCAGTTGCAACTGAACTGCCAGACAGCATTACAGAAAAGGATGTTTCAAAGAATATACATGAATTCTATAATCAGTATGCAATTCCTGCGGATTCATTTGCCAGGACTGTTGCTTTTGCTATCAGTCAGCCGGATGATGTGGACATAAATGAAATATTGTTCCGCCCGACAAGGCAGGAACTTTAACTTACAGGAAATGATTGAATACAGCAGAAAGCGAAAGGAGGAATATGATTAGAGGAAAAATTGCGCTGATTATAACATTCGCTTTTGTCATAATATTAAATCTTAACTTAAAGGCACAGGAAGTTATGGACACGAAAGAAAATAATAATTCAATTTTCCCTAAAGGGGAGAAAGCTTCACCAAATTATTTTACCGGGACTGCATGGGTAAATATCCTTGTTGCGAAGGATGAAACGGGAAGTTACTCAGTTGGTGACGTGGTATTTGAACCGGGATGCAGAAACAACTGGCATAAACATCCGGCAGGACAAATACTTCTGATTACAGGCGGCAGGGGATTCTACCAGGAAAAGGGCAAACCCGCAAGATTACTCTCTAAGGGTGATGTTGTTGTTATTCCATCTTATGTAGAACACTGGCACGGCGCAGCGCGCGACAGCCGCCTGACACATATAGCTATTACCACCAACAGCAATGAAGGTGCAGTGGAATGGCTTGCCCCGGTGACGGATGAGGAGTATGAGAAATGCCATACCTCAGACACTACAAAGCAGGTTAAACCTAATCTTACCGAAGCTGCTGTAAGGAATCATGAGGAATTGCTCCCGGGTCATGTATCAACGCTGCAGAAAACAGATCCTGAGCTGATTGAAGCTTTTGATAACTTTGCCTTCGATGAAGTAATAAGTTATGGAGGCCTGGATACAAAGACAAGGTTAATGATGATTCTGGCTTCAACCATTGCATCTCAGGCATTAAGCGAGTATAAAGTGATGGCAGGCGGAGCTCTTAACGTTGGAGTTACTCCCGTTGAAATTAAGGAGATACTGTACCAGTCTGTCGCTTATGTCGGCATTGCGAAGGTTCTGGACTTTATATATGCCACAAACGAAGTATTTGAAAGCAGGGGAATAAAGCTTCCCCTGGAGGGCCAGTCTACAACAACTCCTGAAACGAGATATGAAAAGGGACTGTCGGTACAAAAATCCATTTTTGGAAAAATGATAGACAATATGTATGAGAATTCACCCAAAGACCAGATTCACATTCAAAGATATTTATCTGCAAACTGCTTTGGCGATTACTATACAAGGAAAGGCCTGGACATAAAAACAAGGGAGCTTCTGACTTTCTCAATGCTTGTAAGTTTAGGCGGGGCAGAGTCTCAGGTAAAAGGGCACATTCAGGGAAATGCGAATGTTGGAAACGACAAAAAAATGCTGCTGAGTGTAGTTACACAGCTGCTTCCTTACATCGGATACCCAAGAACCCTGAATGCGATTAATGCTTTGAATGAAGTATTGCCGGAGAAGTGATAACGGCTCTGAGTAATGATCTTGCTGAATCAAATAATATTTATATAATTGACATATGATACATTTTAAAACAATAAGCGAACTGGACAAGGCGGATGGTTTTTCCCCTCCTGAAAATCCTCTAGAGTACCACAACAATCCGGATGAATTCAGTAAATTCATTATTCTTTCTCACCTTGATTCTATGTTGAAGTATGCGCAGCGTTTCTATAAAGGGCAGTTCATAGACAGGAAACCTTACCGCCCTGGAGCTGATTCATCTTTATGTAATTGCGGAAGCAAAAAATATGCTTCTTGGCGGTGAAAAGAGTGTTTCTGAAGTTGCATTTGAATTGGGATTTGAAAACCCGCCATACTTTTCCCGTCTGTTCAAAAAAGAAGTAGGTATGAGCCCCAGCGAGTTTCAAAATCAAATCCACAATAATTAAGTAGAATCATGATTTTGATGCCGTTCAAAATGCATCTTTAGCTGCTAGTTTGGCACTGTTTGCTCTAAGCTGTAAATAAGCTGATCCAGTTCCAACTCAAAAGGGTTTTTGACCTGAAACTGCCGCAATTGATTTGAAATATCCCACGGAAACCGTTCCTTGCATTTTAAGGCAGGGAGTGTTAGTTTATTAATAAATCCCTTTAGCCTTTTCCTTTTGTAGTCACAATTAAAACGAATAGGTCTCATGAGAGATGACCCGAATTCCGCAAATCCCGATAGTTCAGCATATCTGGAATCTCAGTTCTATTTTGCCTTCGAATCCCTATCCGAAGGCGTTGCCATCTGTATGCCCGTAAAAGATAGTTCAGATGAGATTATTGACCTGACTTATCTTTATATCAACCCAGCACTTGAAGGTACGTTAAAGCTAAAGAGGGAGGATATAATTGGCAGAAGAATGTCCTCGTTCATACCTGATTTTCCTGAAAGCGGGCTTTTCCGGCTCTTCAGGGAAACATTGAAAGACGGCAAGCCTAGAAAACTCAATTCTGATTATCTTAAAAAAATGATCAACGGACAAATGCCGGAGGGGTACTACGACTCCACTTTAACGAGTTTCGGAAACGGTGTTGTTATTACAGTTCATAATATAACCGATTTGCAGCCGAAGGAACTTGAACTTCAGAAAGCTGCCGGCTTAATGACAAATAGCGAGGAGGACCTACGTCTGCTTTTTGAGAACAGCTTTGATGCGCTGTTATTGACTGATCCAAAGGGAGATATTTATAAATGCAATGCTGCCGCTGAAAAGCTCTTCGGTTATTCAGAGGTGGAAATCTGCAGGCTTGGGAGAATCGGTCTGGCGGATCCGACTGATGAAAACTGGAATAAGGCACTAATGGAAAGAAAAATGACAGGAAAGTTCTTCGGGCAGCTAAGGTACAAAAAGAAGGACGGAACAGTTTTTACAGGCGAATGCAGCAGCATTGCATTCACGATGAAAGATGGTTCTTTAAGAACAAGTACGGTTATTAAAGATATTACTGACCGCATTAAAATTGAAGAGCAGGTAAAGCTTAAAAGCAGGCAGCTTCAGGATATTATTGACGGGGCTCCGTCAACTATCTTTGTGAAAGACCTGGAAGGCCGTTATTTACTCATTAACCGAAGAATGGAAGAGATACTGAGTATCAGTTCCGAGGAGATAAAAGGGAAAACCGATTTTGAAATAATTCCAAAAGACCTGGCCGAATATTTCAAGGCACATGATATGATAGTCTTTTCTGAAGGCAAAGCAGTTCAGTTCGATGAAGAGATCGATCTTCCGGATGGAAAACACCAGTTCCTGCTTACAAATAAGTTTCCGCTTTTTGATGAACAGGGAAAAATTTACGGCATATGCGGCGTCTCAACTGACCTTACTGAACTGAAACTGACAAATGCAGAGCTCAAACAGACAATGGAGGCTCTAAAAAGGAGCAACAGTGAACTGGAGCAGTTTGCCTATATTGCTTCGCACGATCTGCAGGAACCTTTAAGAATGGTATCCAACTATGCCCAGCTGCTCTTAAAATTCTACAGTAATATTCTTGATCAAAGGGCCTTCGACTTCCTGAACTTTATTGTCGCTGGCACACAGCGGATGAACAGCCTTATTCAGGATCTGCTTTCGTATGCAAGGGTTACTTCAAAGGTTCAGCCCTTCAGTGCTTGTGACCTGAACAGTATCGTTAAGGAAGTTTTGCACTACCTCCAGGTTGCAATATCAGAATCCAATGCAGAAATTAATTATGATAACTTGCCGGAAATCAGCGGCGATCCTTTACAGATGAAACAGCTCGTGCAGAATCTCCTCACCAATGCCATAAAGTTCAGTGGAGGGAATAAACCTGTTATAAGTATAAGCGCAGAACGTAAGGAAAAGGAATGGATCTTCAGAGTTAAGGATAACGGGATTGGTATAAAACCAGAACAATTTGAGAACATATTCCTGCTATTGCACCGTCTTCACAGCAAAGAGGAGTATCCTGGTACAGGAATAGGACTGGCTTTATGCAAAAAGATCGTAGAGCGCCACGGGGGCAGAATATGGGTCGAGTCCGAAGAGGGGAAAGGATCTACATTTTGCTTTACACTCCCTGCTTAAATGCGGCTGCTGACGGCAGCAGCAAGGTGTAAAATAAAAAAACCTGCGAGGGGTGAAGTTCTTATCCTGCACCTCTGAGCCAAAAAAATACAGAAGAAATCATGAAGCCTTTCAGGGTATCAATATTATGAGGAGTGATCAGGTAGGGTAAAATAAAATGTCGATCCTTTCCCTTGTTCTGATTTTACCCAGATCTTTCCGCTGTGGCGTTCAACTATCTTCTTGCAGAGTGCAAGGCCTATTCCGGTACCGGGATATTTGTCCTGTTCGTGCAATCTCTGAAATACCTGGAATATCCTGTCGAAGAACTGCGGGTCTATTCCGATTCCGTTATCTTTGACAGAGAAAAGCCATACGTTTTTTATCTCTTCAGCTCCGATAGTGACTTCAGGAGCACTTTCATTCTGGAATTTAAGTGCGTTGCCAATAATGTTCTGCAGAAGCTGATGCATCTGTACGGGATCTGCCTTAACGACAGGAAGTTTTGCCGAATTTATTTTAGCTCCTTTTTCCTTTATAAGAACCTGGAGGTCGTGTGTTACATCGCTGAAGGTTTTATTCAGGTCGGTATCTGTAAATTCCTTAGCCCGGGTTGTTACTCTTGAATATGCCAGAAGATCTTTTATCAGGTTCGACATTCTTCTTGCGCCGTCGACAGCATAGTAAATAAAATCTTTTGCCTTTTCATCAAGCCCCTGGCTGTACTTCTTTTCAAGCATTCCCATATAGCTTGAAACCATTCTTAAGGGCTCCTGCAGGTCGTGTGAAGCAATATAGGCGAACTGCTCTAACTCCTTATTAGACCTTTCAAGTTTCTCTAATGTTCTTTCCAGTTCAATCTGGGCCTTTTTTCTTTCCGTTATGTCCATTTCTATTCCTTCACGTCTCATGAGGCTGCCATTATCATCAAATGCGACTTTAGTAATTATATGGACATATTTTACTCTGCCGCCAGGGAATAAAATGCGGAAAACCGTTTCAACTTTTTCGCCTCCGGGCAATTGACTGTACAGTACTTTTTTTAATTCTTCGAGGTCATCCGGGTGTACTCTTTTCCAAACCTCTTCTACAGTTGGCAGGGGTTTGTTCTTATCGAGCTCCCATATATTATACATTTCATCAGACCATTGCATTTTGCCGCCATTCGTAAAATCAATGGAATAGTTTCCTAAGCGGGCCAGGTTCTGTGCTTCAATAAGCTTTCCCTGGCTTTCAATGAGAGCTTCTTCAGATTTTTTTTGTTCAGTGATGTTCTGTGCATTTATTGCAATGCCTTCAGATGTTGGAACAGCAACCACCCGGAACCAGGTATCATTCTTAAAGGTATCCCCTTTATAATGATCAATGAACTCAACTGTTTTTTTTGTTTCATAGACTTCTTTGTATGCCCGGAAGAACTGAGTATACTTCTGGCCAGGGAAGAGTTCTATCAAACCGCGTCCTATAACTTCATCGGGTTTAGTGCCGTTTATCTTGGCAGCAGCTTCATTTTCAAATGTAAATATAAAATCCGCCACGCGGCCCTGCGCATCCAGCTTCGGAACGAACGTTACAAATCCGTCCGGCGAAACCTCCTGCGCAACTCGGAAGCGTTCCCCGCTTTTGCGAAATTCATCTTCAGATTTTAACAGATTTTTATGCGTAATGGAGCGTTGAATTTGTACATAGGTAATAATCCATAGTACAAGAGTAATAAACGCCCTGTTTGTTAAAGCAATCTGAGGTGCAATAGTGCCGGGAGATTTTATAAAAAAGCCGGACCAGATAAGGACTGTTATAACGGATGATATAACATAAATACGGGTTTTAGCAATTGTCTTGTAGGGAACAATCGAGATAGGGACCATATATAAGATCCACGTTGCAAATCCGCGGGGTGTAAGTGCATCAAAAATAAAAATAAATGCAATTACAAGAAAGCTGAACGCAGTTCTTTGCCAAAAGTTCTCTAATTTATTAAAATAATCGGTCATAAACTTAAATCATTCTTTCATTACAATTTATAATCGGGTCTGTAGATAATAATAAGGAAAAACGGATGAAAATAACAG
>JBLNAZ010000060.1:0-22174 GCA_050259615.1 Syntrophomonadaceae bacterium | reverse complement strand
ATATCCTGGCATTCCTTTTCCACCCACTTCATAAAAGCGCCTGCTTCCTTGATATAGCCCAGATTGATCAGCGAATAAATGGTAAACGAGGCGTCGCGTATCCAGGTGTAACGGTAGTCCCAGTTCCTGTCGCCGCCGATATATTCGGGGAGGCTGAAGGTAGGGGAAGCTACAAGTGAGCCGTACCTGCAGGATGTCATCAGCTTTAGGACGAGCGTGGAGCGGTTTACCATTTCCTGCCAGCGCCCCGTGTAGCGCGATTCGGCAATCCAGTCCTTCCAGTAGTTCATCGTTTCATAAAGATTCGAGGTAATGAACTGTTTTATGTCGCCTATTTCTACTGCGTTTTTTTTCACGAACTGGAGTATGAAATCTGCAGATTCACCAGTTTTAAGCTTAAACTCGGCGTACCCGTCGCCATTCTGAATCTTTATGGGAATTGTGCTTAAAAGTCTGAGTGCTGTTTTATCCTCGCCCCGGCTTCTGAAAAGAATAACATTATTGCTGAGTTCTGCCGTATGCTCCGAGCGTGCATAGTTAAACCTCGGGCTGCACATCATCCTGAAGGACAGCTCTCCTCTTACAGCTGTAACCCTTCTTATTAGTATGTGCCCCTTATAGAGCTCCTCAACGGGCATGAAGTCCGTTATCTCTCCAACTCCTTCTTCAGACAAAAAGCGCGTAAGCAGCACATTCGTATCCGGTATATAGAGCTGTTTGTTTTTTACGTCGTCAAGCTGGGGACTGATACTGAAGCTGCCTCCGTGGTTATCGTCAAGCATGGCTGCAAATACACTCGGCGAATCAAAATCAGGAAAGCACATAAAATCAATCGAGCCGTTAATTCCAACCAGTGCAATTGTATTTAAGTCTCCAATGATCCCATAGTTTTCAATCGGCTGATAACCCATAATTTCATTATCCTTTAACGCTGTTGCTCAATACTTTTCAGTTTTCCTGTTCCCCTCCAGCAGTTCTACTTTAACCGGACCTTTAATATGGTAATGACGGCTTTTCTTTTTCCATGAATTTGCAAAGGAGGGATGTCCTCCCGGTGTAAGAAGCCAGAATAAGGTTTTATAGTGACAGAGTATCCTTTCCATAAGCCACGCCGGGGCAATAAGTGACAGTCTGATGGGAAAGAATCTGCTGCCTCCTCTATAACGCCCGAGAAATGCAACCGTAATAACGCTTAAGAGAACAGCTGCGGTATAAAACAAAAAGGGCCTAAATCCAAAGAAGAAATCCACCAGAATGCCTATCGGAAGCAGTATCAGAAAAAGGCAGGGCCTGAGGCTGAAGCTAAAGGACTTGTAGGTTTCGCTGAAGCATTTGCCGCACCACTCTGTGAATGTGGAAGAATTTTTCTGAATCAGAAAATCGAGGGCAAAGCAAACCTTTGCCTGATGCATAATAAACTGCCTCGTAAGGTCCTCGGCCGCGTCCAGCGCCTTGTCCTTGCGGCCGCAGAATTTGTGAAAAGCGGAATTCACGAATCCCAGCGTTTCAGGCGAATCCCCCCCGGAAAAAACGGCGCGGTTAATCAGAATCCCGACAGATTCAATCTGGCTCCACCAGGTAAGCGGAAAAAGATAGTTCTGCGGGCGTACAAGTTCATAATGCTCCAGCAGCTCGCACATGCGCAGAACATCATCGGGAGAGTACCTGATGTTTTCTGCGGCAGCTATAATCTTCTGGCATGAGGCCAGGGCTGCTCCGGTGTAAAGACTGTTTATATAAGGGCTGGCTGAGTGAAACCTGGAATCTATTTTTACGTGCCTGCAGAGACTGAACCACGCGCCCTCATGTGCGGCATAAACCTCCAGGGGCGAGCCGTCTACAACTATTATATCGCACCCGGTGGAGTTAAGCAGAACAAGGTAATCTGTAATTTCCTGCATCTCAGTCCCCGAAGGTACCCCCCTCTGAATGCTGAAAATATATGTGCAATGCTTTCTCTTACCCATTTAATACCTGCCTGAAGCCTTTATGGCATTGTAATTTCATTAGTAATAACCATATACATATATTATAGTAAAAACCATTATATCAGCAAGTCATACAAAAATGCAGTGCTCCAAAGCAACAGACTGCTCTAAATTATTCTCCGGCAGAAAAATTATTTGTGTTGTATTTATCGGGAATTATTAAAATTATAGTTAAACAAACATTGAGGTGCAATATGAATGATGGAAATATTAAGCGGCATGCAAGTATTTTAAGGGACCTTCTGCAGGTGCCCGAGCCCCCGGAACCGGGACCCGAGCCTCAGCCGCAGCCCGAGCCCCCGGCCCCCGAGACTATCCCCGACCCGGCTCCTTATCCGGAACCAGGCCCCGATCCCGGTCCTGAACCGACTCCCAACCCTCAGGCGTGGAAATAAATTTTCCCGGGATATTCCTGAAAAAAGCACTTGACATTTTCACCTTTTCAGATTAATTTTTCCTCAGGGTTGCACAAACGTTTGTGCAATCCCGGCAAATTGCCGTTTTTTGTTTGTTCTTCTTGCTGATGCTTGAAAAGCAGTATTCATAAATAAGCGGGAATAAAGTTAATTTTCCTCCCCGTAAACGTGAAAATTCTTTATTTCTGATGAATTTTAGGCTTTTTACGCAATTCCTCTTTTAATATTGATGATTTGAAAAATTTAATGGCGAATAATTGCCGGGGAATTAATTAAATTAAATTTGCACAAACGTTTGTGCAAATTTCAGCTGAAAGTGAATTTTTTAACATAATTTAACTGAGAGCTGCCTATAATGCTTGTTACATTGAACGACATTGCACTCAAATCAGGCGTATCTGTTACTACGGTCTCCCGTGTGCTTAACAATAAACACGAGAAATACCGCATCAGTACCGAAACTAAGAAAAATGTGCTCAAGGCAGCCAAGGACCTTCAATACCGCCCCAATGAACTTGCCCGCGGGCTCAGACTTAAAAAAACTCATACCATAGGACTCGTAGTACCGGATATCTCCAACCCTTTCTTCGCTTATATTACTCACATGATTCAATCCTATATGTACCAGTCGGGCTACAGCCTTATTATATGTGTGACAAATGAAAATATTGAAACCGAAATCAGGCAGATCGATCTCCTCAGAAGCAAAGGCGTAGACGGCTATATCATTATGCCCGTTGGCCAGAAATCAGACCATCTGCAGGAACTCTTAAGCTATAATAAACCTCTTGTACTCCTGGACCGCTGCATTGAAGATATGAACGCCAATGCAGTGGTGGTGGATAATTATGCCGGAGCCTATAAGGCTACTGAACACCTTATTGAACATGGACACACGCGCATTGCAATTGTGCAGGGACTGCTGAATACTTATACCAACAATGCGCGCCTGAACGGATATAAAGATGCCCTCAGGGATCATGAAATATCCATACACGAACGCTATATAGTGGGTAACGATTTCAGAAAGGAAAACGGATACATCGAGACAAAACTGCTCCTGAATCTGGCGGATCCCCCGACTGCAATATTTACAACGAGCGATCTGATTACTTTAGGCGCAATGCAGGCAATCTTCGAGGAAAAATGCAATATCCCCGACGACGTTTCCATCGTCGCCTTCGACGATATCGACTTTGCCCCTTACCTCGTCTCACCACTTACGGTTGTAAGACAGCCCAAGGAACTCATGGGCGAGGTGGCCGTTAAACTCCTTATCGAGGAGATGAGAGCCAAGGGCAAAAAAGAAAAAAAGAGGATCGTTCTGATGCCGGAACTGGTTGTAAGAAAATCAGTGCGCACTATCCTCTAAGCAATTGACCGTTTTTCAGATAAAAGTGTTTTTACTGAAACTCGTGGAAAATTTGTCCTAAGCCGTTCCAGAGTAATGCCGCATACAAAAATATTTACTGTTTCATCCATCACTTCCATCTTATAATGGGAGCGAGATGCAGGAACTGTGCATGAACCAATTTTAACGTTGCACAATGGTCCCGAATATCTTTCGATATAAAAGTTGCCGGTTTTAGATATATATATCTGTAAAGTTTTATTATATCCGCAAAAGTAAACCAAAACAGAAGGGGTTAGGCATTGAAAACAGTATTAAAAAAGGTTGTTATTCTAACAATCGCATCGCTGCTATTCTTCAGCTGTGGAAATAACAAACAGCAAAAAAACGGCAGGGTTACAGTCATCTTCTGGCATAGCTTTGTTTCCTCCACCGTACCCGCTTTGAACGAACTGATTGCCAGGTTCGAAAAAGAACACCCCAATATAGAAATTAAAGCTCAGTATGTGCCGACCGGCGATGCCCTGATTCAGAAACTCGTTACAGCCATACAGAGCAAAAACGCTCCCGATATATCCTGGATACATTCCGATTTTATGGAGGACCTCGTAAAGGCCGACGCTATTTATAAGATCCGGGACTTCAGTGAAGGCAAAAACGGCCTCTCCAAAGAGGACCTGGCCGATATTTATCCTTCCCTTATGCAGTATGCTTCCTGGCGCGGCACTCTCTACAGCATACCTATGGAAGCTACCAACCTGGCACTCCTCTATAATAAGGATATGTTCCGGAAAGCCGGCCTCGACCCGAACCATCCCCCAAAAGACTGGAATGAGCTCCATGAGTATGCAAAAAAACTGACCCTCGATATAAACGGCGACGGAAAAAATGAGCAGACAGGCATGTTCCTGCCCATTTACCCCGCCGCAGGCCCCTTAAGCGCATGGATGGTCTGGCAGTGGCTGCCTTACCTCTGGCAGGCAGGCGGAGACATCATTACCGACCAGCAGACAAAAGTCCTCTATAATGATGCTGCCGGCGTCGAGGCACTTAAACTCTGGCAGGATATGTATAATGAACTGAAACTCTCTACTTTTACATCCGATTACGACGTCGCTTTTGCTTCCAGACACCTCGCTATGGCAATGGACGGCCCCTGGAACCTCCCCCGTTACAACGATATTCTTAAAAACCTTGACTGGGCTTTTGCCCCACTCCCTGCGGGACCAAATAAACAGACGACTATTGTGGGCGGTGAATACCTGGCAATCTTTAAGCAGAGCCAGCACCCTGATGCAGCCTGGGAATTTGTAAAGTGGATGACTAAACCCGAGATCCAGGCCTTCTGGGCTATGAAATCGGGATACCTGCCGATCAGGCACGCTGTTAAAAATGTCCCCGAATTCCAGGAATACCTGAAGAAAAACCCTAACTTCAAGGTCTTCGTCGATCAGATGGAAGTGGGCATGGCTCAGAAATCTATAGACTTCGGCGGACTCCAGATCACGCGCCATATCGCAGAGGCTATCGAAAAATCCACAGTGGGAAAAATGGACGTTAAAAAGGCGCTCGACGAGTCGGCAGATAAATCTAATAAACTCCTGAACTCGTATTCGAAAAAGTAAGAGAAATCAATTAAAAAGTAAAAAGTTAGAGCTGCAAAATAGAACATTAGTTAGAGCTGGAAAAGAGAATAATCCGTATGAATGAAACTGGAACTGTATTAAAGAAAAATTCTTCACCCGGGAGCGATAATTCCGGGAAAAAGAAACTGAAGACCGGTGGCAAAGTAAAAAAGCCCGGCAGGAAAGGTTATAGAAAAGGCGACGGACTTAGTGCGCTCCTTTTCTTATCGCCTACTCTCGTTGTCTTTACAACGTTTATACTCTTTCCCGTTATCTTTTCTTTTTACCTGAGCTTCCAGAAGTGGAATATGTTCTCAAGCGAATCTACTTTTGTCGGCCTCGATAATTACATCCGCATGTTCCAGAGCGAGGAGTTCTGGCAGGTGCTGAAAAATACGGCTGTATATACATTCGGCACAATTCCTCTTAATATGGGCTTCTCTTTATTGGTTGCCTATGCCCTGAATAAAAAAATTATAGGCAAGAAATTCCTCCGTACGGCATTCTTTGCCCCCGTAATTATATCCCCCGTTGCTGCTGCAGTAATATGGAGATGGCTCTACGACCCGAATTTCGGCCTTATTAACTGGTTTATCGGACTCTTCGGCATCAATCCCATTAACTGGCTTAACGACCCCACGGCTGCAATGTTTGCACTTATAATTATGGGAGTCTGGAAAACTTTCGGCTATAATATGGTGCTTTTTTCGGCGGGACTTCAGGGCATACCTGAAACCTATTACGAGGCCGCTTTAATCGACGGCGCCAGCGGCTGGACACGCTTCTGGAAAATTACAATACCGCTTCTTAGCCCTACAACTTTCTTTATTATGGTTATGTCCATGATCGGATCTTTCCAGGTATTTGATATAGTATATGTGCTGACTTCAGGCGGACCTCTGGGATCAACAAAAGTGCTCGTATTCTACGTCTATGAGCACGCATTTAAGTTCTTTGAAATGGGCTACGCTTCGGCCGTTGCATACGTGCTCTTTGCAATCCTCTTCATTTTTACCATGCTCCAAATGAAATACATGAAATCTAAAGTTTTAGGAAACTGATATGCCAGGCAAAGGATTAAACAGAACCGTTAAAATTTCAAAGGGAATCATCTTCCATCTCATCATTTATGCTCTGGCTCTGGCCACTCTGGCGCCTTTTATATGGATGGTATTAACATCGCTTAAGGATATGAACGAAATTTACGTCTATCCTCCAAAGTGGCTCCCCGATAAATTCCGTTTTGAAAATTATAAGAACGCTTTTCAGGCAGCCCCCTTCGGCCGCTATTACATGAACAGCATTATTGTAGCCCTGTCAGTCACTTTCGGCCAGCTTATTACCTGCTCCATGGCCGCATTTGCATTTGCAAGGCTCCGCTTCCGTGGAAGCAATATCCTTTTCTACATTTTCCTCGGCACCATGATGATCCCGTATAATGTAACCATGATACCAAGCTTCATGATGCTCTACTGGCTGGGATGGATAGATTCCTTCAAGGCTTTAATCGTCCCGGGACTTGCCAGCGCATTCGGAACTTTCCTCTTGAGACAGTTCTTTATGACAATACCCAAAGAGCTTGAAGAAGCGGCCTACATAGACGGTGCCAGCCGATTCAGCGTTCTTATGAGAATAATTATTCCACTTTCAAAACCGGCCCTGGCAACCCTTGCAATATTTACTTTTATGGGCGCTTTCAACGACTTTATATGGGCACTCATTGTTCTAAACTCCGATGAACTGCGCACCGTTCAGCTGGGACTTGCAATTTTCCGCGACAGGTATCTTACGCAGTGGGATCTTTTAATGGCAGGCTCTGTAACTGCAGTGCTGCCGATTTTGCTGGTGTTCTTTTTCGCGCAGAAATATTTCATTAAAGGTATTACACTTTCAGGACTTAAAGAGTAAAAGGGCCGCAAACGTGAAAACAGCATTAGTTTTTATATCTCTTTTTCTTCCCGGCCTGGCTTTGCTTGCGCAGACGGCCGACATTCCTGCCGCAAGCCGGGGCAGCCTGCAGTTCTATGTCGACCACGCGGGCTTTCAGGGAAAAGAGGGTAAAACATATGAGGAGTTTTACCTCATGGTGCAGGCAGACCAGCTGACATATAAAAAAGAAACCGGCAGGCAGCTCGGCACCTTTAAGACAACATTTAAATTAACTGACAAGAGTAATGTTACAGTTTCAGAGCGCCAGTGGGTTACCGACGTGGCACAGAAAAAAGATTCGGCATACCTGAAAACTATGGCGGCATACGACCAGTGGCAGGTGCCGCAGCTCCAGCCCGGTGAATACAATGCTGAAATTACTGTTGCCGATATGAACGGTCCAAACAGTGCACGCGCATCTTTCCCTTTTAATGTTCCTTCAATACCAGTTAATAAATTTACTTCAAGCGAGATTGAGTTTGTTTCGGGTATCGAAGAAAAGCCCTTAAACACAACTTTCTTAAAGGCAAACAGGTCTATAATCCCGAACCCCTCAAGACGATACGGAATACTAAGTCCCATTCTCTATACTTTTTATGAACTGTATAATATTCCGCCTGAGGCCGGCAGAAATCTCTGGGTTACATATTCAATCAAAAGTAACGACAGAACGGTTAAGACTTTCCCCGTCATGGGAATAAAAAGAAGCGGAAATTCTGCCGTAATCACGCACGGAATGAGTGTCTCCGGTATCCCAAGCGGCGTCTACGACCTGAACGTGCAGGTTAAGGACTCTCTGGCGGGAAAAGAAATTGTGTTTTCAAGAAAGTTTGAGGTCATCCAGGCCGACTATGCCAGACAGCAGCGCCCGGCACTTACAGAAGATGAGGCTGCCACTTTCGGCCGCATAATTCAATATATTGCTGCTCCTTCCCAGTACAAAATTTATGAAGGACTGGACCTTAAAGGCAAAGCACAGTTCCTCATACAGTACTGGCGCCAGAACGACCCTACACCCGAAACACAGGGAAACGAAATTCTTACCAGCATTCAGCAGAGATATAACTATGCAAACAACAATTTCACCTGGGGAAAACAGGAAGGCTGGAAAACCGACAGGGGCAGGGTATTAATTAAATACGGATCTCCCGATGAAATTGAACACCATAACTTTGAAACGAATACTCTGCCCTACGAGATATGGATCTATAATCAGAAAAAATCTTACATCTTTGTCTTTGCGGATTTACGCTCCAACGGAAGCTATACCTTACTTCATTCCAATAAGGAAGAAGAAGTTCATAACGAGCTCTGGATGGAGCAGATTAGAAAATTGTAAAAGTGCTTAGTCCTAAATGAGGGTAAAACTCAATATGAAAAAGAAAATGTTATACGGATTACTTTTATCGGCGGTCCTCGTTTTAACAGGGCTGTTTGCCGGCTGCAGGGAAAAGGATAATACACTTGCTCCTTATACCGAAACCACAAAACTCTCACAGGTGATGGTTGAACAGAATTCCTTTAAGCCTGAACTTACCTGGGTTGGAGGGTATGCATCGGTAATAGGCATAAACCGCGGCGATAAAGCAGCCCTCGACACATCACTCATATGGCTCATCTATCAGCCCGGTAACGCTATTCACTACCCTGTAAGGTACGGCACCCTCCCAACTGGTGCGCAGGATCTGACCTCGCAGTACGCAGGAGTACATATGGACAGCCTTGCAGAAGATGCCAGGTATACTTACTGGGTCCTGAAAGAAGACGTCTGGAACCAGCTCTCCCAGTCTAAGGGGAAAGTGCTCCAGGTGGACCCCTCGCTGGCTGCCGCTACTGTAAAAACATACGCCGATTCCTTGAAAGTATCTCCCTACAGCCTGACACTCAAGACTCAGAATATAGACGTGTTTATTAATATCAGCGACGTAACTGTATTTGGACAGCTGGCGGAATTAAACGTCATACAGCCCAAGACAAGCAATAACCCCACTATAACATGGACAATAACCCAGTCGGATGTCAAAGATCCTTTGGTCTCGGCCTTGGGTATTACTGAGGGAAATCAGTACAATGAAAACAAAATTGTATGGGAAGTCTGGTCTGAAGAACCCGGTACAAACGGAAAAATGGTCTATGGAAAGAAAAATCTCATCGGCTCGCCTGTAGTTGCGGGACAGCAGTATGCAGGCACAAAGGTTTTTAACCAGTATCCCGCAGAAGGCCTCAAGAGAAACACCGACTATTATTTCTGGATAGCAAATAAGAATTGGGACGGCAGCGGAAGATTTTTGTTTACGCCAAACTATGCATATGTGGTATTCCATACCTGGTAAGATTTGACCTTGCAACATTAGAATTTTTAACCGGAGAAGGCGCATGAAATTTAACAGAATTTTAATAATACTCTTGGCAGGAGCGACTCTGCTGGGCAGCGGATCATTAAATGCTGGCGGTACTAATTATTACTCCCTTTACGGCGCTCGCACACTTTCACTCAACGGACTCTATATAGCCGGCACCGACGGCCTGAACTCTGCATTCTCTAACCCTGCTTCACTGAGCTATCTTACCGGAAGCAGCCTCAGGCTTACTGTTGCAGACCTTCTGGAACAGCAGGAATTCAACAGCACAAAAAACGGAGTCTTTAACTCCTACAGAAACGATAATTTTAACCTGGGCGGCGGCATATACTGGAACTTTGCACCCGGAATTACAGCCGCTCTGGCATACCAGCCTTTTGTTAATTATGAGGTCGACTGGCCTTATACAGTCTTCAGCACACGCGATTCTAATGCCGTTATTCTGGCCTTCGATATGACAAACCGGCTGAACATAAGCTCTATTTCACCTTCTGTCGGCATGAGCTTCGGAATGCTTTCACTGGGATTGAGCGCAAATATTTACCGCGTCTCGCAGTTTTTGGCTTTCCCGCTCCAGAATAACAGACCACATGGACTTGCAGGCTATCAGGTTGAATATGACGAGAATGCCTGGGCTTACGGCTTTACACTTGGCGCTATGGCCGACTTCTCGGAAAACCTCCGCCTCGGCTTAATGATCAGAAGCTCCTTTAAGGCGAACATGAAAGGTAATGCAAAAAGTAACATGTTTGCCGCTCTCGACTCTGCGGCAACTGATGTA
Organism: Syntrophomonadaceae bacterium; assembly: GCA_050259615.1. Lineage (GTDB taxonomy): Bacteria > Bacteroidota > Ignavibacteria > Ignavibacteriales > SURF-24 > JAAXKN01. The sequence continues at coordinate 11,724 of JBLNAZ010000060.1, read as the reverse complement.
AATGTTGCTTCAAAGCTCGAAATGCCCTGGGTTATGGGACTTGGAGCCGTATATAAAATAAGCCAGAGTGTTTCACTTAATGTCGACATGTCTTACAGCCTCTGGGGCAGTACACAAAAGACAAATAATTTTACAGTGGAAAACTCTAAGTGGCAGAACGGCCTGAATCAGACCGACTCACTTCTGGGAGTAAGTCCTGCAAGCTTTCCTCTGAATTTAAGAAACAGCCTCAGCGCTGGCATCGGTTTCGAAGTTTCAGGCTCTGAAGTTATGAGCTACCGGTTCGGCTACAGATTCAGCCAGACCCCAAACACAGCAGAATCTTACAATATTCTTTCTCCCGGAGTAAGCCAGCACTGGTTCTCCTTTGGTATCGGGTACAAAGATGAAAGCTATACCGTCGACGCGGCAATAGCTTATTCTATCGGTATGAGCCGTGAAATTAATAACGGCGCGTTTTCTCCAACTTCCGGCAAGTACAGCTCTAATAATATTGTGCCGGCAGTAAGTATCAATTATGCTTTCTAGTAACAGACAGATTAAAAGTGTTCTCATGTAGACAATGATCCTATTTTCTAATGATTCTTTCTCCAGGTGACTAAAATGGAATTGAATGGTTAATGGCATTAATTAAGTTGTTCTTAACCGTTAAAACAAAAAACCAAATCAGGAGGTAATTATGAGAAAGGTAAGTGTACAGGTTCTTGCACTTTTACTTTTAACATCTCTGTCATTTGTTTCCGCACAGGATTATGTGCGGAAAAAAGTTGATGTACCAAGGGCAACAGGTACAATCAAAATCGACGGAAAGATGGACGAAGCAGATTGGGCAAACGCGGCTCATGCAGATATGATAACCAATAAGGGTTATGAAATCTGGACAAACAAGTATTACCGCGAATCCTTAAAAGCACCGGACTATGACGCCATGTATGGCCGCATGCTCTGGTCGCAGGATACTCTATACGTCTTCATGCACATAGATGAATTCGTAAACGACTCAACAAACCTCTTCTGGAAAGGCAAGTGGACTGGCGATCAGCTGTTCATCAGCCTCTCAGACAGGCTGGGCCTCGACATGCAGGGCTGGTATGATGGAAATATCTATGCCGCTCCCGACGGCCCTTATCACTTATTAATCCTCGGCGACAAGGTTACTCTTAATAATGGCGATACAACTAAGATTCCCGAAGAATGGAGAGCCAGACCCCAGGATTCACTTCTTATACACCCGGATGCCTCGAAGATCTGCCGCTGGGCTACCTTCATCGATACTACCAAGGGCGTTTGGGATGTTGAATTGGCTATCTATAACCCTGGTGTTTCTGAACAGGGACAGATTGGCTTTAACATCGGCGGCAGCACCGGCTCACGCCAGAGCGACGCTGCTCACGGTGATGCTTATGCTTACTACACATGGCAGCCCAATAAGCCGAACGACCCATACACAGATCCTACTACCGATTCAAAAGATCCCGGATACTATAACCTCGCAAGCTCAAAAGACTGGGCACTGCTGAACTTCCTGCCCGGAACTAAGGACAGCGTTACTCGTAAGGTGGTAACCGTCCCAAAAGTAACCGGAACAATCAAGATCGACGGCAAGATGGACGACGCCGACTGGACAAACGCAGCTCATGCAGATATGATAACCAATAAGGGCTATGAAATCTGGACAAACAAATACTACCGCGAATCTTTGAAAGCTCCTGATTACGATGCAATGTATGGCCGCATGCTCTGGTCGGAAGACACTCTTTACGTTTTTATGCATATAGATGAATTCGTAAACGACTCAACAAACCTCTTCTGGAAAGGCAAGTGGACAGGCGATCAGCTGTTTATAAGCCTCTCGGACAGACTTGGCCTCAATATGAAGGGCTGGTACGATGGAAATATCTATGCCGCTCCCGACGGACCGTATCACTTCCTGGTCTTGGGTAATAAGGTTACTCTGAACAATGGCGACACAACTAATATCCCTGAAGAATACCGGAAGTTCCCGGGTGATACAGTCCTTATACATCCCGATGCTTCAAAATATGCCCGCTGGGCAACTACTATCGACACTGTAAAGGGCGTATGGGACGTTGAAATGGCTATCTATAACCCGGGTGTTGCTTCTCAGGGTATACTTGGCTTTAACATAGGCGGCAGCACCGGCTCACGCCAGAGCGATGCTGTGTACCATGATGCCTATGCATACTATACATGGCAGCCCAATAAACCGAATGATCCTTACACAGACCCCACCACAGACGCAAAGGATCCGGGATTCTATAACCTTGCAAATTCAAATCACTGGGCTGTACTCAATTTTGCTGCATCAGGACAGGTAGGTGTTGAAACAGATAATTCATTCAAGGGTATTCCTTCTAAATATGCTATGGAACAGAACTACCCGAATCCTTTCAACCCGTCAACATCAATCCGCTTTGATGTTCCTCAGGAAGGTGCTGTTACACTTAAGGTTTATAATATAGTAGGACAGGTTGTTGCTACTCTGGTAAATAACCAGACGCTTTCAGCCGGCCGCCACATTGTAAGCTTTGATGCCAGCAGGCTCTCAAGCGGCGTTTACTTCTACTCTATGGAAGCAAGCGGCGTGGTAATTACTAAGAAGATGATGCTCTTGAAGTAATTGGATGGAAACGGAAGCCCGGCTGGAATACGGCCGGGCTGCCTTATAAACTGTATTACTAAAACTGAATAAATTTTGAATTAAATATTCCGGAGAAATGAAAATGCGGTCTGCAATACTATATGGCCCCCATGATTTTAGAATTGAAGAAACCCCCACTCCAGCGATGAGCGACGATGAGGTCCTCATCCGCGTAAAAGCCTGCGGCGTCTGCCACTCGGAACTCCACCAGTGGGAAGTGAAAATTAAGGACCTGGAGTACCCGCGTCACATTGGCCACGAAGTGGCAGGTGAAATAATTAAAACGGGAAAAAATGTAAAGGATTTTAAACCGGGCCAAAGGGTTGCTGTATGGGCGGATGGTAAAGGCTATGCCGAGGAACTGGTGGCAAAGCCCGACAGACTTTGCATCATATCTCCTGATATTCCCTATGAACTTGCCCTTTCTGAACCGATTGCCTGCACTACAAACGGAGTAACAAAAGCCGGCATCGAACTCGACGATACCGTAGCTCTTGTTGGAACAGGTTTTATGGGACTGATTTTACTGCAGGAAATTAAACTCAGGGGAGTTAAACATTTAATTGCAATCGACGTCCGCGATGAAATGCTCGAACTTGCTGAAAAACTTGGCGCTGATATCGTAATTAACCCTAAGAACGAAGACCCGGTAAAGAAAATTAAGGAAATTACTGACGGCAGGGGAGTGGATGTATGCTTTGAAGTCGGCGGCGTACAGTCAACCTTCGAGCTTGCTCCTGAACTGGTCAGAATGGAAGGAAAACTTGTTATATTCGGCTACCATCCCGGCCCCCGCCAGATCAAGGATCTCGGCTACTGGAACTGGATGGCTTTTGACATTATAAATGCTCATTTCAGGGATTTGAATACAATTCTCAAAGGTGCACGCGTCGGTATGGAACTCTTAAATGAAGGTAAGATCGACATGTCGCCTCTGATTACTCATAGATATAAACTCGATGAAATTGAAGCTGCTTTTCAGGCCGCCAGGGAAAAACCCTTAGGCTTCGTAAAATCTGTAATTGTAATGGATTAGTTAAAAAGAGTGAATAGAAAACAATTTGCACTGCAAATTCATGAGGATAGTGTCATGGCTCTAACAAAAATAACCCGAAATTATTTACCGGCAGCCCTCTTTTCTGCCTTATTTGTAATCCTGTTTTCAATGGAATCCTTTTCCCAGACGGGAGGAAAGATTACAGGCAAAGTAAGGGACGCCGGCACCAGGGAACCTTTACCCGGCGTAACCATCCGCGTTGAAGGCACCGGACAGGGCGCTGTAACTGACCTGGAAGGCGATTATTTTATACTCAACGTGCGCCCCGGAACCTACAGCGTTCAGGCGTCCATGGTGGGATATAAAAATATTCTCAAAACAAACGTCGGCGTGAGCTCAAACCATACAACTAACCTGGATTATGAAATGGACGCTACTGTCGTCCAGGTCGGCCAGGATGTCGTCGTCGTCGCCGAGAGACCCCTGGTCGAAAAGGACCAGACCTCAACAAGGCACTATGTTGAGGCAACCGATATTGCTGCCAGACCTACAACTCAGCTGACGGAAATTCTTACTACACTGCCGGGTATCGATATGAGTAACGGCCAGGTCGTCGTGCGCAGGGGCTCACTCGACCAGGTATCCTTCCTTATCGACGGCATCAGAGCCCGCAATCCTCTCGACTTTCAGCCTTATACAAATATTAATATAACCGCCATCCAGGAGCTTGAAGTTATTACCGGCGGCTTTAATGCCGAGTACGGCGAGGCTCAGTCGGGCGTGTTTAATATCATTACCAAAGAGGGCGGAAATTCAATCTCCGGAACCAGCGAATTCCGCTGGACTCCTGCTGGCCTGCATCACTGGGGAACTGCTTTCTACGACTACTCCACCACGCGCTATTGGGAAAATACTCACGCTAGACACCTTCAGTGGTGGATCGATAACCCGAACCAGTGGGTCGACCCGAATGGCATTCCCGGAAATGATCCTAGAAGCTTGTGGACACCGGAACAGGCTTATCAGGACTATATTAATACACATCAGCCCCTTACTGACTATACTAACCGCGATACCTATCAGGAGGAGCTCTCCTTTGGCGGACCCGTGCCTTTGTTGAAAAATACATTCTTTTTCCTCTCCGGCAAGTACCGCACTGCACCGCCTGTTACAGGCAATAGCATTAGAAACAAGGGAACCTGGTTCGATGGAACTGCAAAACTGACATATAAATTTTCCGATGCCGTCAAGTTTATGTTCTCCGGCTTTTATGGCATTCAGAATACGAACCAGGGCATGGAATCAATGGATGCCGACTGGGTAACGGGTTACGGACTGGATAATAAATATGCATATTACGACTTTCCCGGCTATCCCGAACACAGAACCGACGGACAGATTCTTCAGATGACTCACGTCCTCGGCGTGAGTACGTTCTACCAGGTCCAGCTGTCCAGAAATCATACTTACCGCAGCCAGGGCGTATTCCCTAATGATCCGAACGGCTGGGATCTCGGCGTGCCGCTTTATGACCGCCTGAGAGCAGTAGACCAGTTTGGAAATCCTATCCCAGGCGGATACAACAACCTCATCGGCCTCCATACCACAGGCTATTACTACAGGGGGCACGACAACAATACCGACCTTTCTCTTTCCGGCAATCTGACTAGCCAGCTTAATAAGTACTGGCAGATGAAAGGCGGGGCCGATGCTACATATTATACATTGAAACGCTTCCAGGAAACAAAAGCCTTCAGGGCAATTGAAGATAATACCTATCATCCTTATGAAGGCAACCTCTATTTCCAGAATAAACTGGAATTCGGCGGCCTTATTATGAACCTGGGCCTGCGCTACGACTTCTATAACGTCAACGATAAGGTATATACAAATCCCTTTGATCCTCTGGATACCTATACCGCTGCCCTCGAAAACAGGGCTCCGCATCCTCAGACAGAACCTACTAAGCTCTACGGTCAGCTTTCACCCAGAATCGGCATTTCTCACCCGATTTCTGAAAAAACCGTGCTCCACTTCTCTTACGGGCATTTCTTCCAGAGAGCCAGCTTTGGCGACTATGGTGAAGGCACTTCTGTCTCCGGTATACTGAACACATATCTGATACACGTTGATTCGGCAACCATACTTCCATATAATATAGGAAACAGAGACCTGAAACCGAGAAAGACTGTTGCTTATGAACTCGGCGTTGAACACAATTTCGGCGGCCTGGTTGCAGATCTTACCGCATTCTATAAGGATATTACTAAAACAATCAGATCTGTAACAGTCTATACTCTCAGCGGCGCACGCTATCTGACTTCGGGTAACGGCGATTACGGCGATGCCAAGGGTATCGAAATATCAGTTACTAAACCAATGACCGGATTCTGGGGAGGATATCTGAATTACTCCTGGAGTACTGGTATCTACGGCCGCTCGGGCGACCCTTCGGTAATCGTTCCTCCCGGATCAAATATTCAGATAAGCCAGACCTATGATATTGGCGATGCTATTGCATACGACCCGTCACGCCTGAAGTTCGGCCTTACTTTTATGGTCCCCTCTGACTTTACATGGATGAGAAGCCTGCTGGCAAACCTGCAGCTTTCGATCGATTACCAGGTCTATTACCCGAATCCCAATATTCCTGAAGACGTATTCCCCGAGGCGGGAAAGAACTTCATGCGCACCTCCAACAGAAACGCCGATATTAGAATAAGAAAGGAATTTGATTTTAAGATCATCCGCCCGGCTTTCTTTGTCGAAATCCGCAATGCATTTAACGATAAATGGGTAAACTTCAGCGTGGTTAAAACAGCCTCACCCGAGGATAGAGTGAAATTTGTAAATTCCGGCTTTACTCAATTCCCTGATAAAAACGTCAACGGCGCTCCTTTTCCCGATGTGCTTGAATACACAAATCTTCCGCGCCAGGTTGTCTTTGGCTTCGCTCTCAGCCTTTAAGACTGAAGTTCAATTTCAATAGTTTGAGATCTATACATAACCATATATCGCAAGGTTGTTAAAATGAAAAAGATTTTTTTAAGCCTTATTTTTATCTGCTTCCTCCTGACCGGCAGCCTCCTGCCTCAGCAGAACTCTGCTACTCATACAAGAGGAAAACTCTGGGAAACAATTTATAACTGGGGCTTTATCGGTGACCCGGGCGCCTGGGATTACCTCGAAACCACTGGCATCGGATTTTATCCCGGCTTCCCCGGCTTTACATACCCGAAGGATGAAGAGGTGGCAAACGGTTTTATAACTGATGCCAACTTCCATAATTTCCGCAGCGGCCCCTGGATTATTGCTAAGGACGCTAAGGCTCCTACACCCCCGAACTTCGATCCCGAACAGAAGGATTTTCTTTTGTACCATGCCTCTCTGGCTACTGGCGATAACGGGGTTTTATCCAGCAATCCGCCCTTTAAGACTATTAGAAATTTTGCCGGAAGCAAGGACTTTAATCCCCAGCTTCCTGAGGAAATGAATATATGCACGTTTAATACTTCTACGGGCATTACGGTTACTCAGCGCTCTATGGCCTGGAGCTATAACGGATACCACGACTTTATCGTCTATGATTATATTTTCAAAAATACAGGAAACATTGTTGTCCAGTCAGTTAATAAAGTATTTCATCTCGACCAGACGCTTAGCGAGGTGTGGTTTGTATTCCATAGCGGAATCCAGGTTTCAACAAAAGGAATGCTGAATTTCCATTACAACAGCAACTTCCTCAATTCCGCGGCTCCTGCGGGCGGCTTCGGCTGGCACCCTTCGGGCGGTTACTTTAATTATTACAATGTTGAAAATGACGCTCCTAATGACGGCAAGGGCCTCCTGTATTACAGCAGGCATTATAACGGCGGAAGAGAGCCGGTGCCATGGGATAATCTTGGATTAAAATCAAACTGGAGAACAATTTTACGCCTGAAACCGGAATGGCTGCCTGAACTTCAGGATCCTTCGGCTTTCGGCTTCGAATTCCTCTACCGCACTCCTCCGCAGGGAGCCGTAAGCACCGACCCGTTTGATGCCGACCCCACACACTTTAATATCTATAGCGATGAGGGCGATAAGTTCCAGGGAAGAACTGTGGATTTTGAAACTTTCGGACTGAGTACTTTTTCGGCAAAACAGCTGTACGATTTTGCAACTTCCGATAAAAGACCTGCAAACAAGGGAAATCTCTACTGCTGGTATACAAGCTCTTTCGGCCCTTATACACTGGCCCCGGGCGATTCGGTCAGAATCGTTGTTGCTGAAGTGGCTGGCGTAATGGATATGCACCAGGTACAGATGGGTGACCCGAACCACTGGTTCCCCGACAGCACCGATGCCGCCATCAGGCGCCATGCCGCCGCAGTCAGGAATGCCGTGAAATGGGGACTTGGAGCCAAAATTCAGGGTCTTGACATTGCAGCAGACGTCCCCGACGCTCCGCCTGCACCCGACTGCAGGGCAACAAATGCTTCCAGAGGTTCTGATACGGCTGTAATTGCAATTCAGTGGGATAAACTGTCAGAAGAAACCAAATATACTGACGGATCAGGCGGAATATTCTTCGACGGCTCCACGGACGTAAGCGGCTACAGGATCTACCGCGGCAACGATAAAAGAGGCATATGGGACCTGGTTGCAGATATACCAAGATCCGACTTCCAGAAGTACTGGAGAGCAGACCTGGATAAATATGAATACCTCGACAAAAACCTGCAGTTCGGTTTCGAATTTTACTATTACGTGCAGGCTTATAACGCAAAACCAAAACCATGGACATCGGCAAACGGTACAAAGGTTACGGGACTTCAGGAGCTTTCCAGCGACGACGTGAACCGTACACCTCTGGTGGGCGCAAAACCGGGTCCGTTGGACATAACCAAGGGCTGGGATGTTTTTGCGGCGCCTAACCCTTACATAGAAGGAGATCCGAACCATAGCTTCGGCGAACCGACACCCAGAAAAATTGAATTCAGAAACCTGCCCGAAAAGGCAACAATAAAAATCTATACGCTTTCAGGCGACCTTATAAAAACTCTGCAGCATGGTCCCGACGTAAACGGAAACCTCTATGGCAGTATATCCTGGGACCAGCGCAGTGAGTCGGGACTTCTTGTAGCACCGGGACTTTATATCTACGTTGTGCAGTCCGCAACTGAGGGAACTGTAGGAAGCAAGTTTACCGGCAAGCTCATGATCATAAGATAAATGGTGCCTGAAGAAAAAATTAAAGCCCGGTCCTTTTTTACGGCTCCGGGCCCGGAAGTAAGCAACTGGAGGAACATAAATTGAAAAAGAAATTTTTTATAATAATAATTCTGCTCCTGGGCATCAATGGAATGACTGTGGCGCAGTTTAATAAAGCCGGACGCACGACTTTTCAGTTCCTTAAGATCGGCGTCGGCGGCCGCGCCGCTGCTATGGGTGAGGCTACAATTGCAAATACTCAGGATATTAACTCCGTCTACTGGAACCCTGCAGGCCTTACAGGTATTCAAAACCTCGAGGCCGGTGTAAATTATACAAAGTGGATCGCAGACCTCAGCGTCACTTCCGCTGCCGTGGGCTATAACCTGGGAGAAGCTGTACTCGCTGTAAACTATATGGGACTTAATTACGGCAACATTCAGGAGGCACTTACAACCAGCTCCTCGGGTAAGGTCGATACCAGAACCGGCAGTACATTTACAGGAAGCGACCTGGCCTTGGGACTTACACTCGCCCGCCGCTTTACAGACCAGCTCTCCATAGGCGTTAACATCAAATACCTGCGCGAGGATCTTTATACATTTAAAACCTCACTCTGGGCAATGGACGTGGGTACATACTATGACACACAGTGGAAAGGTATCAGAATTGCCATGACGGCACAGAACTTTTCCAGACAGGCCCGCTGGATGTTTACTAAAGAAGAAAATCAGCAGTCGTTTGAGCTTCCCCTCGTCTTCCGCATCGGAACTTCTATTGATCTTTGGGGCGGAGAAGACCTGCTGATGGGAGGAGACGCAGCCGTGAATAAACTTACACTCGACGTTGATGCAATCCATACGAACGACTACGCTGAAAGACTCCACATAGGCGGCGAATATGTCTTTATGAATATGCTCTCCTTAAGAGCCGGCTACAGAGTAAACTACGACGAAGGCAGCCTGGCACTCGGTGCAGGCTTTAAGACGGAAATCTCGGGCGTTAAACTGGAAGTCGATTATGCTTACGTGAAATACGACTTCCTCGAATCGCCGCACCGCTTTTCACTGATTTTTGCATTTTAAGAATATAATAAGAGAGGAATAATATATATGGCATTTTCACAAAAACTGGTAAACGGAGAAAAACTTACACCCGAAAGCTTTAAGAATCCGCCTAAGGAACTCGGCATCCTCCCATTCTGGTTCTGGAACGGAGAGATGGATGAACATGAAATGGAATGGCAGATGAAGGAATACCACGACAAGGGAATCCCCGGCCTGTTTATTCACGGACGCTTTGGCGAAGAAATAGGATACCTGTCCGACGTGTGGTTCGAACGCGTAAAATTTGCAGTCGAAAAAGCTAAGGAAATAGGCATCGATATATGGGTCTATGACGAAATGAACTGGCCCTCCGGCACTGCCGAACGCCAGGTAATTAAGAAGTACCCGCACCTGTCACAGAAATACCTCGAACTGGTTGCACTTAACGTGGACGGACCCCTCTTTACTTTCCTTGAGGCAACCGACTCACGTTACGTCAATACAGGCGACTCGCGCCCAATTGCTGCCTTTGCTTGCTCGGCTGATGAATATAAAAACGGAATTAAAGAGCTTATAGACCTTACGCCCAACCTCTCTTTCAACAAGGTTATTCCCTGGGAGGCTCCGGCAGGAAAGTGGAAACTTCTCTATTTCCTCGAAAAGGAAGTGCCATATTATATAGACGCGCTCAACCCTGAATCCACAAACAGATTTATTGAGCTTACACACGACAAATACAAGGCCGCTGTCGGTAAAGACTTCGGCACCATAGTACCCGGCTTTTATACCGATGAGCCTGCAATGCACTACTATCAGGTGGGCGTCGATAACTACGTCGTTCCCTGGTCGAGCCAGATGTTTAAGATATTCCGCCAGCGCCGGGGCTACGACCTTAAACCCTACCTGCCTGCGCTTTACGTCAACATGGGCGAAATAACAGCAAAAATACGATACGACTTCTGGCGCACCCTGAGCGAGCAGTATACAGACTCCTACTACAGAAGGCTTCGCGAGTGGTGCGACGAAAACGGCGTAATATTTACTGGCCACGTCCTCTTTGAGGAATGGCTGAGGCTCCAGGCAAGATGCGAAGGCAACATATTCAAGCACTTAAAACAGATGCACATTACGGGCGTAGATCACCTTTATCCCAAGATCGGTACGGAAAAAGAACCCGACCAGCACGTAGCCTTGAAACTTGCAAGCTCTGCTGCCCACCACTACGGAAGCACAAGACTGCTCTGTGAATCTATGGGCGGGGCTTACTGGGACTGTACGCTTGAACGCATGAAATGGATTGCAAACTGGGAATACGTCCTCGGCGTCAACCTCTTCAATAACCACGGCTACCACTACTCAATTGAAGGCGAAAGAAAACGCGACTGGCCCCCTTCACAGTTCTACCATCATACGTGGTGGAATAACTACGGCGAATTTACTACTTATATGGCCCGCCTCGGCCACCTCCTGTCAGGCGGACGCCACGTGGCAAAGATCCTCGTACTCTATCCACTTAACAGCATCTGGACAAACTACGTCCCGCAGAAGAGAAATAATATCAGCAGGACAATTGAAGATAATTTCAACTTCCTGACCGATGCACTTTTAAGACTACACTACGATTATGATTATGTGGATGAGGACGTTCTGATCGGCTCTAAGGTGTCAAAAGACAAAATAAAAATTGCAGACGAGGAATATTCTCTTATGATATTGCCGCCCCTGACGCATATCAAAAAAGAAACGTTCCAGGTAATAAAGAAGTTTGTTGAAAACGGCGGCAAAGTAATTGCAGATACACTGCTTCCTTTTGAATTCCTTGAGGC
>JBLNAZ010000059.1:0-37391 GCA_050259615.1 Syntrophomonadaceae bacterium | reverse complement strand
TCCGGGGTACTTTTATTTTAAATAAATTTTCAGACTGCCCGCCTCGATTTTAATTTAATATTTTCCTATTTTTTTATCCGTATTTTTACAGACTCGTTTATCTTCTTTTCCAAAACACAATAGGGGAGTCCTTTTCTATGTTTTCACGTCTCTCAACCCTTATCTTTATTCTTTTTGCATCTGTTTCATTTGCCCAGAATGAGAATAAGAATCTCGATTCATTGCTGCTCGAATACAATTTTCTTAAGCTCCAGGAAGCTCTTCAAAATTCAGACACTTCTGAAGCTTCTTCCTATCAGGGAATAATATCTGCTATAAAGGAGATCCCGAACCTGAATAATAAAGACCTTCTGATCACACAGGCTAAGAGGTATAAGAATTACTATGTGGAAGCGTATACAGGTATTTTTGCTTCAAAGGCTTTTGAGAAATTCGAATCTTCGGAGAATCAGGGAAAACATGATGAGGCTATAACTTTTTTCTACATTGCCCGTTTTTTTAAGAATAATTTTATCCCCCAGATGAAAAGTGCATTAGATAGGGATTTTAAGGTGGCTCAAGAATATTATAAACAAAGAGAGTTTAAAAGGTCGCTCGAACTCTGGGAAAACATTGAAAGAAAAACTTACGGCAATCCATTTTTTGCGCCATCATTTACAGATTCTGTCAAATCCTTCAGTCTGAAGGCTAAAGAAAAATTCATGACTGATGAAAAAGAGAAAAAAGACTGGAGCTTTGATGAGAAAAATGATTATAGTTACAATTTTACTTTAGGAGGAGGCCTTCTTTACTATCCTTCATTAACCCAGTATAATTTAATTAGGCAGATCCCGGCAAAGATTAAAGGAGAAGTGGGCTTCAGGTATTCATTCACCGCGGGCTATAAACTGCTGGATTACCTCATGCTTTGCTTTTCATATTCTGCCGGTAGTGTGAAATATAAAGAATTGGAGCTCCCTCAAACTATTGGGAAAGCCAGCATTGAGGTCAAGAATTCGGACATCCTCCTTTCAGCCAAATATTATCTTAAAACCCCAGCGGGCATATGTCCTTACATTGGACTCGGTTACGGCTACAGCAGTTTTTCAAGGAGCAGTTTCTCTTCCAAGACGATGCTTCAATTTTACTTACTCAACGGTGATAAATATCATGAAATCGTTGAGCTTTCAATGCCTGAGAACAGTTTCAGTACAACAATGATGAATGCGATCTTCGGCTTGGACTATGTTCACTCTGCTCAGAGCTGGATAATGTACAACCTCGGATTTTCCTTTGACAAGTCCTTACAATCTGATTATTTTCTTAAAGGATATAAATTGGCAATCGGGTTTAATGTTGGTATATTATTCTAATCTCAAAACAGATCGGATACATGAAAACTTTTACAGAATACCTCTGGTTTAATACCAAAAAACACCGCGAGTATATTAACATTACACGCGAAGTGGAAGAAGTGCTCCGGAAAAGCGGCATTAAAGAAGGCATGATTCTGGTCTCGGCAATGCACATAACTGCAGGCGTCTACGTTAACGATGCTGAGTCAGGACTTATAGAGGACATTGACGAATGGCTGGAGAAACTGGCTCCTTTTAACCCAAATTACAGGCATCACCGCACGGGTGAGGATAACGGGGATTCACACTTAAAAAGCCTTCTTGTGCACCACGAAGTGATAATTCCTGTTACAAACGGAAAGCTCGACTTCGGCCCCTGGCAGCAGGTCTACTACGCCGAGTTTGACGGCCAGCGCCGCAAGAGGCTGATAATTAAGGTAATGGGGGAATAGTCTTTGGGAAAAGATATGCTAAAAGGTTCCAGATCGAAAACAGCAAAAGCAACCCAGGAAAAGAATAAGGATTTCTTCGACAGGGTATATGAAATTGTGGCTTTAATACCTTACGGAAAAGTTACTACCTACGGCGCTATTGCCGAAGTCTGCGGCACAAAGGCTGCTGCCCGCACCGTCGGCTGGGCCTTAAACGGGGCTAAGGATTCAGAGCTGCCCTGCCACAGGGTGGTTAACCGTTTCGGGGCACTCACAGGGAAAGTGCATTTCGGAAGCCCTGATATTATGGAAGATCTCCTTAGAAGTGAAGGCGTTGAGTTCGACAGCGAAAGGTGTGTTGTTATGGAAAAGTACTTCTGGAAACCGGAATTAAAAGCAGCCGGTAAAAAAAAGAAATCCAAAACTTAATTCGGATTTCTTTAATTCCCGTTTTTAATATTAATACCTTTCAACTTTTACCGAGGATACTCCTGCTGCAATGTCCAGGTAAATCTTATTTCCGCTTGAAGCAAAGTCACGCGTGCGGTAAACGTTGTCATCCACCTTTTCAAACTCGCTGAACTCTTTTCTTGAGAAATGAGTATCTGAATTTATTTCACAGCCGCTTGCCTTTGGTACCATAATCTCAAGTCGCGATACGCCTGACTCAAATTTCACCTTTGTCATCGGGTTCTTGTCCCCCAGCCGGAGCTTCAAAGAAGAAGCTCCGCTTTTAAGGTAAATATTTTCCGTCTTGAAGGGCTCCAGATCCAGATTCACTGTAGCTGCCCCGACATTAAGGTCCATATCCCAGACCGGATTGGAATTAAGTCTCAGTTCCACACGGTTTTTACCCAGGCCATGAATAACTCTTGGGTGCTTGTCGCCCATTTCAAATGAAATATCCGCAGAGCCGTCAGTAGTCTCATTATTCAATGAATAATCGCTGAAACCGCCTTTAGTCTTTGCATATATAAGGCTGTCTGTTGTGCCGTCCAGGCGGAAGTTGCCTGCTGCAGCCTCCAGGTTCAGCTTTGCTTTTTTGATGCTGTTCTCATAGGGAAGTGTAAATTCCTGCACCGACACGTTAAAATCATCGTATTCGCCATCAAAGAACAAAGAGAAACTCTTGACCCCGGCAAAAATTACAATCCCTAGCAAAAATGCTATTACCAGCACAATAATCCATCTGAAATTGGCTTCCCTGAAAATAAAATAAACGCCAATCAGCACCAGCACCAGCGGCCACAAATTCCACATCATATCCCAGTTGAAATTCAGGACCATAAAATTATTCATTAGAACAAGAACACCTAATGTTATAAAGAGAATACCCCAGAACAAATGATTTGTACGCATTGTAATTCTCCAGGCTTATTTTTTTGATGATCTAAGCAATAAACCGATACCCAGGGCTACCAGTATAAGCGGCCAGAAATTATGAACTTCTACATATGGAAAAAAATGATCTGCAAAAAACAAAAGGCCCAAACCTACAAGAATATAGCCCATGATAGGCCTTGCGCTGCTTCTGCGTCTATATGTTGTGGATTCAGTTTCTGGCTGTGAAGCTTTAGTGCCGCTTTCAGATGCAGTTTCCTCTCCTGCAGGAGCAGTATAAGCAGATGAACCCGAGCCTGCAGCCGCTGTAACAACCTGTTCTTTGTAAGGGACAATGATCCAAAGCAATATGTATACTATTATTCCCATACCAGATAGTATTGTAGCAGCAACAAAAGCTATTCTGATGATTACCGGATCCACGTCAAAATATTCAGCAAGTCCGCCGCATACTCCGGCTACCATCTTGTCTTTCTGTGAGCGAAATAATCTTTCCCGCATAACCTTTCTCCTTTTGAGGTTGTTTCTACCAGTTTAGACTGTGTTTGATGCGTAAAAGTTCTATTGCGTGTAAAAATATTTTTTACTGTTTTTCCGGGCTCCGGACTAATTTAGAATCAGCAAGATTCCTGAAAAACCTCAAATGGTTTTCGATCGTTTTACTCCAGTACTGCCGGTTGTGACTCCCAGGCTGGGAAATGAAAGTAGCCTTTACCTTTAGGTCGATACACTTTTCATTAAATTTTTTATTTACGTTATAGGCAAAGTCTTCAGTTCCACAGTCGAATATAATTTCTTTATCCAGGCCTTTTATGTTGCTGAGGAGTGAAATATCCGTATTCTTTTCCCAGTTTTCTGGCTTCTCGGTGTACTTGCCAAGCGCGTTTAGCATGCTCCAGCGGTCAGGGAACTCAGTTATGTCCAGAATTCCGCTGCTGCTGCCCGCACTGCGGAAAACATCGGGATGCTTCAGAAGCATCAGCATTGCACCGTGGCCTCCCATACTTAAACCAGTAATAAATATGTTGGATTCATCAATCCCGTATTTGCTTTTTATATCTGGCAGGAACTCCTGGGTTAAGAAAGTCTCAAAACGGCTCTTCGGATTTATCGGACTGTCTACGTACCAGGAATCATAAAACCCGTCGGGGCAGACAATTATAAACTGATACTTGTCTGCGTATTTCTGAAGGCCTCCGGTTATATCGTCCCACTGCTTGTAATTACCGCTCCAGCCGTGGAGCATAATTAGCAGGGGATAGCTCCCGGAATGAGTGTACCCACCGGGCAGAAATACAAGCGAGGTGTCTGCATGAGGAATATTTTTAGAATCCTTTATAATCAGATTCTGTGAATAAGCCTGTTTTACGGAAAAAAGTAAGAGTACTAATAATATTTTCTTCATTTTTACTGAGTCCTTAATTTACCAGAAGATAATCAAACACGTTAGCATCAGCAGTAGATTTCTTTCCGCCGCCTTCCCATTCGGATGCTTTAAGCCCTACATTTCTGAACTCCCCAATGCCTGCTCCGCCATGGTCATCCTGCGCACCGGTAAGAATTGTGACTTTTGAAGACGGAGTTATCTTACCTAAAAGGTTTTTAGGAATAGAAAATTTTATTGTCTTATTCTGCACGCTTCCAAGGGGATTTTTAACGTCCTCCTGAAGAGGGAGGTAAGCCGCAAGAATTTTCCCCTGTGCGTCCCTTATTTCAAAACCTCCGCCCACATCCACCTGCTTTGTGAAAGCCCTGTTTTCAGGCAGCGTAAAGCCCGAATTTAAGTTAACACTCCGGCTTCTGTTTTTTACTTCCTCATTTTGGATGCAGATGCTGGTAAAGGTAAGCTGGAAGCCGTATTCGTTATGCCAGCCGGGGTTTGAAAGATTCCTGAATATCAGTGTGAAGTAATAATTGTTATCATCTTCCCGCAAAATGAACCTTGTAATGTCCAGTATGCCGTCCTGGAAATTAGGATTAGTTGGATAAGAGTATTTTTCATCCCTGGCAGGAGAAGTCTTATCAAATATCAGACTGGCCGAAGGATTATCCTGCTTTATTTCCTTGTTCCCAAGAAGATTATATCCCGGTCCCCTGAGCGCCTTAAGGTTCTTATTAAGAAGAGGAGCGGCAAACTTTATATTGTTATATAACTCAGCATTTGCCGGAGGCTCATTATAGATCTGTGAAGAAATCCTTATCCTCTTATCGTTTCTTACCGCCAGAAGATCCCCCAGGTTATTGGAATGCGCAGGGACCTCAAAAATCATCTTATCGTTCTTCTTAATTGAGGTCTTCATCTGAAAATTCGCTTCGGCGCGGTTGAACAGTCCGATACCCAGATCCAGGCTGTCCTTTATTCCTGAGGCATCAACATAAACCCTGAAGTAGTCGTCACTAAAGACATATTTTATTTTAAGAAGGTCATCTCCCACCTTCTGATCAAATTCAACATTTGTCACTTCAGACGGTATAGTAGGCAGAAGGTATAAAGCCTTATGAGGGGCATCGGTCTTGACGCCGAGATAATCCTGGTAGAAACTGCGGATGTATTCGGCAAGGCTCCATGCCTGGCTGAACGTTCCGCTTAATCGGGGATCCTTTTCACCTTCTCTTGGCAGGGCATCCATCAGCTCTGAGAGCGTACCAGCGGCACCTCTGTGGAGTATCTCATGAGTTAGTTCCTTTGTAAGGCTCCAGGCCATATCCTGCTTACCGAAGCCGCACAAGGTCTGAATAACAGGACCTGCGTTCCACTGCCACATTATACCGTTATGATATGCAGCATCTTTCACGTAGTAAGGCGGATACTGATGAAACGGGTGGAAGTTCGGATCTGTCTGTGCCAGCGAAAGCACTCCATAGGGATAAACCAGATTTCCAACGGCCTTGCTCAGTATCTTAAGCCTTGTAAGAGCAGTGGGGAAGAATGCAGGTTCATTCAGGGCAAAAAATAGATTCGGACGCATCGTGCTGTCGGGCGTTCCATCAGGGCTAAGGCGGTCATAAACGATCCCTTTTTCCTCATTGACAAAATATTTCCGGAAGTTCGTGCTTAACTTTTCCGACAGCAAAACTGCTGCACGGGCTAATGATGTATCTTTCATCATAAGCGCCATGTCGGCTGTGTTTACAAGCTGCTTGTACCAGAGTGCCTGAATATCATTGGCCCGGTTTCCTCTAGGCGACCACGGGCCTTCAGGACCTACGGCATCCATCCACGTTTCGGCATCCTTGTGTGTGAGGAAGCCTTTCTCGTCTACATGATTTTTCACTGAGGCCTCAAAAGCCAGTTTCACTGAAGGATAAATTTCTTTTAAGAATGCTGTATCATTTGAGCTCAGAAGGTAATTGTATGATTGTATTACAAACCACGGAGTTCCGTCAGCTGTGTTATAAATAGTCTCTTTAAGAGTAATACGGTTCGGAATTCTGCCGTAATTGGGGCTTGCCGGGTTTTTATCCTGAAACTTTGCAAATGAAACAAGAATGTCGCGGGCATCCTTATAGTTTCCGGTAACAAAAGTAGCGCCCGGAAGCGAAATGAATGTGTCGCGTCCCCAGTAATTGTTAAACCACGGAAGTCCGGCAAAAATGCCTTTTGTATCCTGCTCGGTAATAAGAGCGTCCAGTGATATCTTGGCCCACATAAGGGCCTTGTCAAATTCTTTATTATTGGTTTTCACATAGCTTGAAGAAAGCAGGTTTTCAATTCTCTTTTCTTTCCTGGCAATGAGGTTCTCACTGTTACTCATAATCGACTGAAAGTCAGGTACAGTGCCGGAAACGGCAATATAAATTTTTGCGGCCTTCTCTCCAGGTATTTTTATCCTGGCAACCCCGTTTTCAATAACTGCACTCTGAATCTTTTTGTCTGAAGTGATAAATAGAGTACTCCCTGGTATTGCCTGGCTGAGGTCATGCCTTACAACGTTTTTATCAAGTACAAAATTATCTTTACCTGCCAGTCCGTCGAGCCTGAAGGTAATGCCGCTTGCGCTCTTTGAATTTAATTCAATTATTATTAAGTCCATGCTGTCAGCAAAGAAAAATTTCTCGCTGGCGCCGTCTTTGTACTCTCTTATTAAAACGTGCGGATAAACTGTGGCAGTTGAAGTTGTACGCGGCATTAGTCTGCTGTCAGTCTCAAATGCGTAATCATTAAAGATTCTCTGCTCCTTTAATGTCCAGCCCTGCCAGCCATCCTTAAAGTAGCTGTTGGTCTCGCCGTAATACTGCCCGAACTTTTTATTGGTATATGAAAAAGCCCGTGTTGTGTCTTTCACCTGGATTGCAAGTTCATCCATCAGTGTAACTTCTTTCTTCAAACATCCCGATGTCATTATTAAAATAACGGGAAATAAGAGTAAAAACTTTTTTATCACTTGCCCCTCAATATGATTTGTTCAACTTGTCCGGTTAAAATAATTATTTAACTGCCTTAAAGCAAAGCTTCAGAAAAACCTGCTGTAGATCAGTTTTAATGTTGTTAGAATTACCATTGTAATAAAAATAGGCCTTATGAATTTAGTGCCGCGCTTTATTACAAGTCCTGCTCCGATCTTGGATCCCAGTATCTGTCCTGCTGCCATTGCAAGCCCGGCTGAAAGCATTACAAACCCGCCGGCAATGAAGATCACGAAAGAAACAATATTGCTCGTAAAATTCATTACTTTGGTGTATCCGGTAGCCCTGGTAAGATTAAAGCCCAGCATTAAAACAAAAGAAATTGCCCAGAATGAACCCACACCGGGACCGAAGAAACCGTCGTAGAATCCAAGCAGTAAACCAAATGCCAGATAAAAAAAGAGCGGTTTCATGCGCGGGCGCTTGTCTGTTTCTCCCAGTTTTGGACTAATAAAAGAGTACAAAATAATGGCTGCAAGAAGAAAAGGAATAATATCTTTCAGTATGTCGCTTTTTACCTGCTGAACGCTCCAGGTTCCAAGAGCAGCACCTATTAAAGTAAAAATAATTCCCGGAAGAGCGCTTTTGAGTGAAACGCCCCCTTTTTTGACGTAATAATAAGAAGCCGTAAAACTTCCGAAGCTGGACTGAAACTTATTTGTCCCGAGTGCCATATGAGGCGGGAAGCCGGCGCTTAGAAGCACAGGCAGGGTTATAAGACCTCCGCCGCCAGCAATTGCGTCTATTAGTCCTGCCAGGGTGCCTGTAAGAAACAATATAGGGTATAACCAGACTGAATGCATTTTTCTTATATTTCCGCTAATTAGGCTAAAAACAATAATACAGCGCCAAATATAACGAAAGCTTTTGATTTATACAGCACTATGACTCGCGGAAGCTTATCTTTATTCCGGCAAAAAAGGGAAATAATTCAGAGGGTCTTGACATTTAAATAATTTTACAATAATTTTACTTTAAATAATAAAGTACTTTGTAAAGGAGGATGCTATGGATGACCGGGCAGCTTTGGAAGATCTCCAGTATATACGGAAAGTAATAGAAGACAGTAAGCGTGCACTAGTTTATAACGGTATAGATTATATCGTCTGGGGGATACTTGTTATTATTGGACTGACTGCCACATATGTGTTGGTTGCAAGCCGTATTTATTTCAACTACTTCTGGATATGGCTAGCTCTGGTTGCAGCTGGATGGATGTTTTCACTTTTCAGCAGCAAAAAATCAAAAGCCAGCCAGCCGCGTACATTTTCAGATAAAATAATTGGGTCAGTCTGGCTTTCAAGCGGCATAACAATGTCAATACTTGGTTTTATCGGCCCCGTCACCAGAGCAGTTAATCCGGTTTTTATCAGCCCGCTGCTTTCAGTTGTTCTTGGAACAGCATATTTTGTCACGGGAAATATTTTCGAATCCAGGTGGTTTACTTATCTTTCTTTCGGCTGGTGGGCAGGTGCAATTGTCATGTTCTTCTTTCCCGGAATCCATTCACTTATTATTATGGCACTCATGATGCTTTTATTCCAGACTATTCCAGGAATAATATTATATAAAATATATAAACAGAAAATGGCAGTATAAACCGTGAACGAATTTGATTATCAGCAGCTCGATGACATTATTCATTCGAGAATACGTCTTGCAATTGTTGCGGTCTTAATTTCAGTTGATGAAACCGACTTTAATTTTCTGAAAGAAAAGGTAAACGCAACAGACGGTAACCTCAGCGTCCATCTAAGAAAGCTCGAGGAAGCCGGATACATACTGGTCAGGAAAGAATTTGTCGACAGGAAGCCCAGGACAATCTATAAACTCTCGAAAAAGGGAATAAAGGCTTTTGAGATCTACATTGAACGGCTTGAAAAAATGATCAGGAAATAGGCACTTTTTTTTGCATGTATACTTTGTTTTTTAAAGTACTTTACCAATTAATTAAAAGGAGATATAAAATGTTTCGCAGCAGCTTGAACTTAATTATAATGGCAGTCATGATTCCATTCGGCTTAAGAATCTTCGGGCAGAATACTTCATCTGAAGTAGTATTTAAGGATGCCAAACTGATGATTGAGAAAGCCTATATGAATTATGATAAGGGAGGTTTGTTAAAGGCCAGGGATATATTCCAGAACCTCTGTAATTCGGACAGCGCAGATAATACTTCCTTATACTACCTGACATATATCGACTATAAAATGCTTGAAATGAACCTCTACAACGGGACCGATGAAATATTTGACAAATACTACACCACAGGCCAAAGCAATGCCGAAAAGCTTTCGGGGGAAAAAGACTGGGCTTCCGAAGGGAAAACACTGCTCTCGGCAATTTATATGATGAGAATTGCCAAAAAACCGATGACAGCAGTCTATCTCTCTCCAAAAATATGGAACCTTCTGGATGAAGCCTGCCGGATAAACCCGGTTAATCCCCGGGTCTATATCATCCGCGGCAGCATGAATTTTAACACTCCCAAAATGTTCGGCGGAAGCTATAAAAACGCATCTGAGAACTTCAGGACAGCAATTTCAATTTTTGAAAAACAGGATACCGCATTTTCACTCAGGCCCGACTGGGGTTATGCAGAATCTCTTGCCTGGTTTGGACGCTCTCTTGAGGCGCAGGAAAGCTATGAACAGGCAAGGTTTGCATACCAAAAAGCTCTGGCAGTTGAACCCAGTTACCGCTGGGTAAAAAATGTTCTTCTGCCGAATCTTGAGGAAAAAATGAAGAAAGGAAATTAGTTTCTTACTTGAAAACAGGGCAATACGATGAATAAAATATTTTACACGATAGCGATTCTCCTTTTGTTATTCCCTTGTCTTCTTAAGGCGCAGGAGAAAACTTTGATAAAAGGGAAAGTCACCGACGAAGATGGCAGGCCCCTTGCCTCTGCAACTGTGTTTATTTCAGATTCCCCTTACGGAACCTTAAGCGAAGATGACGGCTCGTTTTCATTTACCACAAAAATAAAAGACAACGTTCATCTTAAGGCAATCCTTATGGGATTTAAAACATGGGAAAAAGAAATCGACCTGAAAGGGTTAAGGGAACTGGAAGTTCCGGTCATCTTAAAGGAAAAAGCAGTCAGTCTTAAGGAAGCTGTTATAACAGCCAGCTCGTATGGTTCTGAAAAAGAAAAAGGTCTGGTGCTTAACCGCCTCGATATCTTAACTACCCCCGGGGGAGCCGCCGATATTTATCAGTCGCTAAAGACCATGCCGGGACTGACACAGGTATCCGAAAGCGCAGAGCTTTACGTCCGGGGAGGTGATCCCCTGGAAACTACTACAATAATAGATCAGGCCCCGCTTTATCATACATTCACCTTTGAATCGGGCTACGGCGGACTTTTCTCAACTATAAATGAGAGTATTATTAAATCACTTTATTTTACAAGCGGAGGATTTTCTTCCAGGTATGGAAACAGCCTCTCCGGCATCCTTGACTTGGAAACAGCCAATACACCTGAAGTCAGAAATGCAAGTCTTGGACTTTCGATGGCAAATGCCTCAATTACAGCTGAAATCCCATTTATCGCAAATAAGCTTGGAGCCCGTTTCAACTGCCAGCAGAGCTTTACCCGTCCTTTATTCTGGCTTAACGGCGGCCTGGACAGGTTCACATCTGCTCCGTCCTCAAAAAATGCAACAGGATCGGTTATTTATTCATTTTCCGCAACAGACAGAATAAAATTATTCGGGACTTATGCTGCAGATAATGAGGGGGTAAATGTTGACCAGGCAGAATATAATGGCGAGTTCCACGGGGATTCTAAAAACCTGTTCTTAAATCTTCAAAACAGCACACTTCTTTCAGAAAACTTACTCATGAAAAACAGCATTTCATATAACAGGTACTTAAGCCTGTGGAAATTTGGTGTTCTTGACCTGAAAAGAGGTGACATGGTCCTTGGCATAAGGAATGACTTCGAGTATGTTATGAATAGTAAT
Organism: Syntrophomonadaceae bacterium; assembly: GCA_050259615.1. Taxonomy (GTDB): domain Bacteria; phylum Bacteroidota; class Ignavibacteria; order Ignavibacteriales; family SURF-24; genus JAAXKN01. Next base: position 25,910 of record JBLNAZ010000059.1, on the reverse strand, counting down.
ATCAAACTTCTTAGCGGATTTGAACTTGAAGAGCGCAAGGTTTCCTATGAGGGGATAATTCCTTATGAGAAATATAACATACGTCCTGATGCACTTTCAAATACTATAGACGATGCATTGCGGACTTCACGCTTTGGGATATACACGGAATATCAGCACCTGGAGCCGTTTCACATAAATAATTTCACATTTTCAGGCGGTCTCAGATTCGACAGATTCAATCAGTTAAAACTTGCCTGGACCGATCCCAGATTAAATGCAGTTTATAAAATAAGCGACAGGTCAGGTCTCAGATTCTCATGGGGCATATTTCACCAGATCCCGGATCTCAGGCTTTTTGCAAAATCCGACGGGAACCCTTCACTGAAGGCAATGCGGGCTGTCCATTATATAGCATCATACGACTATGAACTAAATGATCAGAATTCCTTCCGTGTCGAAGTTTATCATAAGGCTTACAAGGACCTCCCGCGCGAAAATTCGCAAACTAACTATGATAATTCAGGTTATGGTTTTGCCAATGGCGTTGATGTTATCTTCAAGGGTATGCTTCCGTTTAACGTCTCAGGATGGATCTCATATGGATATATCAGTACCAAAAGGCTCTGGATGGACTTTGATGAATATACAAGAAGCTCTTTTGACATAACACACAATCTGGCTGTTGTGGCTAAATATAACATTACACCCGCGCTCCAGGCAGGCCTTAGTGCCAAATACGCAACCGGAAAACCTTTTACGGATGTAATTTCTTCAAACTATCAGAGTCAGCAAAAGGTTTTTATTCCGGTTCATGCATCAACAAACTCTTCCCGTTTCCCGGATTACAGGAGAATAGATTTCAGACTTAATTATTTTGACCAGATCTTTAAGAGTTATCCCTTAGTTGTTTATCTCGAGGCACTTAACATTTTTAATTTTAAAAACATATTTGGCTATTCATATTCGGATGATTACAGTGAAAAAAGAACAATTCAAAGCTATTTCGGCCAAAGAATGGTTGTTCTGGGATTTACTGTCAATATTCAATAAGAACTTTTGATCCTAAACCGACAAAGGCCCTGTATAGCTTTTTTTGGGGCCTTTTTAATGTCCGCTATTCATATTCAGTAAATCTGCTTTTATTCCATTTTTGATAAGAAGGCGCTTTATCCCCCAGACAATGTGACTCTTATCATGAGAAGTGTTGTTAATACCTCACAACTTTTTTATTTTTGTAAGAAAAAAGTTGGATATTATGAAAATTGCGCTTTGCCAGTTAAATTCAGTGATCGGTGATATTGATGGAAATAAAGATAAAATACTCCATAGTTATGAGCAGGGAATCAGGGATAATTGCGACCTGGTAATCTGCCCCGAACTCTCACTTTGCGGCTATCCTCCTTTAGATTTTGTTGAAAAAGAGGAGTTCAGGCGTAAAGTTGAAGAAACTGCACAGTTCATTGCCTCAAAGACCGGGAGCGGCACGGCTCTTCTTTTCGGTGCCATTACTGAAGAAGTTGAAGATGTCGGAACTGGCGTCTATAACTCGGCAATATTATGCTATAACGGCAAAATACAGGCCATTCAGAATAAAAGCCTTATCCCGAATTACGACGTATTTGACGAAGTCAGGTATTTTGAACCCGCTAAACAGTGCCAGATTCACGAATTTAAGGGCGAGAAGCTGGGACTTTCCATATGCGAGGATATATGGAACGACATGGATTTCTGGAAAAAGAGAAGATACCCAACAGACCCGGTTAACAGCCTTGTTCAGATGGGAGCAACAATCCTGCTTAATATCTCGGCTTCCCCATATGCCTACGGAAAAAGAGAACAAAGAAGAAAAATGCTCTCAACTGTGTCAAAAAGCGACAAGATACCGCTTGCCTACGTCTGCTGCGCAGGAGCACAGACCGACCTCATCTTTGACGGCGGCAGCATGTGCTTTAACTCAAAAGGGGAATTGGTAAGGCTGGGCAAAACATTCCAGGAAGACTATTTCATTTTCGATACAAAAGAAGACTACGGCCCGATTGCCAAGGCTGAAGAAAGCTTTGAAGAAGAAGTCCTTAACGCGCTCATCTTTGGCGTCAGGGAATATTGCGTTAAAACCGGATTTAAGAAGATACTTGTGGGCCTCAGCGGCGGAATTGATTCTGCCCTTGTTTCCTATATTGCAGTTCGTGCAATGGGAAAAGAAAATGTGCACGTTGTTATGATGCCTTCTGAATATTCAAGCGAGGGAAGCCTTAAGGATTCGGAGGAACTAATTGAAACTTTGGGCATCTCATCGGATGTGCTTTCAATTCAGCCTGTATTTGAGAAGGTAAAAGAAGTCCTGGAGCCTCATTTTAAGGGGCTTCCTGAGGATGTGACTGAAGAAAACATTCAGCCCAGAATAAGAGGCATGTACCTGATGGCCATGTCAAATAAATTCGGGTACCTTCTCCTTACAACAGGAAACAAGTCGGAAGTTGCCGTTGGTTATGCAACTTTATACGGAGATATGTGCGGCGCTCTCGGTGTAATTGCCGACGTATATAAGACAGACGTTTACAGAATTTCGAACTATATTAACCGTGAAAGGGAAATAATTCCTTCGGAAATAATAAATAAGGCCCCTTCTGCTGAATTAAGGCATAATCAGACGGACCAGGATTCACTTCCTCCTTACGACCTGCTGGATAAAATATTAAAAATGTATCTTGAAGAGAACAAAGAGCTCCATCAGATTGTAAAAGAGATTGGACATCCCGACACAGTCAAAAGAGTCCTTAATCTGGTGGACTTCAACGAATTTAAAAGAAAACAGGCTGCCCCTGCTTTAAGAGTTTCAACAAAAGCTTTTGGTTACGGCAGAAGATTCCCAATCGTCCAAAAATGGAGAAGATAATGACTTTGAACAGTTTAACCGGAAATGAGAGATTAAATCTTAATTCACTCTCAAGTTTCCCTGGCCTTAATGAAGCCTCAAAACAGGGCTTCAGGCTTTTCACCTTATTCATTTTACTGTTTGCTTTTTCCTCCCTCCTGAGGGCTCAGACGGGAGGCGAAGAAAGCCATATTAAGCTCAATGCCAAACTGGCCCAGGATAAAGCAGCTGCTGGAGAAAAGGTTAAGATTACGGCCCGTGTTTCAATTGAAAGTTCCTGGCACATCAATTCCAATAAGCCGAACGAGGATTATCTTATCCCCACAACTCTCGGGCTCGACAAAGCTAAAAACCCTGCCGGGCTGAAGCTTACACAGGTACGCTACCCGGCAGCAAAAGAAATTAAGTTCCAATTTTCAGAAACTCCGGTCTCCGTTTACGAAGGGGAAGTTGCAATAACAGGTGAAATCCAGGTGCCGGCCGGTACAAAACCCGGCAAATATCCGGTAAAGGTAGTTCTGAATTATCAGTCCTGCAATAACAATACCTGTCTTCCGCCCTCAGAGGCTGAAAGCGACATTACGTTAAATGTTACTGAAGGCACCCAGTTGGCTGCATCGCCAGATACTGCCCAAACGCCTGCACAGGATGTAAATACTCCGGCAAAATCCGTTGGTGAAAAAATAGCTTCTTCGCAGCAGGTAAGTAATTCACCCCAGGAAGGTTCACTTTCCGAAAAACTTGCCTCTAGCGGATTATTTTTAAGTCTTTTGATCGTATTTTTAGGAGGCCTTGCACTTAACCTTACTCCTTGTGTATACCCTCTGGTTCCTATCACAATCGGCTATTTCGGCGGCCAGAGTGAGGGCAATACAGGCAAACTCTTTTCACTGGGCGTTCTGTATGTCCTTGGCATGGCATTAACTTATTCGGTCATAGGTGTCATTACGGCTTTAAGCGGTGCAGTTTTTGGAACTGCAATGCAGAATCCGGTTGTGGTAATTGCTGTAGCACTTGTATTATTTGCCCTTTCTTTAAGTATGTTCGGCGTTTATGAGTTTAAGCTTCCAGATGCCCTCGTAGCCAAAGCCGGAGGAGCTAAAGGTGGATACTTCGGAGCATTTTTCATGGGACTTACTATGGGAATTGTTGCTGCACCGTGTATCGGGCCTTTTGTACTGGGACTTGTAACCTTTGTTGGCGCAAAGGGTGATCCTTTTTACGGATTTATGATGTTTTTCTTCCTGGCTCTGGGGCTCGGATTTCCGTATCTGCTGCTGGCTCTATTCTCAGGCAAGATCAAGAATCTCCCAAGGGCAGGCATGTGGATGGAAGCAGTTAAGCACATTTTCGGTTTTATACTGCTTGGCATGGCCTTATACTTCCTGGATCCGGTTCTCCCGAAATCTTTCGGCAAATACGTTCTCCCTGTATACATGATCGGTGCTTCTTTATACCTTTTAATTTTTGACAGGTCTGCTGTCAGTGTAAAGTGGATGAAATATTTAAAGACTTCTTTTTCTGTCTTGATTATTGCTGCAGCAGTATATATGTTGCTGCCTGAAAAGAAAAGTGCTCCTGAGTGGAAGTACTATTCTGAGGAAGCCTACACGACATCCCTGAACAACGGCAAGCCGATGATCATTGACTTTTTTGCAGACTGGTGCATCCCGTGCAAGGAATTAGACGGAATGACTTTCTCCAATGCCCGGGTAATTGATGAATCCAGAAGGTTTCATGCTTACAAAGTAGATATGACAAAATCTTCAGATGCAGCCGAGACTATCAGAAATAAGTTTAAAATAGTTGGAATGCCGACTGTACTTATTATCAATTCCAAAGGGAAGGAAGTACAAAGGATCACAGGCTTCGTCAAGGCGGATGAGTTTTATAAAATAATCAGTAATATCGATTAAAACGCCGGAAAACGAAACTTTTTAGGGGTCTGCTGACGTTTGAAATTATAAATGAGATATTTTGTATAAATATCTGGGATAAATTGATAATAGAAAAAAGACTTCGTATTTTAGAACACAATTTTAAACAAATTAAGTGAGTAAAATGGCAAAAAAGAAAGAAGTAAAAAGTCTTTCCGAGGTTACGGTTAGATTTGCCGGCGATTCTGGTGACGGAATGCAGCTGACAGGAACACAATTTAGTGATACTACAGCTTTGTTTGGTAATGACTTAATCACTCTGCCCGATTATCCTGCAGAAATCCGTGCTCCTGCCGGCACTCTTTATGGTGTTAGCGGTTTTCAACTCCATTTCTCCAGCAGCGATATTCATACTCCCGGTGATAACCCGGATGTATTGGTGGCTATGAATCCTGCAGCTCTGAAAAAGAATCTTACAGATCTTAAACCTGCTGCTACTATCATCGTCAATATAGATTCATTCGACGCCAAGAATCTGAAATTAGCTAACTATACTTCTAATCCGCTGGAAGATGAATCCCTGCAGGGTTTTAATGTTATTCCTGTGCCAATTACCTCACTTACAGCGTCTGCCCTCGAAGGCAGTCCGCTCTCAAATAAGGAAGTTACACGCTGCAAAAATTTCTTCGCCCTCGGAATGATGTACTGGCTCTATGGCAGACCGATTGAAGGAACACTTTCCTGGATCGACCAGAAGTTTTCCAAAAAACCGGAAATAGCTGACGCCAACACCAGAGCCCTCAAGTCCGGATATTTCTATGGCGAAACAACTGAAGTGTTTGCAGCTTCATACCACGTTGAACCTGCTCCGCTTCCTAAAGGAACTTACAGAAATATTTCCGGTAACGAAGCAACTGCATACGGCTTTATTGCCGCATCTGTTAAGACAGGGCTGCCTTTGTTTCTCGGCTCATATCCTATTACCCCGGCAACGGATATTCTGCACGAGTTAAGCAAACATAAGAATTTTGGTATTAAGACTTTCCAGGCAGAAGACGAAATTGCCGGTATTACATCGGCTATTGGCGCTTCCTATGCCGGAAGCCTCGCTCTTACAACTACAAGCGGCCCCGGCCTGGCATTAAAGACAGAAGCCGTAGGACTTGCAGTTATGACTGAACTCCCTCTGGTTATTGTTGACGTTCAGAGAGGCGGCCCGAGTACCGGCCTGCCGACAAAAACTGAACAGGCCGACCTTATGCAGGCAATTTATGGTAGGAATGGTGAATCTCCTGTTCCTGTTATTGCTGCTGCTACACCGAGCGACTGCTTTTATATGGCAATTGAAGCCTGCAGAATTGCAACAAAGTATATGACACCTGTTATCCTTCTTACAGACGGTTACCTGGCTAACGGTTCTGAACCCTGGAAAATCCCCCACGCAGACGAACTGCCCGATATAAAGGTAACACAGTGGACTAAAAAAGAAGGCTTCTACCCTTATACAAGAGATGAAAATCTGGCAAGGCCATGGGCTGTTCCCGGAACACCGGGACTTGAACACAGAATTGGCGGCCTTGAAAAGTCACACATTTACGGAAACGTAAGCTACGACCCGGATAATCACGATTTCATGATCCACATGAGAGCTCAGAAAGTTAAAAATATTGAAAATGACATTCCTGAACTTGAAGTCAAATTTGAGCAGGAAGGCGACCTGCTAGTCCTTGGATGGGGCGGTACATATGGCGCAATTACTGAAGCTGTTCTTAAAGCAAGACAGAAAGGCTTGAAAGTCTCACAGGCACATTTCAGATATCTCAACCCGTTCCCGAAAAATACGGAACAGGTGCTCAAAAACTTTAAGACCGTTCTTGTTCCGGAAATCAACCTTGGACAGCTTGCCAGAATATTAAGAAGTGAATTCCTGGTACCTGTAGTTACTTATAATAAAATGAAAGGACTACCATTTAAGGCTTCAGACATTGAAGCTCAGATAATGAATCTCCTTGGAGGAAAAAATAATGGCAAATAACATAGATTCAAACGAAGCTAAACTTACTGCTAAAGATTTTGTAACCGACCAGGACGTCAGATGGTGCCCGGGATGCGGAGACTATTCAGTTCTTGCACAGACTCAAAGAGTACTGCCTGATCTGGGTCTGCCTAAGGAAAAAATCGTGTGGATTTCTGGCATCGGATGTTCAAGCCGTTTCCCGTACTATATGAATACTTACGGTTTCCATACAATCCACGGCAGAGCTGCTGCAATTGCTACAGGCACTAAACTGTCTCATCCCGACCTTTCTGTATGGGTTGCTACAGGTGACGGCGATCTTCTTAGTATTGGCGGCAATCACTTCATTCATACGTGCAGAAAGAATATCGACTTAAAGATTCTTCTTTTTAATAACAGAATTTACGGCTTAACTAAAGGCCAGTATTCACCGACATCTGAAACGGGTAAGGTTACAAAGAGCTCTCCTTACGGAAGCCTCGATTTTCCTTTTAATCCCGTTACTCTGGCTCTGGGTGCAGAGGCAACTTTTGTAGCCCGCTCACTTGACCGCGATCCCAAGCATCTTCAGTATGTGCTCAAAAGAGCTGCCGAACATAAGGGTACCGCTTTTGTTGAAATATACCAGAACTGCGTAATCTTTAATGACGGCGCTTTTGAAAACCTTACAAACAAAGATTCAAAAGATGACAATGTTCTTTTCCTCGAACACGGCAAACCGATGGTCTTTGGAAAGAATAAGGATAAAGGAATTATAATTGATGGTACAACTCCAAGGGTTGTAAGCCTTACAGACGGAAAATATTCCGTTAACGACCTCCTGGTTCACAACGAATTCGATGAGAGCGTTGTACTTGCTTACCTGCTTGCCCAGATGAGCAACCACCCTGAATTCCCGACCCCGGTTGGTATTTTCAGGCAGATCAATAAATCTACTCTCCACGAAGATATGGAAAAACAGATTGAGGCAGTTAAGGCAAAACGCGGCCAGGGCGATCTGGAGAAATTCCTCTTCAGCGGTAATACCTGGGAAGTTAAATAAACCATTTATTTAACCAGACTCTTTTTAAGGCGGAAGCAACTCTTAAAGCTTCCGCCTTTTTCTTTTCCTATTGGCAAATTCCCATGCAGCGGAATTTCAGGTACATTAAATTAAAAATACTTATCTTGTAAAGAATGACTTTTTTTTGACTCAACTATTATTCATTAATTCAAATACCGCATATGATAGATTTTTCATACCTGGCTAAAATTATCAGGGAAAACCGTACTTTTGTTATTACTACCCATGTAAATCCGGATGCCGATGCAATCGGTTCGGAAGTGGCTTTTTATCAGATTCTGAAGAAGCTGGGCAAAACCGCCTATATTGTTAACCACAGCTCGCTGCCCTACAATCTTGCATTCCTGGATACCGAAAACGTCATTCGGAAATATGACGCTGAAAAACATGCCCGGCTTTTAGAGGATGTGGACGTTCTGGCTGCCCTGGATCTCAATAATCCCAAAAGGCTGGTCAGAATGGAAGAATCATTTATAAACAGCAGCAGGACTAAAATCTGTGTAGATCACCATCAGAATCCGGCTGCTTTTGTTAATCACTTTTTTGTGGATTCGAATTATTCGTCAACCGGACAGATAATATTTGACCTTATAAATGATACGGGAATTGTAGCGCTCGACTACGACCTGGCCCTGCCAATCTACGCTGCCATAATGACAGATACGGGCTCTTTCAGATTTGACAGAACCACACCTGCAATTCACCTGATTGTAGCACGGCTGCTTGAGGCTGGAGTTGATCCTAGTTATGTTTATGACCAGATCTACGATCAAAGCCACTTCGGCAAGATAAAACTTCTGGGAGAAACACTTTCATCCATCAGACTAGCCGCAGACAACCAGATTGCATATATGGTAATAACGCGTGAAGCCTTAAGCCGCTCCGGTGCCCAGGAAGCTGAAGTAGACGGGTTCGTCAATTACTGCCTGTCAATCAGAGGCGTTAAGATAGGCATGCTTTTCTTTGAACTTAAAGACGGCATAAAGGTCAGCTTCCGTTCCAAAGGGAAGATACCCGTAAACCTGCTGGCCGAAGAGTACGGGGGCGGGGGGCACGTTAATGCCTCAGGTATACGCCTCGCAGGAGCATCTCTTGATGACCATATTGCACAAATTGTGGAGGCTGCTGAAAAGTACCTTGCAGTTGAGCAGAAATAAACTAATAAGAAATATGAGACCGTTTTTCCGCTGTATTTTTTGAAATATTATAAAGAGAGGATAAATGCTTAACATCAAATTTAAGAATGAAGGAACAAAGACGGCTTTGCTTAAAGATTCTCTTCTTATCAGGTTTGTATTTGAAGATGAAAAACCGCAAAAGCAGCTGGACGTATTTGAAAATCTCTACAGCATCAAAATTCCTGAAGTGCAGAGGAAAAGCCTTTTGGGAGAAAAGGGAAGTGAAATAAAAGTTTACAAGGCTGAGGGTCTGCCTTCAATACTCATTGTTCATAAGATTAAGGTCAAAAAGGATTTTACAAACGATTACTTCAGAAATTATTTCGCGGGATTTATATCTTCTCTCCTGGATGAGAATGTTTCCAATCTCCAGGTAGTTCTTCCCGAATTCGATATGGTAAGTAAGTATTACACAGATGAGAACTATTTTTACCAGACCTTTATTGAAGGCATGCTGCTTGGAAACTATAAGTTTGATAAGTATATGTCTGAAAAAGATACTTCCAGAACAGTTAATGTATATCTGTACGGAAACAGGAAAACTCTTGAGCAGGCAATTCAGAATGGGTTATCAATTATGGACGGCGTTTATTTTGCCCGCGATCTGGCTAATGAACCATCTTCTGTCCTTACGCCTGAAGAGCTGGCCAAAAGGTCAAAAAAGGAACTGGAAAAGCTGGGTGTTAAAGTTACAATTTACGATCTGAAAGATATCCAGAAAAAAAATCTGGGCGGTATTCTGGCCGTTGGAAAGGGAAGCGACAACCCTCAAAAGCTGATCGTTCTTAGCTACAGGCCTTCAAAAGCAAAAAAGAAAATTGCACTTGTGGGTAAAGGCGTAACGTTTGATTCCGGAGGTATTTCCATTAAGCCCTCGGCCGGCATGGGTGAAATGAAGGCAGATATGAGCGGAGCCGCTGCTGTAATTGGTACGTTCCTTTCAGCCGCAAAGGCCGGGCTTCCGGTGGAACTCATAGGGTTTGTGCCCGCAGTTGAAAATATGCCTTCAGGCAAAGCAATTAAGCCGGGAGATATAATTAAAACTGCTTCAGGAAAGTCAATTGAGATAGATAACACAGATGCAGAAGGAAGGCTAATCCTTGCTGATGCGCTTGAGCTTGCTTCAGATGAAAAGCCTGATGCAATAATTGACCTTGCCACTCTTACAGGAGCCTGCGTAGTGGCTCTGGGTGAATATACAGCAGGGCTTTTTACCAGTAACGATTCACTTGCAGATGAACTTTACACGGCCGGCATAAATTCCTTTGAAAGGATTTGGCGCATGCCTCTCTGGAATGAGTACAATAAGCTTATTAAAAGTGATGTGGCCGATGTTAAGAACGTAGGAGGCAAGTGGGGAGGAGCCATAACGGCAGCTAAATTCCTGGAGAAATTTGCTTCCGATAAGATTCCATGGGCTCATCTGGATATTGCAGGTCCTGCTATTTCAAATAACCTAAATAATTATACCCAGAAATATATGACGGGGTTCGGCGTAAGACTCCTGTTTGAATACCTCTCAAAACTTTAAGCCTCAAAAAAAGGCGGGATTATTCTCCCGCCTTTTTTATACTTCTTCTTCCATATTTTATCAGAACTTAAGCCCGAGTGAAATATACTGCACGTTATTTAAGCGGTGCATATCTTCATATGCGTAATCAATTACCACGTTTGCAAAGTCGAACATGCGGTAATTTAATCCGAAGCCGAATGTGAGTCCTTTTTCAGTATCCCTTTCGAAAAGTGAATTATAGCCGCCGCGGATATAAAATGTTTCGCTCCAGGCAAATTCCATTCCCGTATTAAGATATTCAGTATGGTCATTCGGGTGGATTGCATCCAAGGCGAGTGTCAGCCTTGAAGATTCCGACTTTATTACATCAGCTGCAACCCCGAAGCGGAACATTAAGGGCAGATCAAACTCTTCCATTTCAACATTGGTATTGATAAGATTTGCGTCTCCCGAGCCCACCTGTTTAATGCTGAGAGCATCGCGCCCTTCGAGTTTCATTTTTGTTCCAAAATTGGAAATACTGGCCGCAATACGAAATTCGTTTAATACAGGAATTCTGTACAGAGTGCCCAGGTCAACTGCAAAGCCCTGCGATTTCATGTGCCAGATGTTTTCACCGATGTATTTTGCATTAAACCCGATTGAGAAGTTATCGGTCAGACTTTTTGCAAAACTTAAGCCCACGGCAAGATTATTATATTTGAAGTATTCTCCCGTTCCCTCCGGCATTTCGGGCGTTGTAACCATCATTTCGTCTGTTGAAAGCACCGAAACAAAAGCACCTACTGTACCGATGCCAGGAACGCTGGTTGCAAAGGCGGCATTCTCCAGGTTAATGTCTGCAAACCATTTAACATGGTTAAAGGCAGCCTCATTTGAGTTTACTCTGGAAAGCCCGGCAGGGTTCCAGTACATCGAGGAAATATCATCGGAGGTAGCCGAGAAGGCTCCTCCCATTCCGGCAGCCCTGGAGCCGACGCCGATTTTAAGAAACTGCCCGACAGTTGTTCCGGTCTTAGTAATCGATTGCGGGAGTATTAAGGCCGGAGATATTATCATCAGCACAAATATTATTTTTATTAATTTCATTATAAAACTCCTGATTTTACCTTCTTTAATTCATGACTACTTAATAAGGGCAAATTTGACTATCTTACTGCCAACTCCCGGAGCATCGATATGTGCAATATACAAGCCGTAAGCAACACCGAAGCCGTCACGGTTGAGCAGATTCCAGAATTCGCGTCCGCTCTGCATATTCGAGTCATGAACAATAGTCTTAACCGGATCACCGCTTAAAGTAAAAATGCGTATTGTACACTTTGGCGGGAGGTTATCAAAGTAAATTCTTCTTTCGCCCCTGTTCTTATCGGGCAGTCTGTTCAAAGGCTCTAATTCGTTATATCCTACATATGGATTAGGAACAACACGTATATTGTCCAGTGAGGCAGAAGCCTTTTCATTGCTGATTGTAGCTGCATTTGTCTTCAGTACAAATATGTCGCTGGACGTAAATGGTCTTTTAGTAAAGATTTTAAGTACATCTCCGTCACCAGGCATAACAGGAACCTTCGATGTATCTTTTGGTGCGAGCAGTTTTATATCCCAGGTAAGGGTATCTTTTATGGTTCCTTTTGAACCCGCCTTAAAAAAGATCAGGTCCTCTCCAATATCCCATTTGCTGTTTTTTGTACTGTTTGCCTCAATCAGCATTGTATTTACACGTACCGGAACGCCCGACGTAACATCTTTTACAGAAAAGTTCACTGGAATTTTATTCAGTTTACTTTTCTCCAGAACGAAAGACGAGTCGAAGTCTGCTGAAGCAAATGTAATTTCATAATCAAACGGGCTTTTTACACTCTTCCCATACATATAAAAGCCTGCAGAGTAGGACAGGTTTGAATTCTTACCGTTAAAGCCCGACCTGGATGTATCTACTATGATATCATTTTCATCCATAATTTTAAGAATGATTCCGTCAAAGACCGGGTTTGTGTCATCCCCTGAAAGGGAAGTGCTCTGGTAAATTGGGAAGTAATGGTAAGTTATCTTAAAGCTCCCTCCGTCGGGCATACGGCTGTTCTCAAGCCTCTGGACTGCACCGCGTGAATAATTGATGATGAAGTCTGTCCCTTCTGTGTAAACGGTTCCATTTTCATCAGTAACTTTAAGGATATCGTCTTTTACCAGATTCTTATTGCCAAGCTCAGTAAATTTGCCATTGACTGCAATAAATGTTTCAGTTACCGCGTTGGAACTGGAAAGACTGTAGTTCTTTGCCTTTACTTTCTTATCTGAAACAATCATTGAATCGCTGAAACTCAGCCTGTACTCATTATCCTTTACTAGGAGGTCGTTAAATACGGTAAATGATATTTTGCCGTTGCCATAGCCGCTTTCATGCAGCATGTTGCTGCCGTTATGGATTTCCGGCATAACATAACCCGCTGCCCTGGGGCCGGGAATTACCTGAACTGTATTGGCATCAAACTTATACTGTGACGTAACGGGGTCAAGCGTAATTTTCTTTGTAGTTTCAGATGGCGGAATTCCGAGTGAATCTCCGTGATCATATGCTACAACGGCATAATAGTATGTCTGGCCGTTTATTACATTATTTGAATCCACGAAACTATGCACCAGTCCAGTATTATCGCCGAGGAAGTAATGAACTCCGCGCCCCTGGTATGAAACCGGATGGAAGCCTTTCCATTCATTATTCTTGTCCCATCTTGCATCATAACCCTGAAGGTCCTTTAACGGCTCGCTGAGGAAACTTGCACCCTTGCCGTCAGATATATTTAGTATATCAGTAAACGTTGGATCGGTACTTCTGTAGATTACATAACCTTCAAAGTCGTTTCCTGTTATTGGGTCTTTGCTGTCTTCAGCTTTAGAATCCCAGTAAAGAGTAGCTTTCTTGTCACCGGGAACAGCAGTAACCTTCGGCAAGTCTGGCGGCTTAAAGAAGTTATAATTTTTATTATAGATGTCCTGAACAGTTTCTGCAGTGGTAAGAAGGTCCCCTAAGTTCTCACCGAAAAGCAGTGCCATTGAAATTCTCTTGGTTTCACCTTTTTTCAGTGCAATATAGCCCGAGCCATAGTTGAAAACGATATCGTTCTTATTAGGTATAGGGCTGAAAGTACCAGGGATAGAACGTGTCCACATTAGTTCATCATCCTTAACAGCTCCTCCGTCTTTCCAGATCCAGCTGTTGAAGCTTGTAAGACCTATCTGATCCACCTCATCAAGGTCGGTCAGTTCATAATTTGGCTCACCCGGATGCAGGGGATCGGGCGATCCGTCCGCAAGCCTCAGGCCTGCAGTAGGCTTTCCGTCATTTTCACCCACATCCCCGGTCCCCGGAATGCCGTCAACACCCACGTCATCGGTCTCCTGGTTCCAGTCGTGATCATTATCAATTCCGTCATCCTGCCTTTCATCTATCAGGCCGTCGCCGTCATTATCAACCCCGTCGCTCGAATTTCCCGGGCTTTCAAGGAACTTGCATCCCAGATACCCGAGTTTTATACCCTGTGCGCCAATGCCGTCGTTATCATAAAAGTAGACCATGCTTCTGGAATAAACAGGGATCTTATCCACATTTACCTCAGGAGTGCTGTACGGGGGAACAAAGAATCCCAGGTCGTCCTTGTTATCAGCAGCATTCCCAAGATCAGGATCCCCGTAAACCCCGAAGAACACGCTGTCCAGGTCATAATCACTGACATTTGTAATTGTATAAACAAAGAACACGGCATTTTCTGCCAGTGAATTGCTCCACTGAAAAGCTCTGCCTTCTATCTGCACACCAAGGCCGCGGCGTTTTAGATCATTCTTGAAAGGGTAGTATGGGAATTCCGCATTGTCCCTGTCATCCATCGACCAGAAGCATTCAAGATCGGCATTGTTAACGCCCTGCGTCAGATAGCCCGGCCATACATACTTTCCTAAAGTGGAGTTATACCATTCAGTGGGCCAGCTGTCCGGCTTTCCGTCGTGATCAAGATCAGCACACGGATTAGAGGCCATATAAGCCTGATTCGGATCAGCAAAACCCGGAAGGGGTTCCCACTGCCATAATGTATCGCCTTTTGGACTAACTTCAGGCAGGTTCCAGGATGGCCAGTCGTTCAGGCCGTCTGAAATTATGTGAATTCTTTTCTGCGGATTTCTCGCATCCGGCACTGAAGCTCCTACAAGAGGTGAGAACTGGAATATATAAGGCGAACCATGCCAGACCAGTTCTGTGATCTCTCTGATTCCGCCGTAGCCTTCACCAATACCGCCGTAGTTTGTCAAACCTACTTTTATCTTGTTTCCATTCATCAGGAATGACTTGCGGTCCCTGAATCCGGAATTCTTGTTCAGCCTTGAACCTGGATAATCATACTTTCCGTTAGATTCGGAACCGTTTGCACTGTTCACAGAAGGGTGTTTGCTGATATAATCATTTATCAGATCTATAACGGACTGATGCTCCTGACGCCGCTTATCTTCCCGGCTCTGGGAGAAATTCATTCCGCAGTAAACGGTCATTAAAAACAGAACTGTAAAAAATAATTTAATTTGAATCTTTCTTTTCATTATGAAAAATCTCCAGTTAAAATTCTATCAAAATTTTACAGAAATACCGACTTTTACATTTCGCGGAGCGAGATAATAGTTCGGCCTTACAAAGTACTCATTTGCTGAATGCATGCCCGGGGTTTTTGCAGCTTTATCGTTGGTATTCTGAGCAGAACCCATTTTTTCCTCAATTGAATATGTAGCTCTTCCGGTATCATCGTAAACATATCTTTCATTCAAAGCATCAAAGAGATTGTAAACTTTCAGGAACATAGTAAAAGTAAAGTCGAAGATATTAAATGACTTGTCGGCTAACAGGTCCACACTCATCTGCGAAGGCTTCCTGTCGCTGTTGGTGGGCAGATAGATCTTGCCGGAAACAATCTGAGGAGTATAGGGAAGCCCGGTTCCGATTCTGCCGACCAAGGTAACATTCCAGTCATTATGCCCAAAGAGCAGTGAGCCATTCAGTGTATGAGACTGATCCCAGCTAAGCAAAACAGGTACTTTTTCAGACTGTCTTCCTGAAGAAAGATCTAGGAAGAAGGCATCTGCACTCGTTTCATTTCCTTCAGCCACCTGGAATGTGTAGTCCAGCGATGCTCCGAAAAACTCATCAATGTTTCTTCTTTTGTTCAAAGAGAAAGTTATACCCTTGATGCTTCCGTAGTCTTTATTCACATATTTGTTATAGGTTTCCTGAGTGCTGATGCGGATCTGCTGGAGAGCCAAAAGGTCGCGCACATCTTTATAAAAAGCAGTCAGGTTAAAAGCCAGGTTATCTGTCAGCTGCTGCTGAAGGCCGAATTCATAGGTAACAGTTTTCTCAGGATTTAGATTGGCATTGCCGTAGGTCGGGACTCCGGAAGAAAAACTGGTCTTGAAGTTGGCATTGCTGTACAGATACTGGAAAGGCGGCATCTGGTAAAAATGGCCGTACGACAAGTGGATAATACCTTTGTCTGTAATCGGGTATGAAATACCTATTCTGGGGCTCAGCTGGTGCTTTGCCGGTGCCTCTGCAAGAAGAGAATTAGGATCGATCTGCGGAGGCAGCTTTGGATCATTAGGAGATGGATGGAATGTGTCCAGTGAATATGGTGAACGTGAGGAAAAGTAATCATACCTGAGGCCGATGTTCAAAATAATGCTTTCAAATTCCATCTTGTCCTGAATAAAAGACGAGAATTCAAGCGGCTTTCTTGTATAGTAGTCATGCTTCGGAGTAGTAAGATCAGGAATTTCCGGCAGAGAAGACTCCCGTATGACTTCAAAGTTCTCAAATTCCAGCATGTGGCTCTTAAAGTCGAGTCCGAATTTCATTTCATGGTTCTGATTTAACTGGCTTGTAAAGTCAAGCTTTGCTCCCAGTGTCCTGGACATCTGATAATACTGATTGTTTAAGGTTCCGCCCGAGGCAAACGTGTAATTCATCGCAGGATCAAGTTTGCTGCGGTTTTGGTATCTTGGATCTGCATACAAATTGGCCGTTCCCATTCCCGGATAATAATCCACAGCATTGCCGGCGGCATCTAAGAGAGGATAAAGATACTGCTTAAAGTCATTCAGGTTATATGAACCCTTAAGAGTGTAGAATGTGCTGCTGTTTACGGCATGCCTTAGCTCAACTGAGTTCAAAAGGCCCCATTCATAATTGTGATAATTTCCGTCAGGATCAAACTTTAAGTCGTGATTATACGACTGGTAATCCGAATTTGAAAAAACAACATCATAATTGATTTTGACAGTTGATAAAGGTCTGAAAGTCAGCTTGAATGTTGAGCTCAAATCTTTGCTCGGGTTCATTGAAACAACAGCTCTGTCGCCCGTAGAAACGATTCTTATGTCGTCCGGATTCTGGGGATTTCTGTAAACAGAATCAGAAGGATTGTGTTCACGAATTCCGTATAGATAGCCCCTGTCGTCGTTATATCTTCCTGAGGCAAAAAATGAAAGGTAATCTCCAAGGAAAGGAACAGGGCCGCTTAGTGTTACTTCAGAAACATTGCTGTTTAGGGGATTGACATCTTTAATGTTATAGAAAACATTATCATGAGAGCTCAGGTAGTCGCCTGTATAGAATGAAAGATATCCCTGATATTTATTTCCGCCCTCCTTGGTTATAGTATTTACAATACCTGAAAGAGCGTTGCCGTATTCAGCGTTAAAAGTACCGCTTACAACTGAAAGTTCCTGAATAGCATTTGTGGAAATTTCAACCGTGCGGGAATTGTCGAACGGGTTTGAAATTGAAACACCGTTTACAGCGTATGATATTTCTGTTGAACGGCCGCCTCTGATGTGCAGTTCTCCGCCTGCTCCCTGAACAAAACCCGCCTGAAGTGAAAGAATCTGGTTTACGCTTTCCACGGGAAGGCTTGAAATCTGCCCGGCATCAACTGAGGTCTGTGAAGATGTCAGATCTTTTCTGATTAACGGGGCTTCGGCTGTAATTACCACGGTACTTAAAGTTGTTGCAGTTGAGGATATCTGAATATCAAGTCTTGTGGTAAAATCCACAGATACTTTTAAGTTTACAATCTGCTTTTTTTGGTATCCTACCGCAGAAGCATTAATTGTGTAGATCCCGGGAGGGATATTATTGATAGTATAATATCCATCTATATCTGTAGCCGCACCCAGAGTTGTACCTTCTACAACAACGTTAACTCCCATGAGGGCTTCGCCTGTTTCCAGATCTGTTACTTTGCCGGCGATCTTTCCACTGGTTCCGGCAAGCAGGTTATGAAATAGACTTACCAACAGTATTACTACCATGGTCAGGAACTTTTTCTGCATTATAAAACCTCATATTGTCATAATTGATAAAGAGATAATAACAAATATGCATTACACAAAAATCTTTTCATTTTTCACAAATAGTCTCAAAAAGGACACCTTGGCAATATCACACATCAAAATAGGATAGAACAAGACCATGCAAAAAAAGCCGGGAGCAGGCTCCCGGCTGCAAGAAAAATAAATTACTTCATTAAGAGCATTTTTTTTGTAATAAGCTGATTGCTAAAGCTCAGCTGATAGATATATGTGCCGCTTGTAAGTTTTGATGCGTTAAAATCAACATTGTACGTTCCGGCTGACATATTCTGATTTTCAAGTAAGGTGGCTACTTCTTGTCCAAGAATATTATATATTCTTAATGAAACCATTGCTTCTCCTGGTAATCCAAACTTAATAGTTGTTGACGGGTTGAATGGATTAGGGAAGTTCTGTGCAAGGAAGAAGTTACCCGGAATGCGTGAATTTTCTTTTTCAACACCAACCTGGACCTTCTGATATTTAAGTATTACCAGCGGAATGTTCGGAAAGTCAAGTGTTCCTCTTGGATATCCTGAAGAATAAACTGCCTCATCTACTGAATCCTTATCCACATCACCTACTGATACTATATCCAGCTGCCCGGTATTCGGATGAATTAAAGAATCTATAACTGTGGGAATGTAGCTGTTGGGATCTGTCACCGTTCCGCCTTTATACTGCAGGCGTACGACTGCGTCGAATACCTTTGTAGCTGTAGTATTTCTGCTTCCAAATACAAAATCAACTTTTCCGTCCTTATCCAGGTCACCGTGACCGCCGCCATTTAATCTTGTAACACCTAGCTGTGAAAAGTCGGCAAGTACCGTAGCAACTAAAGTGTCATTCTGCGGTTTGCACAAGTATGCCTTACCATCAGACCAGCCGCCGAAGACGATTTCCTTGGTGCCGTCTTTATCAATATCAACCACCTGTGCAGTCTTGAAAGATCCCGTTGCACCGCCAATTGTCTTCTGTGTGGCAACCAGGTTCCAGGTCTGACCATTATGTTTTACTGAAACAATATTTCCTGCACTATCCCACAGATAAAGAACATTGTTAAGCCATGCAATATCATAGTATATAGCGAACGGGAACCCTGTAAGGCTGGATTGTCCGCTTGCCTCGATGGTCCACTTTTCAGATCCATCTCCGTCATCAGGAATTTTGTCAACCGAGAGTATACCGAAACCAAGGCTGGTCGTTTTGCTGGCGCTGCGGTCGCAGAACATTAGTTCAGGTGTGCCGTCGCCATCATAGTCTTCAACAAACCATTTCATCGGCCTGATGTCGGCATTATCAGCAGTTGCAATCTTAAATTTCGCATTTGGAGCTGAACTGCCTAAAATATCAACGCCCATATTATCACTTCCGTCGCCTCTGGCTTCATAAACAAACACCCTGTCAGGATTTGGATGTTCTGTGTCAACCCAGTTAGCCGGAGCAAAGATTATTTCTCCCTTGCCGTCCTTGTCAAGATCGCCGTATGTTAATGCAGGCCAGGTATTCTGCTTAATGTCCGGGATCTCTGCACTCCAGACCATTTCCCATTTCCCATTATTAAGTTCATACTTGTAAATTCTGGGAGTTAACTGCGATGGGGGATCATCAATTGCATTACTGTTGACAGCATAAATTTCGGGCTTTCCGTCTTTATCCAGATCCAAACCCGCAACAACTTCGCCCCAGCCGCCTGCATCCAGGGGGTGGACCGACAGTGTATCGAGTCTTGTAAACTTACCCGCGCTCTGTGCACTTAAGGAAATTGAAAGAAATGAAAGAATAAACAGCACGAAGTAACTACGTTTCATATTCCGCCTCTCTTATTGTTAGTGATAGAAGTCTATTTAGGACCAACTCTTAATAACAACTTAATTGAAAAGGTAACGGATCTTAATGAATGGCAACGTGTTATTGGACTTTGGAATAAAATCTTGATATTATTGACAGCAAGTTTGTAAAAAAATAGCTTTAAGTCAATAGCGGAAGGGAAAAATGAACAGAATAATCCATGGATTCATTATTCATCATTTGTCCTGAAAGAAATGATCTGTCCATCCTTCATCTCAAAAACTTCATCGGCAAGTTTCATCAGGTCCGGATTATGGGTTACTATAACAAGAGTTTTCTTAAATTTGTCCCTCAGCTCAACAAAAAGCCTGTTTATGGCTTCGCTGTTTACAGAGTCGAGGTTTCCAGTAGGTTCATCTGCAAAAATAATCTCCGGGTCATTTGCAAGCGCCCTGGCAACGGCCACTCTCTGCTGCTCGCCTCCGGAAAGTTCAGCAGGTTTATGCTCAGTTCTTTCTTCAAGACCAACCTGCCTTAAAAGGAATTTTGCCTTTGCTAAAGAATCGCTGAAAGAAACATTGTTTATCATCATAGGAATTGCAACGTTTTCTGCTGCCGTAAATTCAGGCAGAAGATGATGAAACTGGAATACAAAACCAATATTCCCGTTACGGAAGGCAGCCAGCTTTTCATCTGAAAACTTCAGTATATCGCTTCCTTCAAAACCTACAACTCCTGTATCAGGACGGTCGAGCCCGCTGATGATATGCAGCAGAGTACTTTTCCCGGCGCCTGAAGCACCCATTATAACTGTAATTTTGTTTTTTGAAATATTGATGGAAATGCCTTTTAGGACCTCGAACTTTTTCTTATCGAGTGCCTCATAGGACTTATGGATGTTTTCAGTCTTTAGAATTATTTCGCTCATTTTTCATCTGCAGATAGTGAAATTCAGAAAATTTATTTATTCCCATTTTATGGCTTCAAGTGCAGGAATTTTTACTGCTCTTTTGGCAGGGTATAATGAAGCCAGAAACGACAAAAGCAAAGCTATGCCGGCAACTGCCAGAAAATCCGCAAGTCTCAGTTCAACCGGCAGGGCATCAATAATATACTTTGAAGGATCCAAAGGATAAAATTTCAGCTTCATCTGCAGGAAAACAATTCCTACACCGATAATGCTCCCTGCTATGGTGCCCAGAAGCCCGGTCAGCATCCCTTCAAACATGAAAATCCTGAGTATCGAACTGTCCTTTGCCCCCATGGACCTTAAAACCCCAATGTCTTTAGTTTTTTCAATAACAGACATGGATAATGACCCCAGAACATTAAATGTCGCAACTGTAATTATTAGGCTTACAATTATGAAAGCTGCCCAGCGCTCGATCTGCATCATTGAATACAGGTCCTTGTGAAGATCGTACCAGGTGTTTACACGGAAGAGTCCAGGGTCAAGATTTTTCAAAAGTTCATTTTTTACTTGCATGGAATTTTTTATGTCGTCTAGCCTTATTTCATATCCCTGAAACCTTTCACCCAGGCCCAGGAGATCCTGCGCCGACTGTAAAGAGACAAATACAGAATACAGGTCATAGTCGTTATTATTAGACTCAAAAATTCCTTTTATTACATACTTTTTTACCGAAGGCACTGCCAGGCTGGCTGCCGACTGGCTAATTGAATTAAATGAAGTAAGATAAAGGCTGTCACCGGGCAGGCTCTGGATCTTATTGGCCAGATTAAAACCTATTATGATGCCGTCTTTATCACCCACGGGACTGAAATCAAACCTGCCGTACTCAACTTTCGATTTGACGCCCCAGCTGTCGTCACCTTTGGGGTAATCCATTCCTTTTACGTCCACTATGCTAGTCAGCTGGTTTTTAAGTGCAATTGCCTTACCTGAAACAAAAGGGGAGTAGGACTTAATGTGCTCTGTTTTCCCGAGTACCTGTGCAATCTCAGGCATCCTGTTGTATGCTTCCTCGCTCAGGGCGGTAATCCTGATATGTGGGTCAAAGTTTACAAGAATAGATGTCACCAGGCTTCCGAATCCGTTAAAAACCGACAAGACCACAATCAGAGCTGCAACGCCAAGTGTAATTCCGAGCACCGATACAATTGAAATAATTGTAATGAAGTTCAGCTTGTGCTTCGAACGCAGATATCTTTTTGCTATGAATATTTCGTATTTCATAAAATCCTAGTCAAACCTTAAAGCCGAAATCGGGTTAATTTTTGAAGCTATATAGCTTGGTATCAGTGTCGAAAAGAAACAAAGCAAAAGCGTTGCAAGAGAGACTATTAAATAATTATGCCAGTCGATTAAAACGGGGGCTTTGGACATAAAATAGACTGTCTCGGGAAGCGTTACCAGATCAAACCGGTCCTGTAAAATGCTTAGTATATACGCCAGAAGGTTCCCAAGTAAAATACCAATAAGCGAAATATAAATTCCCTGATATACAAAAATCGAAACTATCTGGCGCCCACGGGCTCCAAGCGACTTTAACGTGCCGATGGCATTCGAGCGTTCAAGAACAATCATGAGCAGGGTTCCTACAATATTGAATGCAGCAACAATAACTATGAGAACAAGTGCAATGGGGACGAGCCTTTTCTGCAGGTCTATCCATGTAAAGATGTTCTGATAAATCTTAAATATGCTCCTTGCATAATAAGGGTAGCCCAGATAATGATTAAGATTATTTGCTACGCTGTCAGCTTTTGAAATATCGCTTAATTTAATGTCGTACCCGTTCACGTTATCATTCATGCCGAAGAGTTCCTGAGCAATATGCATGTTAACGTAGCAGAACTGGTCGTCATATTCTGCAAGGTTGCTTTCAAAAATACCCGAAACCCGGAACTGCTTTATGCTGGGAGGGTTTTCAGGCGATGGTGCTGTAAGCTGCTTAAGAGTAAATATCGTAACGCGATCGCCAACCTTAGCAAAAAGTTTGTCTGCAAGTTTTCTTCCTATTACTATTGGCGCCAGACCGGAATCCGTACTGATGTCAAACTTTCCATCTACTATGTAGTTGCGGACTTCGGTATTTGTATAACCGGGAAGAATTCCTTTTAATGTAATTCCTTCAGTATTATGTTTATGTTTTATAATTGCGAGCCTGAGTGCAAATGGAGAAATGCCCCTGGAGTAGGGTCTGAGTCTTCTTTCCAGCACCGGCAGAATTATATTGTAATCGGGAAGATTTCTGTTGCTGAATGAGCTGATCTGAACGTGCGAATTAAGCTGAACGATTTTATCCGAAATGGCTTTCTCAAATCCGTTAATAACAGTAAGCGCAATTATAAGTGTTGCAACCCCAATAGCAATTCCTGTAATGGAAATGACTGAGATCAGGGAAATAAGCCTTGAGTTCTTCTTAGACCCCGTAAATCTGTTCGCTATGAAAAATGATAAAGACATGAATATTTACAGCAATCCGCCTTGTTTTTGTATAAAATGGTCATAAACTAACCGAAAACAAAAATTATCAATAAATAAATATAAATCCAAAAATATTGAAAAAAATAATTGACTAATCCTAAAAATAATCATATTTTAGATGTCTCAATCAGAAACAGTAATGTTCTCTTAATACTGACGAAATTTCGGGGCGTAGCGTAGCCCGGTTCATCGCGCCTGCTTTGGGAGCAGGAGGTCGCAGGTTCGAATCCTGCCGCCCCGACACTGAAGATTAGTACTTGCAATACCCGATTTGATTTGTAATGAAATGAAACTAGTTGCACATCTTAAAACATGGGAATCCGAGAACTGAAGTGCTTGATTGATAGTGATTTTGTTCTTATGTTTAGTGTATGGAAATTTTGATTTGGAAAATCTTCTGAATCCGACTCCAGAAATCAAAAAAACGGGAACTATCTTTGGACGCGCCCGTAGCTCAATTGGATAGAGCATCAGCCTTCTAAGCTGGTGGTTAGTGGTTCGAGTCCACTCGGGCGTACATCTAAATGGTGAGCGTAGCTCAGTTTGGTTAGAGCATCAGATTGTGGCTCTGAGGGTCGTGGGTTCGAGTCCCATCGCTCACCCGAATAATAAATTTTGTTTTTGGCCTCATCGTCTAATGGTCAGGACCTCGCCCTTTCACGGCGGTAATAGGGGTTCGAATCCCCTTGAGGTCACAGTAAGCCTTAAAAGCATTGCTTTTAAGGCTTTTGTGTTTTAAAGGCAGTCTGTAACTACGGCCAGTATTTTAGGTCAAAAAAAAAACCTTCTGAATATCATGTTCTTCAGAAGGTTTTTTTTAATCAATTACCTGGCTTTTATACTTTCTTCGGCGCAAGAAACTTGTTGTATAGAAGCAGCCCCAGCATTGTAACAACCCCTATCATTGAAAATATTATCCAGAGTACTCCGGGGGTGTTTAACTTATCGACAAAGTGGACGTAAAGGGCTGCCCCTAAAATACCTCCAATGCCGCTTCCCAGCACCCCGTATAAAAATGAGTATCCAAGATATAAGGCTTTTTTGTCCTCAGGCGCAATAAGTCCTACATAACTTAAGTACTTCGGATGAGCGGTCATTTCACCTATTGAAAATATTATCATTCCGGCAATAAAGACCCAGGCGTGAGTGGAAATTGCAAGTATGCCCATGCCGAGTGTTCCAAGGCCTATACCGGTAATCATTGTAGGCAGCGCTTTCGTGTTCTTTACAATTCTTGAAATGAAAATCTGCAGAAGAATTATTGTGCCGGCATTTATTACAGTTACATGTTCAGCATCAAATTTCCAGTTCGGATTATTTACAAAAATACTTAACAGTGAGTTGACGGCATGATTGACCGGGGTCATGTCTACGTGCTCTTTCAGATACCAGAGTACTGTATCAAACTGCTGGAAGTACAGTATCCAGAATCCCGAATAAATCACAATCATCAGTATGAATCTGAAATCTTTTAGAACAAGTAATATTCCCCCTAAAACCTCCATTACAGATTTACCGCTCTTAGGTCTTTCAGGTTCTTTATAAGCAAATATATTGAGAATCAGAAGCCATCCCGTTCCTACTGCCGCCATAAGAAAAATGTAGCTCCATGAAATTACCTTCAGATATGGGACGAGTATAAGAGGGAAAATAAAAGCCCCTAAATTAATTGACCAGTAATATATGCCGAAGCCAAGAGTGGAATTGCTTTCGTTTGTGCTTCTGGCTATTGTGCCTGAAATTATAGGCTTAAATGTTCCGGCACCCAGCACCATCATTATTAGACTTAAGAAAACAAGGGCATAGGTATTTACCAGGCTCGTGAAAAAATACCCGAGACTCATTACAACAAAGGCAAACATAAGTGTCAGCCTGTATCCGAAACGGTCTGCAATTGCTCCCGATAAAATCGGAAGGAAATAAAGTATAGGCGTAATTGTGCTTTTTATTACCCCTACACTTTCCTTGGAGAAACCCAGTCCGCCTTCATTAGGGCTCATAACCAGATATACCGAAAGGACAGACATTACACCATAATAGGAGCCTCTTTCAAAAAACTCCATTATTATAACAATCCAGTAATTAAGAGGGAATAAGAATAAGCCCCCCTTTTTTTCAGCTTTCTTTTCTTCAATGCTTGTTTCCATAAGACCCTGTATTTTTGCTTGCAAGATAAACATGACATAAGTCTAAAAGCAAATATTCAGAAAGCGGATTTGCCGAAAATACGGCATTATTGTTAAAAAATTATTATTTTGCCTGCTAGGTTTTAGCCAGGGATTTTTATAACAAACATAAATGATAAATTGACAGAACAGATTAAGCTTAAATACCCCCGCGTTATGGCAGAAAAAGATCTATACATAACGCCGCAGGACAAGAAAAAGAAGTTTGTCCTGAATCCTGCATTATATTTCTTTCCAAGACTTCTTAAAATTGTAATTAATTCTGGCAAAACAGCGCAGAAAGGGAAGTACGGACCGGTAGAATGGGTGCAGTCGAGTTTAGACATATTAGACGCACTTGAAGAATCAGGCATCAGACTCGAAGTAACAGGAATGCACAACCTGTCTTCTTTTGACGGGCCTGCTGTTTTTGTTTCCAACCATATGAGCACGCTGGAAACTGTAGCTCTTCCGTCCTTAATTCAGCCCGTAAAGGAAGTAACATTTGTTGTAAAACAGGAACTGCTGAAGTATCCATTTTTTAGAGATATTCTTGGAGCAAGAACTCCTATTGTTGTCGGGCGCAGCAATCCGCGTGAAGACCTT
>JBLNAZ010000058.1:0-23493 GCA_050259615.1 Syntrophomonadaceae bacterium | reverse complement strand
GAATTACAAGATCCATTATAACTTTTATTCCGTTCTGGTGTGCGGTTTCAACGAGAGTTTTGAAATCCTCCTTTGTACCATACTGTTCCAGAATGTTCAGGTAGTCCGTAATTGCGTAGCCCGGATTATCGGGGCCAAGGTTGCCCGTTGTGGGGTGAAGGGGTAAAAACCAGATGCAGTTTATTCCTAGTGTTTTAAGCTCCTTCATTCTTGCTGTAACAGATTTAAGGTTTCCTTCCTGACTGAAAGTCCTGGGGAATATGGAATAGACAACTGCAGAATCAACCCATGCCGGGTGCCATTTTGTATAATCAGGTATTGAGATACCTGAATCGCTGACGGATACGACTGCTCTTGCCCAGCCTGTTTTCTGAAGAGCGTTTTTGGCTGTTACAGTAAAATAATAGTCGCCATTTTCCTGCGGTTTTGAAATAGCAATCGACTTGTTTGTTTTCTCCAGAGTATTTATCTGTTGCGGATTTGCTGCATCCTGTTCCCATAAGTAAGTCAGTCCGGTATTATCCGCATCATCAGGAGATACGGCAGTAAGGGTTACCAGGCTTTGAGAAACATTGGCCGAAACCTTTACTTTCGGGCTGTGGTCAACAACATAATTATAAAAAACAGGAGAACTGGTGATTTTTCTGCTATTGTAATCTGCACTTGCAATTATCTCATTGCTGCCTTCAGACAATTTTACATTAAATGAGAATTCCTTATTGTTGTCTGTTGCGGCAGTAAATTCATTACTGCCGACTTTTAATGTTACAGTTGATCCCGGAGCAAGATCCAAAAATCCTGCAACTTTAACAGAATCGTTATACAGGTTGCCGCCTCCGGCGTAGAGTTTTATCTCCGGCAGCTGTCCCAGCTGTGAATTTATGTCCGAAGGCCTGATGGCCATGAAGCCTCTTTCATTGCTTCCTATGACGGCCAGTCTGGTGCCGCCAATATTCTGCTCCGAATTGAAATTTGAAAGGAGCCTCTGCTGGATCTGATTGTCATTGAAGAAGGCTGCATCGTACACGTTAGGATTTTCAGGAATATCCTGTCCTCCCAGTGTGCTGCCTGCAGCAACAGTTCCTGTCTGATCCTTCAGATAGGAATACACTCCGTAATACCAGGCGTCCTTGTATGAGCCCATTACGGATTCCAACTGAGACAACGGAATTGAAAAATGGAATTCGTTTTTTGCGATGGCTGCAGGATCGAGTTTAATTTTTATTCCACGAACTATCGGATCCCTCGAAATAAATATCACGTTTTCACTGGCAGTATCGATATAAGCCGATGCAGGGGAGGATAGAGTCAGGAAAACGCCGCGGTTATTCCATTCGGGAATTTTAATTCCAGCATGCTGAGGAGCCTCTGCATAACATGCATCGAGTTTACTTACAATCTCAAATCCCAGCCTGGTATTATCCGAAATCTTTTCCATGCCTATGGTAAAAGAAAGTGAATCGAGTGCCGGATTTACCCGTATGTTCACCTCGCGTATGTCAGCAGAGCCGGCTGCAACGCTTGCGGGATATTTATAGCTTCCTGTACCCTTGTCGTCGTTTTCTCCGTCGACATAATGATAACCCGATCCTTCCGGGTAAATGCCGAAGACGCAGGATGCGGGCCATGAGGCTGCAGAATAGATATCACGTCCGAAGAACTCGAGTACGTGCCTGCCTTCTGTAAGGTTGCTGAGTGAAACTTTGGCGTCCAGCTCATATCCGTTATAATTGCTGTTTGAGACTGCAACAGTTTTTCCGTCAAGATTTGCGCTCAAAGAGGAAATGCTGAACAGTACTGCCGAGTCGGCAGGGAAGACATGAGCCTTTACGTCCAGCGTCGTTTTAGGCGATGTATAAATGGATCCCGTTGCAGGAGAGAAATTTCCGAACCTGCTTCTCGTATCCCTGATCTTAACGGCCTGTGTTCTGTGGGTTGAAGACAGATTGGGATTGTCGGGATCATTAATATAAGATCCTCCATTAATGATATAAGTATATTCTTCCGGCTTCCCTATCCTGAGATTTGCAGTATAAGTATAAACGCCGTCACTGTCAGTATCCGCCATTGAATTCAGGCCCTCGGAATTAAAAGTACCTTTAACGCCTACTTTCTCAACCTTGCTTAAGAAATTAAAGTTAGGGCTTTTTGAGTCGAACTGAAAAGTATAGGGAGCGATAATAAAGGTACGCTCAATTGTGAATGTCGTATTTCCCTCAGCTGAATCTCCTTCGGTTGTGTAAGCCTTAAGGATAGCCGTATGGCTCCTGGAATCGAGATCCGAAGTGGGAGTATATGTAAACGTCCTGGTTGAAGCATCATAATAGCTCTTTGCATTTGCCACCGCATTACCGTCCAGAATAAAGACTAATCGTGAAAGGTCTAAAGTGGCTGAGTTTGAAACTGCAATCTTAGCGCCGATCTTAGGCTTTGTATTTGTAGTTGAGGATCCCAGGAACGGAAAGAAGTAATAGATAAACGGGCTCTTTACTTTCATTATCGAGTTGTTGAAAGGACCGCCTTTAAGGTAATTCAGCGGATCTGTAAAGTATCCTGTAACGCCGCTCTGGCTAGCCGTATCTTTATAAGTGACAAATTTATAGTCATATGAGTTCGGCTGAAGCTCAAGTGTGGCTTTCCAGAATTCGGGTTCCACTTGTTTCATTTTGTAAATGACTTTCCAATCATTCATTGTGCCGTTTATACCAACTCCTGAGTCACTTGGCTCAAGTTTATGATAGAACATAAATTCAATTGGCACTGCTTTGGGATCCCCTGGGGTAACCTGTGCCGAAATATAGCTTGTGCAGAGGAGAATGGAGAAAATTAAAAGATACCTGAAATTGCTCAGGATTGGATGTAAAAAATGCCGGGGACTTGAATTGTAAGGCTTGGTTTTCATTTTTACTCCTGAAGATGAAAATTATCGGGCAAAATGTATTTGATTAAAAACAAGAACTTTTGAAGTAAGCTTATAGTAATCAGGCCAAACACCCGTGTAAAAAGGAACCACCAGCAAAATAAAGTGTATAAGCTGGAACTCTAAAAATAAAGGCAAGAACAATAGTCAAAAATACAAATTTCATCAATAATTGAAAATGAAAGATTTTCTCTTATATTGCATCTGGAAATAATAGGATAAAATGTCTAATATTACATTAGGAGAACTATAGGAATGTTCAGGATGGATAAGCTTTCAATAAACACATTCATTGCTGCGATTGAGGACCTGGAGGTAAGCCAGTATAAGGTGCTTGGAACTCTGAAGAGTTACAAGGACCAGTTGCGTCAGCATAAGATTTACCCGGTTATTACAGACCTTACTGAGCTGATGAATCTTCTGGAGGAATTATCCAATAAAAAGAGCCGGTTTCAAAGCCTTTTTCCGAAAAAAATTGAAAAAGTGGATCTGAAGAATAAGAAGATCATCTACAGTAGCGAGGATTATTCCGATCAGGAGGTGGAAAAACTTTTCGAATTTATCAACTGGGCTTATCCGGAAATTGAAGAGGCATTAAATGAGGCAAAGGCAATTCTGGAATTTGCCAAAAAGAATATCAGAGTTGAAGAAATAGGAATAATTCCAATTTACAGGAACGAAGGCTACTTTTTTGTCCCGGATAACAGGCAGCTTCAGGAGCAGGTATTCCGCTTCGAAATGTCATTTCTTCCGAGAGGGGCGATATCATTTAATGTGATGAAAACAAATCTAATTGAAACGCTGCGTAATTCAGAGCTTACGGCACAGGCATTTGCAGAATTGAAGATGGATCTGATAAGAAGGTATCCTGAGATGCCGAATCCTGCAGCATTCATGTGTGATACTGACCTGGATTTTCCTTTTGATGAGACAATTTTTCCAATCGCAAAAAGCATTCTGGCCAAAAAACTGGCAGCCTGAGATTCCAGGCATAAAAGAGCTTAAGTTTTTAATTTTCCATACGATCATAACAAAATCGGAGCGAGATAAATATTAAAACCTTGCTTTCGAGCTGTAATTAATCAAATATAGAGTTAGTGTCCTTACAAAATTCCGGGAACTAAAGTCCCTCAAAACGGATTAGCAGATAAAGAAGGCAAAAAAAGGTAAAAATTCGGGTAATACATTAAGCTGTAATTTTTTTACCATTGCTGAAGGAAACTAATTAGAGTGTAAAATTGTATTATTAATATCTGATAAATCTGATAAAGATGGGAACAAAGCCGCAAAAGTGTTGTTTTATTGTTGAAAATCTTGATTTTTGCTGAAAAAAGTATTATCTATCGGTTTTTCTTATTTCGGGTTTTGCAGATATAGTGTTTTTAGAATGGTAATAACATCAGGAGTTAAGGTCTATTGAAAATAACAAAGCAATTTACTAACAGGGAAAGTCAGTCTCTCGATAAGTATTTACAGGAAATTGGAAAAGTAGATCTGTTAACAGCGGATCAGGAAATTGAGTTAGCCCAAAGAATCAGGACTGGGGATCAGGCCGCTCTTGAAACTTTAACTAAAGCCAATTTAAGGTTTGTTGTCAGTGTGGCAAAGCAGTATCAGAATCAGGGTCTCTCTCTGGGAGATTTGATAAATGAAGGGAATTTAGGCCTAATCAAAGCAGCAAAGAGGTTTGATGAAACCAAAGGTTTCAAATTTATCTCTTATGCCGTATGGTGGATCAGGCAGTCAATCCTTCAGGCTATTGGTGAGCATTCGCGTATCGTACGTTTACCGCTTAACAGGGTAGGCGTTCTTAATAAAATTGGTAAAGCATATAATTCACTGGAACAGGAATATGAAAGACAGCCCAGCGCAGATGAACTGGCCAAGGAGCTGGATATGGACGTCAGTGAAGTTACCTATGCTCTGGAAATAGCAGGACGTCATGTTTCCATGGACGCACCTTTTTCACAGGGTGAAGACAACAGCAATAATCTTCTTGATGTTATTCCGAACGAGCAGGAAGCTGCACCCGATACAACTTTAATGAGCGAATCGCTGAAGAGTGAAATTGAAAGTGCGCTTTCTACATTGACTGAAAGAGAGGCTATAGTAATCAGGTATTACTTTGGTCTGGACACCGAGAATTCGCTTACTTTAGAAGAATTAGGTGAAAAGCTGAACCTGACCAGGGAAAGAGTGCGACAGATCAAGGAAAAAGCTCTTCGCAGACTCAGACATGCTTCCCGCAGCAAAAATCTCATGGTCTATTTAGGCTGAGAAGTTTGCTTTAATATAGTATTTATTAAAACCGCCTTTTAGAGGCGGTTTTTTATTTTAAAGAACCCCTTTTACTTAAACCCAGTTTTCGTTTGGCTTAAAAGCCCGAATTTTATTATTTTGATTCATTGTATGAATGTTTCTTACTTAATTAAGAAAGAAAACCTATGAAATCTGTCCTGCTTACCGGAATAAAAAAACTTGAACTGGTGGATACCCCCCAGCCCGAAATTAAAAATGACAACGACGTGCTCTTAAGGCTTGCCGCCGTGGGCGTCTGCGGCTCCGATATCCATTATTTTAATGAAGGCCGCATTGGAGACCAGGTAATTACTTTCCCTTTCTCAATCGGTCATGAATGCTCGGCTATAGTTGAAAAAACCGGACGGAACGTCAGGAATCTGAAGCCGGGACAAAAAGTTGCCGTGGAACCCGCCATTTCCTGCGGGCATTGCGACCAGTGCCTCTCCGGACGGCCCCACACATGCCGCAATCTCCGTTTTATGGGCGCTCCCGGCCAGTATGAAGGATGCCTTTCAGAGTACATTATTATGCCTGAGGAAAACTGCTTTCCTATAGATGATAATATGTCTATGCTTAGCGGCGCCCTCGTTGAACCATTGTCAATAGGCGCATACGCCGTAAAGCTTTCCGGTGAAATGGAATTTAAGAATATTGCCATACTTGGGGCAGGACCAATTGGCCTTAGCGTAGTGCTCGCCCTTGAAAAAAGGCCTGAGAGAAAGTTATACGTTACCGATAAGCTTAACTACAGGCTCGGGGCTGCCCGAAAGATGGGAGCGTGCTGGACTGGTAACCCTGATGAAACAGATATTGTAAAAACATTAAGCCGGATCGAACCACTTCAGATGGATGCTGTTTTTGAATGCTGCGGGAAGCAGGAAGCTCTCAACCAGGCAGTGGACCTCCTCAGGCCGGGCGGAAAACTAATAATTGTGGGCATACCGGAGGTGGATATAATTAATTTTGACGTAAGTAAGCTCAGGCGCAAGGAAATTGTTATTCAGAATGTACGCAGGCAGAATAACTGCATCCCGGAAGCGATCAGCATAGCTGAAAAGAACCCCGGAGCCGCGGAAATGATGATTACACATACTTTCAGTCTGAGTGAAGCACAGAAAGCCTTTGAAACTGTTGCCGGATATAAAGACGGCGTAATAAAAGCCATGATTAAATTTTAGTCCGTAACTTTACACGAAGAGACTATAATGAAAAAGTATTCATTGGGACTCGATTTCGGCACAAACTCCTGCCGGTCCCTTATTGTGGATATTACAGACGGGCGGGAAATAGCTTCGGGCGTTTTTAATTATCCTTCCGGAGAAAGCGGAATTCTTACCAGTCCCGCGGACTCTTCCGTTGCACGGCAGATGCCTAAGGACTATATTGACGGCATGGAGCATGTAATAAAAGCCTCACTTGAATCGGCCCGCGGGGTAAAGGGCTTCAGCACAGAAGATATTGTCAGCATAGGAGTTGATGCCACCTCAAGCAGTGTAATGCCGGTTACAGAAAATTTAACCCCGCTTTGCTTGCTGCCTGAGTTTAAGGATAATCTGAATGCCATGGTCTGGCTATGGAAGGACCATTCAAGCGTTCAGGAGTCTGAAAAAATAACACGGCTGGCAAAAGAGAACAGGCCTGAGTATCTGATTAAAATTGGCGGCACTTATTCTGTGGAATGGTTCTGGAGCAAGATTCTGCACTGCCTGGATGAAGATCCCAGGGTTTTCAATAAGGCTTTCAGCTTTATTGAAGTTGCGGATTATATTCCCGCAGTTTTAACCGGAGTAACTGATGCCGGAAAAGTAAAACGCTGCATTTCTGCTGCCGGACATAAGGCAATGTTTAATGAAGAATGGGGGGGACTGCCGGATGAGAAGTTCCTGAGCCTAATTCACCCTGAACTTTCCTCATTGCGGCGCAGGCTTTATGAAGAGGCTTTTCCTTCTGTTGTTCCTGCCGGACTGCTTTCAAAATACTGGGCCGAAAAACTTGGGCTTTCTGAAGATGTTGTAGTTGCTGTAGGAAGTGTTGATGCACACGCGGGGGCTGTAGGCTCAGGAATTGAACCCGGAAAACTGGTTA
This sequence comes from Syntrophomonadaceae bacterium, assembly GCA_050259615.1. Classification (GTDB taxonomy): domain Bacteria; phylum Bacteroidota; class Ignavibacteria; order Ignavibacteriales; family SURF-24; genus JAAXKN01. The sequence goes on along the minus strand of JBLNAZ010000058.1, from coordinate 16,187 downwards.
AAATTATCGGCACCAGCACATGCGACATGATGATATGGCCTAAGGACAAAAAGGTAAACTACCTCCCCGGAATAAGCGGCGTCGTTCCCGATTCCATCGTTCCCGGCTACTACGGAATTGAAGCAGGCCAGCCGGCAGTTGGCGATTTGCTGCTCTGGTTTGTAAAAGAACTTGCGCCCGATAGATTCGGCAGTAGTATAAAAGAGAAGTTCAGTAACCTGGAACGTGAAGCCTCTAAGCTCTCGCCAGGCGAAACAGGACTTCTGGCACTCGACTGGAATAACGGCAACCGTTCGGTGCTCATGGATCCAAGGCTAAGCGGACTCATCCTTGGACAGAGCCTCCATACATCGGCTTCCGATGTGTACCGCGCTTTAATTGAGGCCACGGCATTCGGGGCACAGACTATAATTAACAGGCTGGAGGAAAACGGGCTGGTTTTTCAGGAGATTATTGCCTGTGGCGGCCTGGCAGTAAATAACACTCTTCTTATGCAGGTCTATTCGGATGTAACTGGAAAAACTATTCACCTGGCAAAAAGTGAACAGACCGGTGCACTCGGCTCCGCAATGTTTTCTTCGGTTGCAGCTGGCAGGGAAAAAGGAGGCTTTAAGAGTATTGATGAAGCCCGCAAAAAAATGACTGGCATAGTAAAATCCTACAATCCAGATTCTCAGAATAAGAAGACTTACACCGAGCTTTATTCTTTGTACATGCAGCTTTACGATTCATTCGGGACTGCAGGATGGCAGGGGAATCTGAGCAATGTGATGAAGGCGTTAATCAGGATCAGGGATAGACAATTAAAAATTAAAAATTAAAAAGTAAGAGCAATAAAGTAAGAATTTAATAAACTTATAACAGGAATAAATTTGGGAATTTTGGAATTTTCTTCAAAACCCGGGAGATCCGTACTTTCAGTCCCCGGGCACATTCAAAAAATGCATTATAAGGCAAGCAAGTCGAATGCCGATGTTATAATGCTCGATTTGGAAGACAGTGTACCGGTGGAATTAAAAGAAGAGGCCAGGGGTATAGTCTTGTCGTCTCTAAAAGATATCGACTGGGGTGATAAAGCGCTTTCAGTAAGGATAAACGCGGTAGATACACCTTTTGCTTATAAGGATCTTATCAGTCTTGCAGAGGAAGCAGGCGGAAAGATAGATTCATTTGTTATACCGAAGGTGAACAGCATCTCAGAAGTCCATTTTGTAAGCCATCTTCTTGAGGGCATTGAAAGCAGTACAGGCATTAAGAAAAAAATATCTCTTGAGCTCAGCATTGAAACAGCCGAAGGGATGGAAAACGTCTCTGAAATTGCCCGCTCAACCAGCAGGGCAGTATCGCTGGTTTTTGGAATTGCAGATTTTTCAGCCTCCATCGGGGCCCGCCTAATTTCAATTTCGGGACACGGTGAAAATGAAGAGGAGGTCTACCCAGGGCATCGCTGGCAATACGCCTTAAGCCGCATGGTTGTAGCTGGTAAAGCCAACGGACTAATGGTAATTGATGCCCCCTTTGGAAACTATAACGATCCTGAAGGTTTAAGGAAGTCCGCCGGACTCTCAGCAGCTCTTGGCTGCGACGGCAAGTGGGCAATTCATCCTTCACAGATTGACATTATAAACGAGGTTTATTCCCCGTCAAAGGAGGAAATTGAAAGAGCCGAGAGGATCGTCAGGGCGCATTCAGAAGCAGTGTCTCAAGGTCTGGGGGCCGTATCCCTGGAAGGGCGCATGATTGACCATGCAACCATACGCATGGCCAGAAATCTTCTTAATAAAGCTAAATATATGGGATTGGTATAATTAAAAAGGCTGCCTTGCAGGCAGCCCTTTTAGAACTTTGCAAATCAGGACCCTTTATTGTAATACTTCATTGCTTCGGGAATTTCATCCTTAATCTTATTTATTCTGGTCTGATCCGAAGGATGGTCGCTTAAGAATTCAGGAGGAGCGCCCTTGCTCTGCGCCATCATTCTCTGCCAGAAAGGAAGGGCAGTGTTGGGATCATAGCCGGCCATAGACATGAAAATAAGCCCAAGGTGATCAGCCTCACTTTCCTGTGTGCGGCTGAAGGGAAGCAGTACTCCAACCTGTGCTCCCAGTCCGAAAGCAGCCAAAAACAGCTGCTGCGTCTGCTGGGGTTTATTCTGGAGTGCAACCTGCAAAGCAACGCCTCCAAGCTGTGTAAGAAGCCCCTGGCTCATCCTTTCATCTCCGTGTTTTGCAACGGCGTGAGAAATTTCATGCCCCAGCACAACTGCCAGTCCCGATTCATCCTGCGTCAAAGGAAGTATTCCGGTATAAACAACAACTTTACCTCCCGGCATGCACCAGGCATTAACTTCCTTGCTGTCTACAAGGTTAAACTCCCACTGGTAGCCTTTCAGCTCACCTGAAAGATTGTTATCTGCAAAATATTTTTCCACTGCGTGCTGAATCTTTTGTCCTACGCGTTTTACCATCTGGGTCTGGTTAGCATCAGTGCTTAATTTATTCTGTTTCAGGAAGTCACTATACTGCTGGAAACTCATAGACAGCATCTGTGAGGCTGGCACAAGATCCAGCTGTTTTCTGCCTGTGAGGGGAACTGTACTGCATTCCAGTGAGAATACCGCAAGGAACAGCAGGAAAAAGTAAAATTTCTTGAATTGCTTCATATTTATCCTCGTAATAAAAACTTTATTGACAAAATTGACCTATATAAACAAGGTAAACAGGAAATAGGCTAAATTCAAACCAACATAATTTAAATAAAATCATAAACTTAAAAAATTTAAATTATCTTATATTAAATTTAAACAGACTTTACTCAATATAATTTCCTTTTATTATCATTTTCAATTTTGTAATTTTATATGCAAATATTCCGGTTCTTTGTTTTCCAGAATAACACACAATATAATTTTCATATGGCTGAAGATCCTACATACGGGCAGTACAAACCAGAACAGGAAGAAGAAACTCTTATTGGCCTGCCTTTCAAGGTTATACTTTTTAATGATGACTGGCATACTTTTGATGAAGTTATTGGCCAGCTTGTTAAAGCAATTAAATGTTCATATGAAATTGCGCGCGACTTTGCATTTGAAGTGCATGTAAAAGGGCAGGCCTGTGTTTTTGATGGTATGCTGCAGGAATGCCTGAAAGTTACTTCGGTACTCGAGGAAATTGCGCTGAATACACAGATTGTTTCCTAGCTGTCTATTATATAATCCCGTCAGATTTCTTTCCTATGTGCGTTTAACCTTAAAAAATCGTATATTTACATGATGGATTTGAAAAATTATATTCCGCTTTTTCAGGGCGGTTTTTTAAATTGATTAAAAATTGCGGGCACTATAAAAGGATGGTTAAATGCAAATTGGCTTAGCAGGCTTACAATACTCAGGAAAAACAACACTTTTTAACACTTTAACTAAAACCGAGGAGTCTGAAGCAGGGCTTCAGGCAGACAAGGTAAACCTCGCCGTAGTAAAGGTCCCGGACGATAGGCTGGACAAATCAGCGGCTATATTCAATCCTCCTAAAAAAGTTAATGCAACCATTGAGGTATATGATATACCGGGTCTGAGAGTCTCGGAAGACGGCAAGGTCAAGATTACTGCTGAATTTCTGAATAATGTGAAAAACAATGACGCATTATTCTATGTAATCAGACAGTTTAATAACGATGCCGTGCCTCATCCGGAGGGAAGTATTAACCCTTTAAGGGACATTGAGTTTCTTGAAACCGAGTTTCTGCTTTCAGATATGGCTCTTCTTGAAACACGCAGGGAAAAGCTGACAAAAGAGATACAGAAATCTAAAAATGAACAGGCCAAAAGGGAACTTCCTTTAATAGAAAAATGTCTTGAGCATATAGAAAAGGAATTGCCTTTAAGGCTTCTTACTTTTGATGAAGCGGAAAGAAAGATACTTGCTTCTTACCAGTTCTTAACCTTAAAACCGCTTGTGGTGGCAGTAAACTTTGACGAGGATTCGGTTGACAAGGTAGAAAGCGTGGTAAGTGAAATAGATAAGGCTTTCGTCCGCTACAAGCTTACGGTAATTCCATTCTTTGCCAAATTTGAGTATGAACTTTCGCGCATGAGTGAAGATGAAGCTGAGGCATTTATGAAGGAGTTCGGCATTACTGAGTCTGCGCTGGATAAGATACTTAAAACTTCTTACCAGGTTCTGGGTCTTCAGTCGTTCCTTACTGTTGGAGAGGATGAATGCCGTGCCTGGACGATCAGGAAGAATATGACGGCCCAGGAAGCTGCTGGTGTTATTCATACAGATTTTTATAATAAGTTTATCAGGGCTGAAGTTGTCCATTACGATGATTTCATGCACTATGGCTCATTTGCAAAGTGTAAAGAGGCCGGAGTCTGGCGACTCGAAGGTAAAGAATATATAGTAAAGGATGGGGATATTTTATCCATCCGGCATAGTTAATTTAGTAAGTAATAGAAGGAAAGTTGTGGACATAAAAGATAATATTAGAAACATTGCTATAGTTGCACACGTTGATCACGGAAAGACCACGCTGGTCGATTATATGCTTCAACAGACGGGAGTTTTCAGAGCCAATCAGAATGTTGAAAAGCGCATCATGGATTCCAACCCTCTCGAAAAAGAACGCGGAATTACAATCCTTGCCAAAAATACAAGTATCAGGTATAAAGACTTCAAAATAAATATCGTGGATACACCGGGACACGCCGACTTTGGCGGTGAGGTGGAGAGAACCCTTAGAATGGTTGACGGCGTGCTGCTTCTTGTAGATGCTGCCGAAGGCCCACTGCCGCAGACAAAATTCGTTCTGAAAAAATCTCTCGATCTCGGCTTAAAACCTATTGTGGTTATAAATAAAATAGACAGAAAGGATGCCCGCCCGGATCAGGTGCTCGATGAGGTTTTTGAACTCTTCCTCTCTCTCGGCGCAACAGATGAACAGCTCGATTTTCCTTTTGTATATGCAATTGCAAAACAGGGGGTTGCAAAGCTGAGATTAGAAGAAGAAGCCGTAGATCTCATGCCGCTGTTTGACCTTATAGTTAATAGAGTTCCTTCGCCCAGAGTTACTCCCGATGAACCTTTCCGAATGCTTATCAGCGCAATTGACTATAATGATTACCTGGGAAGGATCGGTATCGGCCTCGTCCACAGCGGATCATTAAAAATTGGCGACAACGTCATCCTCATCGAAAAGGACGGCAAAAAAGAAAATGGTAAGATTTCAAAACTTTACACCTTCGATAATCTCAAAAGAACCGAAGCTGAAGAAGTATTTGCCGGAGACATTGCCTGCATCGCCGGTTTTGAGGATGTTAATATTGGTGAAACGATTGCAAGCCCATTGAGGCCTGAAGCCATTCCTTTTGTTGATGTTGATGAGCCTACTATTACTATGAACTTCATGGTTAATAATTCTCCTTTTGCCGGTCAGGACGGGAAGTATGTTACCACCAGAAACATAAGCGACCGACTGAGCCGCGAGTTAAGGTCAAACGTAAGTCTTAGAGTTGAAATGACCGAATACCCCGATGTATTTAAGGTAAGCGGCCGCGGCGAGCTTCATCTTGGAATTCTGATCGAGAATATGCGCCGTGAGGACTATGAGCTTCAGGTAAGCCGCCCGCAGGTTATCATGAAGAAAATTGCTGACGTTATGGCCGAACCGATCGAGCACGTAGTTATAGATGTTCCTGAAGAGCATGTGGGCATTGTTATTGAAAAACTCGGCAAAAGAAAAGCTGAATTGAAAAACATGATCACTTCGGGTTCAAATACAAGACTTGAATTTCTCATTCCTACGCGCGGACTCATCGGCTACAGGACTGAGTTTATGACAGACACCAAGGGTACCGGTATACTCCATTCCAATTTCGAAAAATATGAACCGTTCAAAGGTGAAATTGTTCAAAGACAAAGAGGCGCGCTGATTTCCCAGGAAGAAGGCATTGCCTCTGGCTATGCAATGTTCAAGCTTCAGGAAAGAGCCGTATTCTTTATTGAACCGACTACAAGGGTTTACGAAGGAATGGTTGTAGGTGAGAATTCTAGAAATATGGATATGCGTGTAAACGTCACAAAAACAAAACAGCTTACGAATATGAGATCCTCAGGAGCTGATGAGGCAATAAGGCTTGAACCTGCAAGGGTATTAACTCTTGAGCAGGCAATTGAATGGATAACAGATGACGAGTATGTTGAAGTTACTCCCAAGGCCATCCGTATCAGAAAGAAATTCCTGACGGAAATGGATAAAAAGCATGCCCGTCTTGCTCAGAAAAAAAGTGAATCGGAGGCTTAATTAAGTACAGCATTTAAGGCTGTATTTTTAAGTCGGGTCTTTAATTATATTTCATTCCCCTTAAATAAGGGGACATATCAAATAATGTAGTTTAATTATGGAGGAGATATGTCTAAAGAAGCAGTTGAGGGCTTAAAGCCTGAATCTCTGTGGCAGAGGTTTTATGAAATTACCCAGGTTCCGCGGCCATCAAAAATGGAAGGGAAGATCAGGGAATATTTAAGGAATTTTGCCAGGGAAAATAACCTACCCATAAAGGAAGACGAAGTTGGAAATATAGTTATTTCTGCGCCTGCAGCTCCGGGTTATGAAAATGCAAAGACAATTGTTCTGCAGGGCCATGTAGATATGGTTTGTGAAAAAAACAAGGGGACTGAAATTGATTTTGAAAAAGACGGCCTTAAGCTTGAACGCGACGGCGACTGGGTAAAAGCGCAGGGTACCACCCTCGGCAGTGATAACGGCATCGGCGTGGCTGCGGCACTGGCGGCCCTAACGGATAAAAGCCTTACGCACGGCCCCCTTGAAGCCCTTTTTACGGTTGACGAGGAAACAGGACTTACGGGAGCAAACAATCTTCAGCCCGGATTTATTACGGGCAGGACTTTACTCAACCTGGATTCCGAGGAAGACGGGGCTTTTTACGTCGGCTGCTCGGGCGGCCTTGATACGCAGGGAAGTTTCTCTGTTGATTATACGGATAAGGTGGAAGGCTTTAACAGCTATAGTCTCATGGTTTCGGGACTCAAAGGCGGGCATTCGGGTCTTGATATAAATACCGGACGGGCCAACGCCATAAAGATTATGGGAAGAGTGCTCAAGGCTTTGGAAAAGACAGGATTTCTTCTGGCCAGCCTTGAAGGCGGAAGCAAAAGAAATGCTATTCCGAGGGAAGCCGAAGCAGTTGTGCTAATAAAACCTTCCAAAGAGAAAAAAATCAGTGGAATCATACGCGATTTGCAAAGCCAGCTTCAGAATGAATTTAGGACATCTGACAGCGGACTTAAGGTTGAGCTTGCAAAAAAAGACGGCCAGATGCAGAAAGCGTTCAGCAATAAATTCCGGAAGAAAATTGTAAACACTATTTTAGGTCTGCCACATGGGGTCATTGCAATGAGCGCTGACATTGCAGGGCTTGTAGAAACTTCTACCAACCTTGCAACCGTAAATATGAACGACGGCACACTTGTAATAGGCACAAGCCAGAGAAGTTCAGTTGAAAGCGCTAAAAGATACGTTGCCCATATGGTGGAATCTGTTCTGGAGCTTGCCGGGGCAGAAATACTTCAGGGCGACGGTTACCCGGGCTGGAAGCCTGATATGAGCTCGCAGGCTCTGAAGGCCTCAAAGCATATTTATGAGGCGCTTTTTAACAGTGAGCCTGAAGTCAAGGCAATCCATGCAGGCCTGGAATGCGGAATCTTAGGCGACAAGTATCCGGGGCTTGACATGATATCCTTCGGGCCCACAATCCAGGGAGCGCATTCACCGGATGAAAGGGTGAACATTCCGGCTGTTGAACGTTTCTACAAGCTTCTCTCCGGGATTCTCTCAGAATACGCAACCCAAAAGATATAATTATTTTTTCATTAGCCGCATAATTTTTTTATGCGGCTTTTTTATTTCTTTGCAAAAAAGAATTATATTTATACATATTCTATTCCGTAATAAATAAGAACACAAAATGAAAAAAGAAGTTAAACTCTTCAATGTCCCGCGCATTGACTCGATTCAGGAACTGATTCTCCAAAGTGCCAGGAAATATGACAGTAAACTGGCTTTGGAAGATATCAATAATACGCCTCTTTCAAAGCTTACTTATGGTGAGCTTCTTGAGAAAGTTTTGAGGTTTGGAAGCGCTCTTAGGAAAATGGGAATTAAGGAGCGTACGCACATTGCAGTTATAGGTGAAAACCGTGTGCAGTGGGCTGTGGCATATCTTACAGCAGCATGCTTTAACTACGTAGTGGTACCTATCGACAAGAACCTCAAGACAAATGAAATACTTAATATCATTCACGAATCGGACACTGAAGTAATCGTTTTCTCAGACAGCTTTTCTCAGATGCTTGCAGAAAAGAAATCGATGATGAAGAAACTGAAAATTTATATTTCAATGGATTCATATTCTGAAGAAAACGGGTTCCTGTTCATGAAGGATTTGATTGAAAAGGAAAGTCCCGTGAAAGCACAGGATCTTCCCAATATAAACCCTGAGGAATTATTTGAGATTATTTTTACTTCGGGATCGCTGGGGCGTGCAAAGGGTGTTATGCTTAGCCAGAAGAATCTGGCTTCAAATTTAGTTGATATGGTAAGCATGCTATTTATGTACCCCGAGGACCGTTTTCTTTCTGTGCTTCCGATGCATCACACATATGAATGCACCTGCGGCATGCTCTGCCCTTTGTACTGTGGATCTTCAGTGCACTATGCAAGAAGCCTTAAGACAGTTGTAGATGATATCCAGAAAGTAAGAGCCACGATGCTCCTGGGCGTTCCGCTGCTCTTTGATAAGATGTTTAAGAAGATCTATAAATCCATAAATGAGAAGAAGCTTACTTCAGTAATAATAAAGCCGATGATAGTGGCTACGGATATACTGGAGAAAGTGGGCTGGAAAAACTCCAAGAAAAAAGTATTTGCCGAAATTCACAAAAAGTTCGGCGGTGCCATTAGAATATTTATTGCAGGAGGAGCTGCCCCTGATCCCGAGGTTGCAAAAGGGCTGAGGGAATTCGGCTTTAATTTCCTGCAGGGTTACGGCCTGACAGAAACATCGCCCATTCTTGCGTTAAACCAGCTGGATAATTTCAGAGACAATGCCGCAGGACTTGTGCTTCCAAGCGTTGAGGTTAGTATCTGTTCTCCTGACAGTGAGGGCAACGGTGAGATCTGGGCAAAAGGGCCGAATGTTATGCTCGGTTACTACAACAATGAAAAGGCCACAAGTGATACCTTTGAAGCAGGATGGTTTAAGACGGGTGACATCGGCCGTTTTGACGAGGACGGGTTTCTGCATATAAGCGGGCGTAAGAAGAATGTTATAATTTCCAAAAGCGGCAAAAATGTTTTCCCTGAGGAAATTGAAGATATTCTGAACCGCAGCCCGTTTGTGTCTGAATGCTTTGTCTATGGCGAAGAGGATGCAAAGGAAACGGAAATTATAGCAGCGCAGATAGTAATGGATGCAGAGGCGGTTATTGAACTATCGGAATCAAAGGATGTAAAGATTACCAGTGAACTTTTGAACGAAGTAATGGCGCAGGAAATTGAAAAGGTTAACAAGCAGCTTCCTTCCTTCAAAAAGATAAAGAAGTTTTACATCAGGGAGACTGAATTCGAGAAAACCACAACACAGAAGATCAAACGGTATCTTGTAAATAATAAAGACTAAAGCTGTAAGGGGCGCATCAAAAGCGCCCCTTTTCATTTCAGTAATCAATCCGCCTTCTTATCCGTGCATACAACGCAGTTGCACTGTTCATAAATCTCATCGAAGCCGTAGTCGATTGTTATTTCATCACCTTTTGAAATAGATTTTACGGATACGAGTTTAAGAGAGGTTTCGTCTCCGTCCTGTACTTCGCAGTTCGGCTCGCAGGAGTGATTTATAAATTTTATTTTGTCCGTTTTAACCGTATCTATGAAAGAACTACCGTTATAAAAAATGTAAACGTTATCCTCTTCCAGTTCGCGTCTTAAAGCTTCGTCTTTATCTATTACTTCGCCTTTAATAATAAAAAGCAATTCACCCGGGGCAATCTCCCCGGCTGCAAAGAGGCCGTTTCCATGGATTCCCGAATTACGAACTTCAATTAAATGTGACTTTTCAATTTTTTCCAAAAATTACTTCCTTAAATATTTTATCGTTTTGCTGCAAATTGCCTCAATATCCGAACCCGGGAGTATCGGATAGTTATACATCGCACTCTGGGCCTGTAGTTCATCAATATAATTAAACTCCGTGAGCAGACGGTTTTCACTTCCATAATAAGCAATTCTTAAGATGCTGTATTTTGAAAGTTCCGGATTAATCAAGTAATAAGTCTTTACCTTGAATATTTTATTGTTGATCCCTTCAATTGCAATCGGGTCCTTATACGACTGAAGCCCCCATACATAAATATCTGTTTTATCCCGTGTCTTAAGAGTACTGACATCGATCTGGAGAAGATTGCCCGCTGAATTCTTCACCAGGACCCAGGCGTTTGCCTTATCCTGTGCCGTCAGAATGCCCGTGAATATTACAAACAATACCAGTCCGTATAGGTATTTCATATTGTGTCTTTTTTAACACTAAAATAAGTAATAAATAAATAAAGTGAAATGTAGCAGAGCGCACATTCAATAAAATTGCTTAATTTACTGAAGTAAAATTCGATAATAATAAAAAAATCCATTCTTTTTGAAAATAAGATTTGCAGATCCTGTCAATGAAGAAAACCGGGGAATTTGAAATAGAAAGGGGGCTGAAAAACGGCCTTTTCAGAACATACTATACAAGTGGACCTGTCCGCACTGAAAAGTATTACATAAACGGCAAACTTGAAGGCGAGGTAAAACTTTTCAGCGAAAACGGTACAGTTCAGGAACTGGTTCCCTATAAGAACGGCAAGAAAAACGGGCGTGCAAGAATTAATTATGACAACGGCATCCCGAAAATTGAAATTGATTTTAAGGATGATCTGCAGCACGGCCTGACCAGCTATTTCTATGATGACGGGCAGCTGAAGTCGGAAATTAACTACAATAAAGGAGTGAGGGAAGGCTCCACTAAAGTTTATTTCCATTCGGGATCTGTAAAAAGCGATGAAAACCTTGTCGGAGGTAAAAAAGAAGGGATCGGAAGGACTTTTTATAAAAGCGGCTCGCTGAAGGGTGAGTGGAATTACAGGAACGGTGTTACCGACGGCACTTCAAAATTTTACTATGAAAATGGCGCACTGCTTGCAGTAAAGAACTTTTCAGATGGACGCGACGACGGCCTTACACAGATTTATTATGAGGACGGAAAGCTAAAGGAAGAGATTAATTTCTGTGATGGAATTAAAAATGGCATCAACGTAATTTATAACAGGGACGGCTCTCTTAAGGATAGAATATTCTATGATATGGGCTCGAAAGTAAATGCAGAGGAACTGCAGGAGAGCCTGCCTCCGGAGCCTGAAGGGGTACTTAAGAACACAGACAGCTTCTTTAGAAGTGAAAGGGAAGAACCCAGGATAATTTACACTCCCGAAAATAAACCGGGTGAAAAAAGACTCAGCACACCGATGGTAATAGGAATAGTTGCTGCCACTTTTGTTATAATCTTCTTTGTGTATGTGCTTTTGATCAGTGTTTTCCATATTTGAAAAAACTGCCGGAAATATTATGCCTCTGCTTAATCCCATTGGGTGTTTTCATTTACTATTCTTTTTGAATGTCTGATATTAACCCTTTCAGACTTCTGTATGATTGTTTTTTCCCCAAATGGAACGTTTAAACTTTAATTAATTATTTGTAAATTTGTAAATAAAAATTTAAGAATCATGAAAATTGGTTTAGTGCAGTACGCTCCTGTCTGGGAAAACAAACAGGAGAACAGAATAAAGCTGGATAATTTAATAGAGAAGGCTCAGGAGAGTTATTCTCTTTTAATATTTCCCGAGATGACGCTGACTGGCTTTACAATGAATTCCAGCGCGTTTGCTGAAGAAGAAGGCGGCAGTTCCTGCCAGTATTTTGCAGATGTTGCCCGCGGGCTTAATACGGAAGTTATTGCAGGCTTTATTGAAAAAGCCGATTCGAAAATTTACAACAGTCTTGTTCATTACAGTGCCGGCGGAGTGTTAAAAAGCAAGTACAGGAAAATTCATCCTTTTTCGTATTCGGGTGAAAATGTCCACTATTCAAGGGGTGAAAAACCTGTTGTTTCATCATCTGAAAAGTGGAAAATAGGTTTATCCATCTGTTACGATCTTCGGTTCCCGGAATTATTCCGCAGCTATGCGAAAGAACGTACTGAACTTATGGTAGTTATTGCGAACTGGCCTGTAAGAAGAATTGAACACTGGAAAGCGCTTCTTAAAGCCAGGGCAATTGAAAACCAGTGCTACATTGCAGCTGTTAACCGGGTAGGTACCGATCCCGGCAACGAATATAACGGTTTTAGCAGCATCATTTCTCCGATGGGAGAGGAACTGGCAGTGCTGGCGGATTGTGAAATTGTTTCGGGAACGGAAATAAGCTTTGACAGCCTAGCGGAAATTAGAAATAGGCTGCCTTTTCTTAATGATATGTTTTTGTTTTAAGGCTTGCGATTTCGGTGTTAATGATGTTCACTGCTGTTTGACAAATTAGTATGCCGATAAATCTGAAATTAACTTTATTCAATAAAATAATGGAAATATAAATGCCATCTGGAAAATCACCTTACAACGAATGGTCAATAGAAAAGGGAGATTACGTAAGAAAGGATCTTTCTAAGCAGGATATGATTTACAAAAGCAACATGAAGCCTGTTACAAAGGTTATTATTGCCGGGCTTGTGCTGCTTGCAATTATTCTTGGTTTTGTGCTCAAAATGAAAATGTCTCACTTTTCAGCCTGACAAAGCCGGAACACTTTTTGAACCCCCATAAGGACTGGTTGATTAATAAATTACATTAATCAACCAGTGTAATAACCCTCTTAATTAGATTCTCAAAAGTATGTTTTACCTTGTTTGCCGTTTCAGTCACATCGCTGTGTGAAAGCTTAACAGGTGAAATTCCTGCAGCGTAGTTTGTAATACAGGTAACAGCAGCTGTTTCCATGCCCAGATATGACGCATAGACGGCTTCATGAACAGTGGACATTCCGACAGCATCTGCCCCGAACTTTCCAATCATTTTAACTTCGGATGGAGTCTCATAGCTTGGTCCTTTTGAATACCAGTAAACACCTTCCCTGAGATAAACTTTTTCCTCAAGGGCTGCCCTGCGGATTTTATCATTCAATGCGGGGGAGGGGAAAGAGAGTATCCTGTTCTTTGCTTCCACGGGAATTATTCCGATCAGCTGACTCAACTCATTTTTTATATGAACAGCATTAAAGGAAACATTAAGCATCAGGTCGCCCGGCACAAAATTGGGATTTATTCCACCAGCCGCGTTGGTTAAAATAATTTTATTGCATCCTAATTTATGCGCCAGGAAAACCGGCAGAACGCATTCACTGATGTTATATCCTTCATAGAAATGAATTCTTCCCTGGAAGAGCATGAGCTTTTTATCGTTATGGATGGCAAAATGAATTTTTCCTTCATGACCGGGAACAGTAGACGGAGGATAGCCGGGCAGAGAAACAGTGCTGATGGATTTAATGGTATCAACACTTTCGGCAAATTCACCAAGACCGCTGCCAAGAATAAGAGCAACGTCAGGTGTAAATGGAGCAATATTTTTAACTGCATCTACCAGGGTCTGATATTTATTATTTAAGTTTATCATTTTCACCAAATTCTGACTTATTAAAAGAAACCCCGCTAAAAGTAACTGTTTAAAAAGCAGCCTTCAAGAGTGCCTTAAGGCTGCACAAGTTACTTCTGCCAGCTTAATTATTCTGGAATATAATGGCATTTTCTGCAGCGGGCTTCGTAGGAATCTGCAGCACCGACGATGACTCTCTCGGATGAATTAATTGTACGCTGCGTCCTGTCGGCCGGATTTCCGCAGACCACACAAATAGCCAGTGTTTTTGTAATATACTCGGCAATTGCCAGAAGCTGCGGCATGGGCTCAAAAGGCTGGGCTTTATAGTCCAGGTCCAGCCCGGCAACAACAACGCGCTTTCCATCGTCTGCCAGCTTGTTGCAGACATCAACCAGGTCATTTGAGAAAAACTGGGCCTCATCGATTCCAATAACCTGGGCATCTTCTGAAAGTTTTAAGATTTCCTGAGGGCTGTCAATGATTATTGAAGGGAGTGACTGCTCGCTGTGAGAAACAATTTCAGTTTCCGAATATCTTATATCGATGCGCGGCTTGAATATTTTAACATTTTGTTTGGCTATTTTGGCTCTTCTAAGGCGCCTGATGAGTTCCTCGGTTTTCCCGCTGAACATGCAGCCGGCAATAACTTCAATCCAGCCCGTATCCTTTGGAGTTGAATGCGGAGTAAATTCCATCATATAATATCAGCCTCTGATTTTTATTAAATTATTTCTATTAACTTATTTCTTTGCGCTTTCGAGATCTTCATCCTTAAATGCATAGGGAAGCAGATCATCCATTTTTTTTACATCAATTTCGTTTTTATGGTTAATCATAATGATGTCGATATTCCCGCACAGATCTGAAAGCACCTGGCGGCAGGCACCACACGGAGGGCAGAATCCCGGAGCATCGCTGGCAATGGCAATTGCCTGAAAATTCCTTTCCCCTTCAGAAATTGCCTTGAAAACTGCTGTTCTTTCGGCACAGATGGTAAGACCGTAAGAAGAGGTTTCAATGTTTCCTCCCAGGTAAACTTTCCCGTCTGTAGTCAGTAATGCCGCGCCAACATGAAACTTTGAATATGTAGGCAGTGCTCTCGACTTAGCCTCAACGGCTTTTTCTGCTAATAAATTATATTCCATGATCTTCTCTGATTATTTATTCAAAATTAGGCCATTATAATAATAAATCCACGGATTAACTGCAAAACTATTTCTACTTAACAAGATTCATTTTCCTTATCTCGCGGTATTGTCCGGCAGTGAGTACATAGATGTAAATTCCGCTCGGGAGGCTGCCTGCATTAAAACTTACTTCAAAATTGCCGGCCGGCTTTTCTTCATTTACAAGGGATGTAATCTTACGCCCTAAAATATCGTATACAGAAAGATTTACAAACGATCTTTCAGCAATGCTGAATTTAATTATTGTTGCCGGGTTAAACGGATTTGGATAATTCTGCTCCAGACGGAACATCATCACTTTGCCGTTCAGAGCTGCGCCAGCAAGAAGGCTTATGTTGTTTGCAGTGATTTTATAAGAGCTGTCGGAATACGCCTTAAGCTGAATATAGAGTCTGTTGATCATATTATCGAAAAAGAACCCTTCTTTGCTTTTCTGCAGTTCACCAAGTGAAGACATGGGCAGAAGTGTTCTTCCGTTTAATTCTACTTTTTCAGGTTTAGCTATAACCAAATGTACCTCTGCAATATAAGTTCTAAAAGGGGGCTTCCCGTTGTAGCTTCCAATACTCTGACCTATTGTAAGCTCCAGGCTCTGGCCTTTAGCGGTATTAAAAGTCTTTTGTGTAAAAGCCGTTTCACTGAACTGTCCTTTCTGATAGGAAAGAGTTTTTCCGTCATCTTCATACAGCATAAATTCTCCTGGAAATAAAGCTGACGGATAAATTCTGAGGAATAAAGTGTCGGAAGGGATCTGCTCTGTATTATTCAATGCCGGCAGCATAGGAATAATGCTGCCGCTTTTTACAAATACCGGCATTTTGTCCAACGGGGCGGGCACTGTAACCGTCTGGCTTCCGTTATAAATCTTGTTGTCAAAGAAATCAATCCATACTCCTTCAGGAAGATATACCTGTTTTGATGTCTGTCCTGCCTGAGTAACAGGGGAGACCAGCATTGAGTTTCCCCAGAGGTAAGATGAGCTTAAGTTATAAAGTTTCTCATCCGAAGGATAATCAAAGAACAAGGGGCGGGCAAGCGGCATACCGGTCTTGAAATTCTCGTAAGCCATTGTGTAAATGTATGGCATGAGCTGGTATCTAATCTGAATGAATTTACGGCTTATTGCCTCGGTTTCAGTTCCGAATGCCCATGGTTCGGTAGGCTGGCCTGTCCCGTGCGCGCGTGTAATAGGGCAGAAGGTGCCGAACTGCATCCATCTTGCGTAGAGTTCCGGGGTAGT
>JBLNAZ010000057.1:0-62295 GCA_050259615.1 Syntrophomonadaceae bacterium | reverse complement strand
TTATTGCCTCGGTTTCAGTTCCGAATGCCCATGGTTCGGTAGGCTGGCCTGTCCCGTGCGCGCGTGTAATAGGGCAGAAGGTGCCGAACTGCATCCATCTTGCGTAGAGTTCCGGGGTAGTGCCGTTTCCTGCAAAGCCTCCGATGTCTGAATTATGATATCCGAGGCCTGAGAGCCCCATATTAAGCATGATCGGAAGCTGAACTGCAAGGCCGGCGAAACTTCTTCCGACGTCGCCTGACCACGTAATAACCGAGTATCTTTGGATGCCAGCGTAGCCCGAACGCGTCAGGTTAAAAAGTCTTTCATTGGGTCTGAAACTGTTAAAGCCCTCAAATATTGTTTTTGCCCAGAGAAGATTATAAACGTTATGCACTTTTGCCGAAGATCCAAGATAATACTGCATCTGTGTGTTGTCTCTTTCCGGTTCGCCCAAATCTGTCCAAATGCCAGAGAGCTGGCTTCCGAAAAACGAAGGATGAAGATTCCACCACCACTGCCTGGCCTGGGGATTCGTAATGTCGAGCAGTGCGGCATTGCATCCGCACCACCACCATCCGGTGAAAATAAAAGGTGTGCCGTTGCTGTATTTTGTTGTGTAGCCTTTAGACAGGGCCTCGCTATAGTTCGGCGAGTTTGCTGTAATATAAGGCTCGGTAATAACAACAGTTTTAACTCCCCGGCTCAGAAAATCGTACATCATCTTAAAGGGATCTTTCCACTTCGTCAGATCCCAGCTTATGTCTCCCATAGCCTTAAACCAGTACAGGTCCAGCACAATTGCATCCAGCGGAATAATCTTCTCTTCCATTGTCTGAACCATTGTGCGGGCTTCGTCTTCAGTCCGGTAGCCGAACTTTGACTGTATGAAGCCGAATGCCCACCTTGGGGGAAGGGGCTGCCGCCCGGTAAGCCATGTATATTTATTCAGATGCTCAGGAACGTTGTGGGCAGCTATCAGGTAATAGGAGAGTTCTCCTCCTGAAGCCTTGTATGAAAGCGTTCCTGTATAATTCTGCCCGAAATTCCACTCGCCGGGATAGGTGTTTTCAAAATATAAAGAATACCCATTTGTTGAAACTGCAAAGGGTATGTTTATCATCATTACAGGAAGCGGGGAAGTATAGCCTCCCATCTGCGTGTTGTAGCTTGAGAATGCCTGTCCCTGCTTATCCAGATCTGTTCCTCTTTCCCCGGTGCCGTAGAAATGTTCTCCCTGACGGATTGCAAATTCAACGCCTCGGGCGCTGCCGCTTGCTGAAAAGCCTCCCTTGTCCTTTAGAAGAAGAGTCCCGTGTGAATCAAAGTATGTCACTCTCAGAGGTTTTTTTGATAAAACAACTTTAAGCTCAGAGGAGAGGATTTCCAGCGTGGAATCTGTTTCAGTCCTGTTCAATGCAACAGGCTCGGTTGTATCCTGTACAACGACAAGGGAAGAATCAAAATAAGCAGCGGATGATGAAATGAAGTCGACTTTTACGATATCAGGTTTAAAGAATGTAAAGCGGAGAGCAGCACCTGCCGCATTGACAAGTGTGGCCCTTCCGTTTACAGAATAGGACGTGAAATTTCCCAGGTATGTCTGTGCACAGAGAATAGCAGGAAATACAACAACAAATAGTAAAATTCGTCTTAGCGCATTCATATTGGGAATTAAAGTAAAAAAAGGTTAAAGAACAAACATTTAAGGATTACTTACCGTACTTTTCTTTCAGCACTTCTTTGACCCTATTAATTAAAGATCCGTCCTGAAGGTATTTATAAAGATCCTTGCCAGGGCAAAGCGTATCGGCGTAATCCTTGTGCCCCTTTATAGTATCGGGTGAAATATTATACTTATTGCAGCAGTACGCAAGCATATCGATGAGCGAATTCAGCTGCTCTTCGGATACTTTCTGCTCCTCGAAATTACCGAGTAAAGTAATTAAAAGGTGGCCTGTCGGGTCGTAGGTTGTATTTGTCTCACCGGCTGTAAAAACGTTGCGCCCTTCAAAAATATTTCCGTGGGCATCGATCATAAAATGGTAAGGTATATCAGCCCAGTTTCTGTCCTTTCCCATACCCCATACCTGAGTTTTTTTAATTTTCTCAGCGGCGCTGCTGTCGGGACTTAAGTATTCACCTTCGTGGTGAATGGTTATCCTGTCAGGCACATGCGGTTTAAAGGGCTTGGGATCAAGCGCACCCCAGTAAGAACGCGGGAGAATATTTACATCGTGACCCTGGGCTTTTCCCGAAGAGGCACAGCCTGGAGCAAAGGCCATAAATAACGGCAGCATTATAAAAAGTATTTTCTTCATGCAAATTAGTCCATTGAATTGTTAATTTTCCGGGAATTAACTTATAAAAAATTCATTTCATATCAAAGGTTATCTGCATGAATGAGGTGCCGGAAGCTGTTAAGCATCCGGAGTAATTCCGTTGCACCGGCCGTATTGTTTCCAAGGATTAAATCGAGCTCTTTGGCTAATTTATCTTCATTGCGGAAACTTCAGCTGTTTTCCTTTTCGGCATTATATCTGAAGCCCTTAATGGGGCTGCGCAGGCTGAGGACAGGGCAGGGAGCCTTCCTGATTACTTTTTCTGCCGTACTGCCGAAGAGTATCTGTTCAACGCCAGTATGGCCGTGGGAGGCGATTATGATGAGATCGGCATCAATTTCTGAAGCGGTTTCATTGATTTCAACAAATGGTTTACCGGTTTTAATAATGATTTCATAGCAGATATTTTCAGGAATTTCTTTTTTTGCGAGGTTTTCCAGTTCGTCTTTGGCTTTAGAGTTAATTTCAAGTTCCACTGAAGGAAGTGCTACCTGTCCCATGCTGAAATCTGCGGGATAGATTACAGGTTCAATAACATAAATTAAGTAAAGTGTTTCGGAAGAATTCTGCTGAGCAAATTCGGCGGCATAGTGCAGAGCATTTTTGGAGAATTCCGAGAAATCAACAGGCACAAGAATTTTTTTAATAAGGTTTCCCATAACAATGTCTCCTAAGAAAAAGAATGTTATGATCTATTTTCCAGGAAAAAGTTAAAATAATCCTGGTTTAGCTGTCTGAACCGATGAGCAAATATATCAGCGATCCCTCTTAAAATTTTTATCCCTTTTTTAGGATATTTGTCTATATATTCGTCAAGATCGGGCTTAAAGATTACTACCAGTTTGCAGTCCTTCACTGCAACTGCCGAGGCATAGCGTTTCTCATTTTCGAGCATTGCCAGCTCGCCAAAGAAGTCTCCTTTTTTGTAATGCCCGGCGTTAAGTTTTTTCCCGTCTTTAAAGGTCATTTCAAGAGCAACTTCGCCTTCCTCTATAAAATAGAAAGCGGTTCCAGGGTCGTCCTGAAAGAAAATATATTCATTTGCCGCATAAATTCTGTTATGCAGTATCGGCATTAGAAGGTCCACATCCCTGGCATTAAAGCTTTGGAAAGGGGGAGTTGAAGTAAAAAGGTCCAGCAGGCTATTTTTTTCAGCCGGGGTCTTAAAAAGGTTTGAAAAAAAGCTGCTCTGACGCCTTAGCTTTTTATCGGGTTCCATTATATCCTCATGTAAAAATACCGAATTCTGCTACACGCCATAATCTCTGGCATGGGAAATTATTTTCGTAGAGTGCACGTCCCACAATTACAGAGTCGATGCCCGAGCCGGTAAAATCCTGTATTTTCATCAGGTCGTCCTTATCCCTTACGCCGCCTGAGAGAGTTACCTTTTTACCAGTAGATTCGGCAATATCTTTGGATAGTTCTATATTCGGACCCAGAAGCATGCCGTTTCTCTTGACGTCTGTAATAATAAGTCTTTCGATGCCATATTCGCTCAGTTTTTTTGCAAAATCCAGGGGAGTAATGTGTGTTCTAACCTTTCTGCCTCTAATAACCACCTCATTATCCACAGAATCGATTGCAGCAGCAACGTGTTTCGGTCCGAAAGTTTCAAGTATTTTTTTGAATTCCTCGGGATTTTCCATTGCAAGGCTGCCAATAGCCAGGCGGTAGACACCGGCATCCATGGCTCTTTTAGCGGCATCCAGGGTTCTTATTCCGCCCCCGAGCTGTACAGGGATTACTACAGCAGAACAGATTTTTTCAATTATGCTCAGATTCTGGACTGAACTGTCCCAGGCCGCATTAAAATCCACTACATGAATGCACTTTGCGTTTTCGGCTCTCCAGATGAGAGCCATTTCAACGGGATCATTGCCATATTCATGACTATCCAGTTCAGGTATACCCTGAACAACGCGAACGGTCTTGCCGTCTTTAATGTCTATGGAAGGAATAACCAGTAACTTTGGTATCACAATTTCAAAACCCCACTATTTAAAACGTTTCTTTTAATTATCATATTCTTTATTTTTACAGCCTTTTAACAACCTTCATATACCGGGAAATTTCCTGTCCGGTATGCATCAAACACAAACCATTCATCGACAAAAAATAAGTAATTTGCAATGAAAAGCCAACACTCAGTTCCTTTATTTAATATACAATTTCTTTCTGAATTAATAACTTTATAATATTTTTCACTTGAACGGCAGGAACTGCAAAGAGGAGAAAATTAGCTTTCCGGTTTTACTTTTGGCGGAAGAGCAAGTGAAAGAATAACGGATGCAGCAAGACAGAAAACAATAAACAGCAATGAAATTTCTGTAGGAATCGGGTACACATCCGAAAGCACCATCTTAACTCCCACGAAGAACAGAATTACTGCCACTCCATACTTCAGATAGCCAAAGAGTTTCACGATGCCGGCAAGAGCGAAGTAAAGCGCTCTAAGGCCAAGTATTGCAAAAATATTTGATGTTATTATAATAAAAACATCTTTGGTAATAGCAATTACCGCCGGAATTGAATCAACTGCAAAAATCAGGTCTGCCGATTCAATGAGCAGGAAAGTAAGGAACAGGGGAGTAACGTGCGTCTTGCCATTCTGCTTAATAAAGAATTTCTTCCCGTTGTATTTTGTAACGAGGTTAAACCTTTTGGAAGCAAACTTAAAAAGAGGGTTGTGTTCAAGATTTATCTGTCCCTCGCCTCCAAAGGCCATCTTAAAGGAGGCATAAAACAGCAGAATGCCGAAAATATAAATAACAGGATGGAACAGGCTAACCAGTGCCACACCTACAAGAATAAAGATTATTCTCATGACAATGGCGCTTAAAATTCCCCATTTGAGGACATGCGGCTGATTGACCTCATGAATTCCCATGACCTTAAAGATCATGATAAAGACAAAAAGGTTATCGACCGAAAGTGATTTTTCAATAATATAGCCGGCCAGAAACTCCAGAGATAGAACGCGGCCGTTTTGCATGAACAGGAAAATGGCAAGGTTAAAAAGCAAAGCGGCACCTATCCAGATGCCGCTCCACATAAGACTTGCTTTTATTCCCACTTTACCTTTTCTGTGTTCTGTACGGTACAGATCCACATAAAACATAACCGAAACTACAAGAGCAAATATCACCCAAAATAAAAAGTGATTGTCCATTTATTTAAATTAAATATATTTCTATGGAAGCATAACTGCTGCGGCAATAACCGTGGTCCAGAGACCAGTTTTTTCGCCTTCGGCAGACTGAGTCACATTAAATGTACGAACTATTTTACCAGACATCTTAAAGACCTGTTCTCTTTCATTCCAATCGGTATCGGTATTAAAATCAACGCCCAGTGTTGTTGCAAGCATCTGAGCAGCCAGATCTTCGGCGTAATCGCCGGCGTTCTTTTCAGTTTCGCCATATGGATGGTGTTCCGAGAGGTAGCCATACTGTGAAGCATCGGCAGGAAGAGCAACACCAAGAGAAGCAGCTACAAGACGGTTAGGTTCGTTTGTAGAGTTTCTTGCCATAACGCAAAAAGTGATCTGTCCGGCATTAATTTCCTTCAGGCCTTCTTCCTTTGAAATGCGTCTGCAGCCAACCGGATAAATACTGCTTACAGTAACAAGGTTACATTTTTCAATTCCGGCGCTTCTGAGAGCCATTTCAAATGAATGCAGATATTCTTTATGCCTGCCTACCCCTTTGGTAAAAAATATTTTTGTTGGTACATACAAATTGTCATCTCCTTTTTAACTGGTTATTTTAATAAATTTTCTTTTTCCTACTTTAAGTATTTTTTCTTTGTCTAAAACTATTACTGAAGCTATGTCATCAACTCTTGCGCCGTCAACAGTAACTCCACCCTGTAATACAAGTCTCCTGGCTTCCTGCTTTGAGGGAGCAAATTTAACTTCCAGGATCAAATCGAGGATTCCGATTTCCCTGACATTGCTGTTAAACTTAAACTCCTGGATTTCATCAGGCAGCCCCTTATCGACAAAAATTCTGTCAAATTCCTTTTCAGCCTGTTCGGCAGCTTCGGCGTCATAGTACATACTGACTAGTGTTTTGGCCAGTTTGCGCTTTGCATCGCGCGGATTATTTTCCTGGTTTGAAAGAAACTTTTCCAGCTCCGAGAGCTCATTATTTGGAACGTCTGTTGCAAGTTCGTAGTAGGTATAGATCAGGCTGTCGGGAATAGAGAGTGTCTTGCCGAAAATATCCTTTGCCGGATCACTAATACCGATATAGTTGCCGTAAGATTTACTCATCTTCTCAACGCCGTCGGTTCCGACCAAAAGGGGCATAGTAAGTATAACCTGAGGTTCCATGCCGAATTCCCTTTGAATATCGCGGCCAACGAGGAGGTTGAACTTCTGGTCGGTTCCGCCCAGTTCAACGTCGCTTTCAATTGCAACTGAATCCATTGCCTGTGCAAGGGGATATAAGAGTTCATGCAGGCTTATAGGTTCGGAGGCCTTCATTCTTTTTGTAAAGTCGTCCCTTTCGAGCATTCTGGCAACAGTATATTTAGATGCCAGTTTTATGACATCTTCAAAAGACATTTTTCCCAGCCACTGGGAATTATATACAATTTTGGTTTTGTCCTTATCCAGTATCTTGGAAGCCTGGTCAAGGTAAGACTTACCGTTAGCCCTAGCCTCCTGAAGTGTAAGAGGGGGGCGAGTGGTATTACGTCCCGTCGGATCGCCTATCATGCCAGTAAAGTCCCCGATTATAAGTACAGCCTGATGGCCCAGGGACTGGAACTGTGCTAATTTTCTTAAGACAACCGAATGGCCAAGATGAAGATCGGGTCTGGTAGGATCGCAGCCAAGTTTAACATTCAGCGGTTTATTCTTCTTAAATGAATTTTCCAGTTTTTTTACTAACTCATCTTCCGGAATGATTTCAGTGGCCCCGCGTCTAATCAGGTCCATCTGCTCATTAATGGGGGGGAACTTTGTTTTTTCTATCATCTCTCAGCTAATTAATTACCTTCAAAATTGAAAATCGCATTCTCAAGAACGGATTTATTAATAAACATAAAAATGTCAGACCAAATGTCTAACCAAAAATATATATTGGTGCAAAGGACAGGAACTCTTAATATTTGATTTTCCTTTCCATATCCCTCTGGAAATCGCGCTTTGCAATGTCTTCGCGCTTGTCGTAAACTTTTTTTCCCTTAGCCAGAGCCAGCTCCACTTTAACCTTGCCATTTTTTAAGTAAAGTCTTAAAGGCACAAGCGTAAGGCCCTTTTCTTTTACTTTCCCGATGAGCTTGCGGATTTCACTTTTATTCAGAAGCAGCTTCCTGGTTCTAAGAGGATCGTGGTTGTTGATGCTGCCCTGGTCATAAACACTGATATGAGAGTTTACGAGCCACAGTTCACCATCTTTCAGCATGGCATAACTGTCCAGGAGGTTGGCTTTTCCCTGCCTTATGGACTTAACTTCAGTCCCCTGCAAAACAATTCCGGCCTCAAAGGTCTGCATAATTGCATACTCATGCCTGGCTTTTCTGTTTACAGCAACGTCTTTTTCTTCGGGAGTACCTGCCATACTAAAATAACCTACAAAAATATTTTTATTATCAAATAAATGCAAGAAAATTATGCATTCCTACAAATTGTATTTTAAATCATAAATGTAAAAAATATTCGCGAATAAATGAAGGATTTTATGCCTGCACCTTCAAATTAAGTTTCAGCTTTCTGTCTGCCTTGATTGCTTAAAGCCTTCTCTTAATAGAATTTAACTTTGAATAATAAAATTCATTCTATATCTTACAGCCATATTTTTCAGGAATCTAGAGCCCGCAGGGGCGTGAAATTCAAAACGTTTTCGGGTTGAACATTATGTTAAACAAGGAATAAATTATGCTAGGGATTCAAAAACGGTTAACAAATTCATTTTATTCGCTCCTCAGCCTTCCAGCAACGGCAATGGGCTTTGCGCTTTCAATTCAGATATCAGCTTTAAGCTGGATTCTGTCCACTAAATATAACCTCAGGATTGATGAAGTAGGTTTTGTTTGGGCAGCGGGACCTTTAGCCGGCATACTGGGCCAGGTAATAATTGGAATAATAAGCGATAAAGTATGGCTCTGGGGAGGCCGGCGCAGGCCGTTTATTTTAATCGGCGGGGTTCTGGCGGCAGTAATGCTGCTTGCATTGCCGAATATTCACGTTCTTGGGGCCGCTTTGGGTGTAAAAAGCCTTCTGATCATTGCAACTATTGTAGCCTTAACGCTGGATCTTGCAATTAATATAAGCTTTAACCCGACGCGTTCCGTAATTGCAGATGTTACTCCTGAAGGGAATGCAAGAACAAAGGGGTATACCTGGATGCAGACGATTTCAGGTTTCTTTGGAGTTATGGCATACGTTATAGGAGCAATTTTCGGAAACTACACTTTAATTTATGTGGGGGTAGGAGTTGTGCTCCTGTTTTCCATTCTGCCTACGCTTTTTATAACGGAACCTATTACCGTGGAGGCAGACGAGCTCCCAAATTCATTAAATGAATTAAATAAGGTACAGCCCAGGGTTAAAACGGGACAGCTTTTTAAGATATATTTTGCCCACGGCTTTACATGGCTGGGTGTTCAGACCATGTTTATTTACATCATCGCCTACATCCAGCAGAAACTCAATCCTGCTACAGAGAACGAAACAGGGCAGATCATTGCAATTTCCTTTGCAATATTAAACACCATCGGTTTTATTCTGCCGGCATTTGTACTTGAGCCAATTTCCGAGAAGATCGGGCGAATCAGAACCCACATCTCATGTGTTGCAATAATGGCTCTCGGCTACTTCGGCATAGTTGCATTTGGAAAAAGCGTTACGATGCTTTACGTTTTAATGGCTGTGCTTGGTATCGGGTGGTCAGCCGTAGTAAGCCTGCCTTTTGCAATATATTCTGAAAAGGTAAACAAGAGCAGAATGGGATTTTATATGGGAATATTCAATCTTTCAGTTGTTATTCCACAGCTCTTTGCAAGCTACGGATCGGGTTATCTTATTCAGAACTCACCCGATAAGAACGTAATATTTATCATAAGCGGCGTTTCGCTGACCATTTCTGCACTCCTCTGGTTTATGGTAAAAGAAGAGGCCAAAAAGGAAAAGAAAGAAAAAGAGTTTGCACCCCAGACGCATTAGGCCCTTATTGGTATGGAATCCGCTGAGCGAGCGGATTCCATATAAGCTTTATTTATCAAAATAACACGCCTCCGTTGCTCCATAAGCATTATGTACATGAAATAAACTTGACATGAGGTATTATATTTATAAATTAAAATATAAGACATGTTGTTTTATTTTGCAGGCGATAAAAGATGAAAATTATTAAAATATCCAGTTCAAAGGGAAGTTATTGCAGCACAAATTTCAGTTCAGTTACGAAAGAATTAGAGAAAAAAATAAAGCAGAGCATTAAAGAAAGTAAAAATGAAAAGTTTATTGTTGAAGTGTTTGATATGAACGACAGTAATTTAAGCCTGGGCTCCAAGGTAGAAAACCAATATACCGGCAGCACCGGTTTAAGTCTGTAGAAAGTCCGGTTTATTGCAAAAAACATTTTTAGGAAGCAAAAAGGCCCTAAAATATTTCTATTCCAGGGCCTTTCTGCAATGCAAGTGATTTTTAATAACCGGACGGCTGATTTAAAAGGATTTATTTTTCATCCACGTCTTTTACAAACAGTACCATTATTCCGGCCAGTATCATTGAGGCTCCGCCCAGCAGAAGCGCGTAAATGGCTTCATTCTGAAGGAATGTCTTCATAAAGTATCCCAAAATGGCTGAAGCTAAGATCTGCGGAATTACGATAAAGAAATTGAATATTCCCATGTAAACGCCCATCTTGTCTGCAGGAAGCGCACCGGCCAGTATGGCATAAGGCATTGAGAGTATGCTTGCCCATGCAAGGCCTATTCCAAGCATTGAAACCAGCAGAATTACAGGGTCGCCGATTACGTAAAACGAGGCAAGTCCAATGCCTCCAATTATGAGACTTATCATATGGACAACCTTACGGCTCGTTTTCTTTGCAATAACGGGCAGTAAGAAAGCGCATATTGCGGCAAAGCCGTTATAGGCTGCAAAGAGGATTCCCACCCAGTTGGCGCCTTCATTATACTGTGCACTGGCTGTGTCTACTGTATGGTAAATGTGCTTTGTAACGGCAGGAGTGGTATAAATCCACATGGCAAACAGGGCAAACCAGGTAAAGAACTGAACTACAGCCAGCTGTGCCATGGTTTTGGGTATATGTATAAAACTCTTAAAGATATCTTTTACTCCTGCCAGGAAGCCTGCACTTTCGATTTTCTGCTTTCTGAAGGCTTCCAAATCCTGAGGGGGATATTCTTTTGTTCTAAATACCGTCCACACAACTGCCGATATAAATGCTGCTGCACCGGCATAGAATGAATACCTTACCGAGGCCGGTATTTCACCTTCGGCGGCAACATTACTGACGTGGAACCAGTGGTCGAAGATGTAAGGAAGCGCAGAGGCCACGACGGCGCCTATGCCGATAAAAAAGCTCTGAATTGCAAAACCCATTGTACGCTGTTCTGAAGGAAGAAGGTCTGCAACCAAAGCCCTGAAAGGCTCCATTGAAACATTTATAGATGCATCCATTATCCAGAGCATTCCTGCAGCAACCCAGAGGTAAGGGGAGTTAGGCATTATCAGGAGTGCCAGGGAAGCCAGAATGGCTCCGGTCAGAAAATAAGGTCTCCTCCTTCCCATTCGTCCCCAGGTGCGGTCGCTCATATAACCTATAATAGGCTGAATAATCAGTCCTGTTGCAGGTGCAGCAATCCACAGTATGGGAATGTTGTCTACGCTGGCCCCCAGGGTCTGAAAAATTCTGCTTGTGTTTGCATTCTGCAGCGCAAAGCCGAACTGGATTCCCAGAAAACCGAAGCTCATATTCCAGATCTGCCAGAAGTTTAATCGCTTTTTTTCCATTTTTACCGGTCCTTATTATGAAGATTGAACCCAAAGAACACTTTTTTAACGGGAGAAAATTTAGCTGATTTTAACCTCCAAATCAAATTTTTGGGTGTGTTTTCTTTAAAAAGATTACTTTATTGGAAGCAACAGCCTCAGGGGATTTCAAAACTGCTAAAAAAATCACCGCAGATAAGGATTTTATCCGATAATTTTTATATTTTCCAATCAATTATTACTAACAATATTATTGCCTGATGGATAATGCTTCTTCGGGAGAGATACAAAAAAGAAAAAAAGAGCATATTGAATTATGCCTGACGGACAAAGTTGCCTTTAAGGAAAAAAGCAACGGTCTGGACCACTACGATTTTATCCACAGTGCAATAACTGAAATTGAAGCAGATAAAATAGACCTGAGCCGTGATTTCTTCGGTTTCAGGATAAATTATCCCTTTCTTATTTCATGCATGACAGGGGGAACAAGCGAGGCGGAAAATATAAATCAGCAGCTTGCCCTTGCGGCCGAAGAACTGAGAATTCCGATCGGAGTCGGCAGCCAGCGCCAGGCACTGGAAAACAGCCGGTTTACTGAATCCTATAAGACTGTAAGAAAAAACGCACCGGGCGTACCTATACTTGGAAACATCGGGGCAGCTCAGCTAGTACAGATGAATTCCATCGGAGAAGTTCAGCATCTGATAGATCTGATTGAAGCCCAGGCTTTAGTTATACACTTAAATCCTCTGCAGGAGCTGCTGCAGAAAAACGGCGACACAAATTTTAAGGGGCTGCTAAAGAAAATTGAATGGATTTCAAGTGAAGTGAGTACCCCTATTATTGCCAAGGAAGTTGGAGCCGGCATCAGTGCCCAGGCCGCAAAAAAACTTCTTGAAGCAGGCGTTAAGGCAATTGACGTTGCCGGAGCAGGCGGTACAAGCTGGGCCGGAGTTGAGATCCTAAGAAATAAAGGGGACAAGAATTCGCCATTCTGGGACTGGGGGCTTCCTACTTCGTACTGCCTGAAGGAAGTACAAAAATTAAAAAATGAATTTGATTTCCTTCTTATCGGTTCAGGCGGTATAAATTCAGGAATGGAAGCCGCAAAGGCCTTTGCCCTCGGGGCTGAGGTGGTTGCCTCGGCCAGAATTGTTCTACAGAGGCTTGATAAGGAAGGGCTAGAGGGTGTTAAAAACCTCGTTACAGAATGGATTAATACCGTAAAAAATGTAATGTATCTGACCGGTTCCGGCAGTCTGGATGAGCTCAGGGAACAAAAACTGATAAAAAAAGAGGAGTTATATTGAAAGTTGATCAAAACGAATTTGCCGGACTTTATGAAAAGCAGAGAATTAAAATTGAAGAGAAAATTTCCAGACTTCTGGTAAACAAAAAACCCGGATCACTATACGGCCCGTGTGAATATATAATGCAGAGCGGCGGTAAAAGACTGAGGCCCCTACTGGTGCTTTTTTCGGCCAAAGCTGCAGGCGGCGATTTTAAGGATGCCTATAATGCCGCAATGGCCGTTGAACTTCTGCATAACTTTACTCTTGTGCATGACGACATTATGGATAATGCGGATAAAAGGCGGGGCAGACTGACCACTCACAAAAAGTATGACCTCAGCACTGCCATACTGACCGGCGACAACCTGGTTGCCATTGCTTATTTAACACTGCTGAAAGACTGCAGGGAAAACGATAAATCGGTTCTGGCAGCTTTTACACAGGGCATAATTGAAGTCTGTGAAGGCCAGAGCCTGGATAAGGATTTTGAATTAAGAAGAGATGTTTCCCTCAAGGAATACCTGGAAATGATCAACAAGAAAACAGCCGCGCTTCTTGAAGTCTGCTGTTCAATTGGAGCCCAGATCGGAGGAGGAAGTAAGGAAGTTGTAAAAGCCCTGTCGCTTTTCGGGCGCAATCTGGGCATAGCTTTCCAGATTCAGGATGACCTTCTGGATATTATGGCAGAAGAAGCCGAATTTGGAAAAATTATTGGGGGCGACCTGGTTGAAGGAAAGAAGACATTCCTCTTCATTACGGCTTTAGAAAAAGCCAAAGGAAAGGATAAGAAAAAACTTCTTGATGTAATACGCAATAAGGGAATCCGGAAGTCAGAGGTTGAGGAGTACAGGAACATCTATTCAAAGCTCGGCATACTGGAGGAAACTGAAAAACAGATCCAGCGCTATACGCAGATTGCCCTGAAGAGTCTGAAGGCTGTTAAGGATGAAAAAGCCCGCGGTGCTTTGGAATGGCTGGCTAATTCGCTTATAAACAGAAATAAATAAATTGATAGTTTCATCTTTATGAATGAAATTTAAGTTGGGAAAAGATTTTTATCGTTCTTTTTAGAAATTCTTAAACATATTAAAGGTTTCATTAGAAAAATGGTTGAAAGGAAAGTTGTTATTGTAAACAATGCAGGACTGCATACGCGTCCTGCGGCTACTATTGTAAAGCTTGCGGCTAAGTACAAATCGGAATTCTTTATAAACAAGGACGGATTGAATATAAACGGCAAGAGCATTATTGGCGTAATGACACTGGCTGCTGAAAAGGGCTCTGAGCTGACACTGGTTTTTGACGGGGAAGATGAAAATGAGGCTGCGGGAGAAATAACGAATTACTTTAACAGGGGCTTTGACGAATTGTGAAAAAGTTAAATGTTGCAGATTCTAATATTCTAAACGGAATAGCTGCCGCTCCGGGAATTGCAATTGCCCATGCTTATCTTTATGAGAAGGAAAAGCTTGAAATTAAGGACGGGGTTGTAACCGATACCCAGGAAGCAGTTGAAAACCTTCATGAGGCAATTGAAAGATCCAAATACGAGCTCAGAAAAATATTTGACATTGCCACTGAAAAAATGGGCAAGAACAGAGCTGCTATTTTTGAAGCCCAGCTGATGATACTGGACGATCCCGTTTTAATTGAACAGATTATAAGCAGAATAAATACTGAAAAAAGGCTTCCTGAATATATAGTTAACGATGAGATTACACATTATCAGGAGCTGATGAACGCTTCTGATGAACTCTATATGAAGGAAAGAAGCCATGATATTGAAGACATTAAAAACAGAATAATAAGAAACCTCCAGAAGAAAAGGCTCCAGTCGAAGATTACCAGCCAGGTAATTGTGGTTACCTCTTCACTGACCCCGGCCGATACAATTCTTTTTGCAAAGAGCAATGTTAAAGGCTATATAACGGATTTTGGCGGTCTTACTTCGCACGCGGCCATTGTCTCGCGCTCTTTGAAAATTCCTGCCGTCGTAGGAACTCACGACGCCACGGCAAAAATAAAAAACGGCGACCTGGTGATTATGGATGGTTTTCACGGCATCGTTATTTTGAATCCAGATGAGACACAGCTTAATTTCTATAAAAGTAAAATTGAAAAACTTACTCAGTTCGATAAAGAGCTCGCAGAGCTCAAGGATAAGCCCGCAGTTACTTTGGACGGCAAGGAAATTATTATCCGCGGAAACATCGATATTTCAGACGAGGTGGACTACCTGATTGAAAACGGGGCAAAGGGGATTGGCCTTCTAAGGACTGAACAGATCTTCGGCGGCCTGGATACTTTTCCGGGTGAGGACGAGCAGGTTCTGGCTTATCACGATCTTGCGCAGAAAATATACCCCGAGTATGTTATCATAAGGGCTTTTGACGTCGGCGGTGATAAGTTTCTGCCGCACGACGTGAAGGAACCCAATCCCTTTCTGGGCTGGAGAGGAATCAGATTCCTTTTGGATAATCCCGAAATATTTAAGTCGCAGATAAGGGCTGTTTTGAGGGCAAGCGTTCATAAGAATATTAAATTCATGCTTCCCATGGTGGTTTCACTGGAAGAAGTAAAAAAATCCAAAGTTCTCCTTAAGGAATGCAAAGAGGAATTAAAAAAAGAGAAGATCAAGTTCGACTCGCATCTTCAGCTTGGAATTATGATAGAAGTGCCCTCGGCTGCCGTGCTGGCAAAGGAGTTTGCATCTGAGGTGGATTTCTTAAGCATTGGAACAAACGACCTGATACAGTTTATTCTGGCTGTGGACAGGGGAAATGAGATCGTTTCGATGCTTTATCAGGAATTCCATCCTGCTGTTATCAGAACAATTAATCAGATTATTAAAAACGGGCAAAGAGGCCACGCCTTTGTAAGCATGTGCGGGGAAATGGCCGGAGACACCATTGCCATACCACTACTGGTTGGAATGGGGCTGGATTCGCTCAGTGTTTCTCCTTCTTCGATACCTTACATAAAAAGGATTATCAGAAACCTGAATTTTGAAAAGGCCCAGGAGCTTGCCTATGAATGCCTTAGCTACGGTTCACTTCAGGAAGTCTCTGAAAGAATAGATAAGTTTTTCCTGGAAAATTTAATTGAGCAGACGAGTAACTTTATGTAAGGAAGGAAATCACAATTGCCGTGCGGCCCGGCAATTAGCAGGAATGTTATCCAGAATTCTCTTCACAAGGAAAGAAAAATTTCTTATAATGTAACATGAACATCTCTGTTATCAACCGGGCGGCTGAAAAGTGAAGAACTATCTCTGTTAAAAATATTAATATTTTGAAAGAACGGCTTGCTGATAAATAAAATTAAATATCTCATAATGTTTCTGCTGCTGATTACTTCGGCAGCAGAGGCTCAATTTTATTTCTTCGGAAGAAATAAAGTCCAGTATGATAATTTCAACTGGAAGGTATTAAAAACCGAGCATTTCGATATTTATTTTTACGATGATTTTGAGGAAATGGCAGAAATCGGAGCATCCTTTGCCGAAGAAGCCTTCAGTGATCTAAAGGTTAAATTCAATAATGTTGTTACCGGAAGAATCCCCCTTATTTTTTATAACACACATCTCCATTTCCAGCAGACCAATACTACTCCTGGCTTTATTCCGGAAGGAGTTGGAGGATTCTTTGAATTCCTCAAAGGAAGGGTTGTAATTCCTTATCTGGGTTCAATTGATGCCTTCAGGCATGTTATCAGGCACGAGCTGGTACACGTTTTTATGACAAATAAGCTTTACCGGGTGCTGACAGACCACAGAGTGACGACTGAAAGGTATCCTCCTTTGTGGTTTACAGAGGGCCTGGCTGAATACTGGTCCACTACGTGGGATGAACAGGCTGAAATGGTAATGAGGGATGCTGTTATTAACGACCAGTTTGTAGGACTCAAAGATATCTATCAGATTTTCGGCACATTCCAGATGTATAAGGAAGGGCAGAACCTTCTAACATTTATATCTGATACGTACGGTCAGGAGAAGATTGGTCTACTGCTTGAGAATTTCTGGCAGTTTGAAAACTTCAACGATCTTATGGAATATACAATCGGGAAATCGATCGATGAAATTGACAGGGACTGGAACTATTACCTTAAGCAGAGGTATTTCCCTCTCATGAAGACAAAAATACCTCCTGAGAACGGGGCACAGAAGCTGACGGATTTCGGATTTAATTTTTCCCCTTCATTTTATAACAAAAACGGCGAACCTTACGTATACTTCGTTGCTAACAGGGACGGGTATTCCTCAATCTATAGTATGCCGCTTAAGACTTTCGAGAAGGAAAAAGACAGGCCCAAGCCGGAGATTGTTGTGCGCGGTGAAAAAGAAGAGGTCTTTGAGGCATTCCACCTGCTGGATGCTTCGCTCAGCGTGTCAAAAGACGGCATCATGGCCTTTGTGACCAAAACCGGCGGAACCGATGCCCTTCACTTCTACTCAATTAATAATGGCGGGATTGTAAAAGATTATCAGAACAATGAGCTAATCAGCATCTCGTCGCCTAGATGGTCCTCAGACGGCAGAAAAGTCGCCTTCCAGGCAATCGACAGAAGAGGCTACTCGGATATTTTCGTCTATAATTACCCGGACGGAACCATTTCCAGAATTACAAACGACTACTACAGCGATATTAACCCTGTTTTTGGGAAAAACGATACCACAATTGTTTTTTCCTCCGACAGGACAGAAGGCGTTTTTAAGAAAAAGTACAATATTTTTGAATATAATCTGAATGATCATTCCACAAGATACCTGACCTACTGCGATGCAAATAATAAAAGTCCGGAATTCAGTCCCGACTATTCCACTCTGTACTTTACTTCGGATTATGACGGGATACAGAACATCTGGAAACTGGATGAGAGGAACAAAATGCCCTCAGGCATGACGCAGGTGACTAATTTTGTTACCAGCGTTTTTGATTATTCATTTATAAATAACAGTGAAATTGTTGCCTCTGCATTTGAAAAGTTTTCGTTCCAGCTCTACAGAATAAAAATAAAAGAGCCTGCCGACTCGGTTTACAAGTTTGTCGGTTTCGATTTTACACTTACCGACGGCAAATGGGTGGCAAACAAACTGCAGGGCGCATCAATTAAAGAAAAACTGAAATATGAAAATAAGTATACACTTGACTACGCCCAGAGCCAGGTTACAACCGATCCTGTATACGGTACACAGGGCGGGGCGCTTTTTTCGCTCAGTGATCTTTTAAGCAACGACAACTATTACTTTTTGATTTACAATACCGCCGAAGTCCAGAGCGACATTCTTAAAAGCTTTAATGTTGCCATTTCCAGAATAAATATAGGAAACAGGACGAACTATGCCTACGGGCTTTTTAATTTTTCGGGCAGGCGGTACGACATAATGGATTCGGATGAATACTATTGGGAAAGAAGCTTTGGCGGATATTTTACGCTTTTCTACCCATTCTCCAAGTTTGCCAGAATTGAAGCCAGCGTTTCGCTGGCCAATTCAGACAAAGAGGTAATTCAGAACGTCATAGAAAGAAAAGCCCTTCTGGCAACAAATTCTATTTCCTATGTACTGGATAACTCGCTCTGGGGACCTACCGGGCCCCTGGACGGCATGCGCTTCAGAGTGCTCTTAAGCTTTACGAATGACATCAAATACAGCAACGTAAACTACTATACATTCATTTTTGATTTCAGAAACTACTTCAGGCTAAGTTATAAAAGCGCACTGGCCCTCAGAACGGCGCTTTTGTACAACGACGGCCGCGAGGCAAGGCGTTACTTTATGGGCGGGAGCTGGGATCTGCGCGGATGGCCAAGATGGGCCATAAGAGGGCAGAAGCTGTGGATTTCGTCTCTTGAATTAAGATTTCCGCTTATTGATCTTTTTGCTGTCCGCTTTCCGTTTGTTGACTTTTATTTCCCGAATATAAGAGGCGCTCTTTTCTTTGACAGCGGGGGAGCCTGGGATAAAAAATATCAGGAGACTTTGGGCAGTGCAGGCGCAGGAGTGAGAATAAATCTTTTTGATATTATTACACTCCGCTACGACGTGGGCAAAAAAATTGAGAACAATTTTAAGAGCTTTCAGAGCAAGCTGTTTTATCAGTTCTTTATAGGATGGGACTTTTAATGAATATTACAGTCTGGAAGATGAAAATAGTTAGCCTGATTATTGTTCTCCCTGCAGTACTAATGGGAGGATGCTCCAGCAATATTTCCATTCCGAAGGCCAAGTTCGGAAGTCCATCATATCCGATGTTCGGCGAAAATTCGACTCGTAAGTTTTTCATCCCTGCCAATATTGGCGATACTCTGAGGCTTAAGTGGGAAGGGGAGATAAACGGGGGATTCAGCGCCACTTCAATTACTGCTTTCGGACACTACGTTTTTGTTCCCGATTTATCAGGCAGGATTTATGCCTTTGATACAGACGAAGGTAAGGAAATAGGATTTATTAAGTATAAGGGCTCCATTGTCCCGGCACCCATTATAAATGAGTTTGTGCTCACTTTCCCGCTTACAGGCTATAAGGATAACAATTCAGTTATTTATAATTTTAATTTCCATTCAGGCCAGGAAACGGCCAAATACGAGATTGGAGGGAAAGTTGAAAGTGAGCCAGTAAGGACCAAAGACGGAATCATTTTCCTTACTGAGCAGGGCAAAGCAATAAAATATGACAATGCCAACCAGAAAGTATGGGAATACGACTCCAGGGGATTTATTCACTCTTCAGCTGCACTTTCGGGGGATAATCTCATTTTCGGAAACGACAAGGGTATAGTTTATTCTGTCAGCGCTGCAAACGGGTCGTTAAATTACCAAAAGAAGACCGGAAGCGGATTTGAGGGCGGTTTTACAATTTCAGGCGATACAGTCTTTACGGCAGATAATAAAGGGGTAATTTACTGCATCAGTTTAACTTCAGGCGACGTTTTATGGAAGTACGCAACCGGGTACAAAATAAATGTTTTTCCGGTTTTTGACGCTACTGGCCTTTATGTTGGAAACCTGAGGGGTGAAATATACAAGTTCAGTAAAAATACGGGGAAAGTCCTGTGGAAAATTTCAACCGAAGGGGTAATAAATACAACACCGCTGCTATTTAAGGATTATCTTGTGCAGCCCGATCTGAATAAGAAAGTTTATCTTATTAATGTACTTAATGGGCAGATAAAAAAAACAATGAACTTTGACGGGAGAGCCAGGCTTTCCCCGGTTTATTACGATGGAACTCTTTATCTGGGAGTTGATAACGGGAAGGTAATGGCATATGAAAGTGCTAAATAAATATTTTCTACTTTTATTATTCATAATCCCTTTTTATTCGGCCAGGGCTCAGGAATGCACCTCCTTGCTGAACATTTCAACAGGGGATTCCTCATCGGTAATTTATCTGAATGATTCATTCATCGGAAGCGGGAATGCATCCCTGGAGGTAAAAAAAGGCAGGTATAAGATATTTATAAAGGATGAGGCCCGGAAATGGGGAGCCAGGGGCATAGAGGATTCAGTAAACATTACTGAATGCGGCATTACTAAAAACCTCGAATACAGCTTTAAGAAGGCTTATTTTCTTAGGACCGTCCCCGATAACGCAGAGGTTTATTACCGGGATTCACTCTTAGGCAGCACACCTTTATCCATATATAAAACTATTCAGCAGATTGAGATTAAAAAGACAAATTACAGGCCGGTATTTTTATCTGGCGAAGAACTGGCCAAAAGTCCTGTTATAGATCTTGAGTTTATGGGCAAAAGGACTCCTGAAAGCTTCTTTAAGACGAATATGTTTAAGGTTCTTCTAGGTACAGCTGTGGCCTTCGGCTCCGCAGCTGTTTACTTCAAGATTAAGGCTAACAACACATACGACGAGTATAATTTATCCAGGGACAGCGCGCTCTTAGACAGGACTAACAGGTACGACCTATACAGCGGCATAGCTTTCGGGGCTCTTCAGGTAAATTTTGGTGCCCTGATATATTTCTTCCTGGTAGACGAATAATATATTTTATAATGGTTTAGAGCATTTTACATTCAAATAATCCCGCCGGAATATTTTCCAAAATTAAAAGAATTTTGTTGCTATAGATATTGATAATGGTTATTTTTTTGTGCCCAAAAATATACCATTAATGAATAACTTAATGAAAACAAAATTTATACTAGTCCTTTCAACAATATTCTTTTTCACCTGTTCAATTTATGCACAGGACAGCCAGAAAAGAATTAATAAGACAACTGACGACGATAACTCCAAATTTACCAATATCGGAAACTTAGGTCTCACGCTTACAAACTTTGGTATGTACGGTAACGGCTTCAGCGGAACGTGGCCCAAACAGCCTTCTTGTGAATACCCTTTAGGCAGTGGTATTGAGCAC
Source organism: Syntrophomonadaceae bacterium (assembly GCA_050259615.1). Classification (GTDB taxonomy): domain Bacteria; phylum Bacteroidota; class Ignavibacteria; order Ignavibacteriales; family SURF-24; genus JAAXKN01. The sequence continues at coordinate 41,330 of JBLNAZ010000057.1, read as the reverse complement.
ATATTTGCCGGCGGCCTCTGGGTTGGAGGTTATGTAAGCAAAGATGCTTCAGGAAGCGGCAAAACCGGACCTTTTGTTTCAACAGGAGCGGTAGATAAATCCTCGGTCTCTTCGCGCGGCGGCGGTTTTGAATACACCAATCTGCCCGGCAGCCGGATAGTTGAACGTTCAAGTCTGCTCACATCCAAAAATTTCAGTCCTAAGGCCGTATCGCATCAGGATTTTGTGATGAATTTTGTGGATACGAACCGTGTACTGGTCAGTTCAAATAACGAACCGATTCCCGACCATATACCGCTCGGCATAGCAGTTCACCAGGAAACATACGCCTGGAACTACTCCTTTGCCAATTTCTTTGTAATTATGAATTACTGGATTAAAAATGTTTCAAATAAATATATAGACAGCGTTTTTGTCGGATTATGGACTGATACTGTAATAAGGAATACAATTGTTTCACCTCCGGGTACAAGCAACTTCTTTACACACGGAGGCAACGGCTATTCCGATTCATTAAAGATAGGTTATGAATTTGATGCCAACGGCGACGTGGGCTTTACAGACAGCTATGTCGGTATTCAGTATCTCGGGGCAACTCCCACAGAAAACAATGCCAACTTTGTCAGCTGGACGCACTCTAATACAAGTGACCCGTTATTCTTTACGCCTATGGATGATCTGCAGAGGTATGAAAAAATGCTCGGCTACTTTACAGACGGCGTTAAATTTAATAATGGCGTAAGCCTTGCGACGCTTCAGGCACCCAGCAATCGTTCTATCCTCATGACCTCAGGCCCGTTTTCGCATATAGCACCCGGCGATTCCATTAATGTATCTTTTGCCATTGTATGCGCAAAGAAATGGGGATATGACCCTGCAATAATCGATTCAAAAGAACAGAAGAAAAACCTCTTTACAAATGCCGGCTGGGCCTTAAGGGCTTATAACGGCGAGGATAAAAACGGCAACGGCATTCTAGATCCCGGCGAGGACCTGGATGGCGACGGAAAAATAAAAAGATTCATTCTGCCGGCTCCTCCTGCATCGCCGCAGGTTAAAGTTGTGCCTGAGGACAGGAAAGTGACAATTTACTGGGATAACCGTGCCGAAAGTTCCGTTGATCCTATATCATCAAAGAAAGATTTTGAAGGCTACAGGCTTTACAGGACTAATGCCGGTTACGACCTCACCTCCACACAGGATGTTCTTGGTTCACTAGTGCTTTTAGCCGAATTTGACAGCCTCAATAACTCCGTTGGCTATAATACAGGATTTTCAAAAGTCAAGCTAAGTGATCCTGTAACATTTCCGGGAGATACAAACAGGTACAACTATAAATTTGAAGTTGATAATCTGTTAAACGGGTGGCAATACACATATTCGGTAACCGCTTTCGATAAAGGTGATAAAGTCAATAACCTTGAAAGCCTGGAATCCAGTGTGCTTGCTTCTTCAAAGCGTGTTATACCCGGTACTCCTGCCACTTCAGACAAGAATGCCCAGGTTGGTGTTTATCCAAACCCATATTATGGTAAGGCTTACTGGGACGGCAATTCAGAAAGATTAAGGAAAATATACTTTTATAATCTTCCCGCACAATGTGAAATTACAATTTATACGCTGGCCGGGGACATTGTAAAAAGAATAGATCATGATGCAAACAGCAATGGAAGCGACCTGAGGTGGTTTGAAACTTATGCAAAGGACCAGTCACAGATAATGGCAGGAGGAGAACAGGCATGGGATATAATCAGTGATAACGACCAGGCCATTGCAAGCGGGCTCTACCTGTTTACCGTTAAGGATTCTCAGACCGGCGAAATTAAAACCGGAAAATTTCTGATAGTTAAGTAAATACTTATTCAATTACACTGATATTTTAGAGCGCTTCGGATATTTAATAATTTATTATGAGGCTTATTATGAAACTAAGATACTTACTGATTTTTATGCTTCTGTTAAGTATTTCTTCATTTGCACAGAAAGTCTATCCTTTAAAGACAATTAAGGATATTCAGTATCGTACTGATGAAGATCTTAATGCAGGCAAACAAAACTCACTGCTTGGCGTTAAACCCGATACAGTAAGAGTGCGTGCCCTGGTTATGCACAGCACCCTGAAGGATCCGAATAATGCGACATCCAAAACTTTTATCGGTACCGGATCGCGCTATTCTATCTATGTACAGGATTCTTCCAAGGAATGGGGAGGGATGGTTATAATTCAGAACGATCAGCTGGCAGGATCCATGCTGAATACAGTGGATTCAGCACAGTATGTTGAATTTACAGGCTATCCGTCTGAATATAATACCACAACGCAGTTCAACCTGATTTCAAAACCGGCTCCTATCCAGATAGAAGTTCTCGGTCAGGCTGATAGAAGACCTGCTCCTCTCGAAATGAAGATTTCGGATTTTGAGAGTAATGGTGTCATGAATCCTCTTGCTGAAAAGTACGAAGGGATGTATGTGATTTTTAAGGACGTATTGGTCACAGAAAGCAATTCCGCAGATGGTACATTTACCGTAGTTGATGATAAGGGAAATAAAATTTACATGTACGACCAGTCGGGTTATTTTTCCTTAAGGTCAGCCAATAAATTTCCTGACTATAACGACTACGTTATGCCTCAGCCGGGAAGTGAAGTTGATATCAGGGGAATGATTCAGGACTGGTGGGGAGCTACCAAAAAAGGTTATCATATTTCTCCTTTATATCCCGGTGATATTAAGATCTTAACTGTACCTCCGACAATCTCTGCCACAAAAAGGAATACAGTTTCAGTCGTAAAAAATCAGAGCGTTGATATTACTTCAAACGTAGTAACACTGCAGGAAGGAAGAACAGTTGCAAGCGTAAAACTTCTCTACCGCATAAACGGCAGTACTTATGATACTCTTTCAATGGCAAAAACAAGCGGGGATGTCTATACAGCAACAATTCCCGGCATAGCAAAGGATTCAGCTTTTGTAGATTACTTTGTCTGGGCAAAAGACAATATGGGACTTTCATCTTTCAGCCCGCGAGATACCGGAAAAGGCAACTTTTCATATCTTGTAATTAACAGGCCCCTCACAATAAAAGATGTCCAGTACAGCCCTCTTGGCAGCGGTTACGGGCCTTTCACAAACTATGAAGTAACACTGACAGGTACTGTTACTGCAGATACATCAGGCATTCCCGGCAATTCTACCGATACAGAGGGAGCTCCGAGAGTTTATATACAGGACGGATCTGCTCCATGGAGCGGCATCTGGGTTTATGGTGTTAAGGCATACAGCCTGAAGGCCGGCGACAAGATAACTGTTACCGGTACAATTACAGAAAGCGCTTCAAATACAAGAATCGACTCAATTAAAACCATTACTCCTGTTTCATCAAATAATGCTCTTCCTTTACCGGTTGAACTTTCAACAGCCGATATTGCTGCAAAGGCAAACGGAACAGTTGATGCCGAAAAATATGAGGGCATGCTTGTTACCTATAAAAATGTCAGCGTCCTTAAGGCAAATGCTGAAACCAACCAGCTTTATAACTATGGTGAAATGCTGGTTGCAGACCAGTCGGGCACAGGCACCAGGGTTGAGCTTCAGGACGGTGCCGGAACTTACCATAACAGTTGGGATACGACAATTGTTAAGGACCCGAAATGGACCACAGTTTCAACAGGGAATAAGTTCAGCAGCATTACAGGCGTCCTGGTCTATACACACGGTAACTACAAGCTGTTCCCGAGAACAAATGACGACTTCAAAGGCTATCTCTCTGGTGTTGAAACTGCCGGCAACAGTGTTCCTTCAAGCTACAGCCTGAAGCAGAACTATCCGAACCCGTTCAACCCTTCAACAACAATTGAATATTCCATTCCGCAGGGTTCAATGGTTTCACTGAAGATATTTAATCTTTTGGGACAGGAAGTTCAGACTCTGGTTAACCAGTTCCAGAACGGCGGAACTTACAAGGCTACTTTTAACGCCTCAAGCATGCCATCGGGAATTTATTTCTACCAGTTGAATTCAGGCAGCTTTAACTCAGTTAAGAAGATGCTTCTTCTGAAGTAACCCTCCTTAACGGGTAAAAAATATTTATGCTCGCTAAAATACCCTGCTTTCTTTTTAGGAAGCAGGGTAGCGGGTTAAATATCAGCTGGTGTTTTAAGTTTTTATTAATACCCGGCTTTTAATTGATTTTTCTGTTTTAAGGAAATTTCTCAATACCATTTAATTTAAGAAAATGAAGAAACTTTTACGTTTTGTGCCTTTTTTTATGCTTGCTCTGGTAGTTACGGCATGTAATGAAAAGATTACTGATACACTCATGCCCAACCAGGCTCCGCATACATATATGTCTTTATTTCCGGATGGTGACATTTCGCAGCAGACAAGCAGGCTTAAGGTCAGCTGGTGGGGCGATGACCCGGACGGCCTTGTTGTTGGCTACTACTTGACATGGGATGATGTGCATTGGGCGTTTACCACTAAAAATGACAGCACTTTTGCCCTTAGAATCGGAGCCTCGGATATCAAATATACATTTAAGGTGGCATCTGTTGATAACGGAGGCAACGGTCTCTATGATAATTCAGTTGTCCGCAACGGTATTGATTTCGGCCCTGAGCCATTTATTGACCAGAACGGTGACGGCAAATATAACCCCGGGGAAAAGTTTTTTGACATAGGCCTTGTTGATCCCAAGCCAGCAAGCCTTATATACCCGATTAAAAACTCTGCCCCTAATGTTGAGTTTAACAGTGTTACATCATTGCCCGATACATCCTACCCAGTGATGACATTAGGCTGGGATGCTGAGGATATTGACGGTCAGGAGACAATCGTCAAAATCAACATCGCCCTTAATGATACGACCAAATTTGTGACGCTGCCCGGAAATATCAGGATGGTTATGCTCCGCATGAAGGACTTTAATAATTCCGGTGCACAGACTGAAATACTTCTTAACGCTTCCGAAGGCAGCATATTCCCTGAAAAGCTATTAGGACTTAAACTCAACAGCAATAACAAGGTTTACATTCAGGCAGAGGACATTTCAGGAGCAAAGAGCAGCTTTAATTCTCTTCCTTCTGAATCGAGAAACTGGTATGTTAAAAAGCCTGTCAGCAATTTCCTCATAATCGATGACAGCCAGATCGAGGACAATGCTTCAGCTTTCTACAGAACTGCCTTTAACACCATGCACGGCGGAACACTGGCCGGCAAATATGAAGTATGGGACATTAATAAGAATAAAGTGCCCTACGACAATATTACTTTTCTTGAGACAATAAAGCTCTTTAAATATATATTCTGGTATAATAACGATAACAATCCAAATATATCACTGGCCAGTACTGCTTCCAGGAAGTTTATCGACTTTGGCGGCAAGATGGCTTTTTCAATGACACTGCCGCAGACTGTGGACAATAATGTCTTAAAAGCGTTTCTTCCGATCGATTCTGTAGGCAATACACCAAAGAAAGATTACCTGACGACACTCTACAGCAATACAGTAGCTTCGTCCGATAATTCTTCTTACCCGGAACTTAAAACATCCGGAACCGTCTTTAGGGCAAGAAGCATTTATCCGACAAGCGGAACAGGAGTTCCTGTATATAACCTCGTGACAACTCAGCTTACAGGAAATAAAACTATTGGCTTGAGAGATTCCGAGAAGAAATTGTTTTTTATTGAACTCCCGCTTTCAAAATCTGACGGCAACCAGGGGAATGTGAAACTGTTATTGGAAAAGATCTTTTTTGAGGACTTTGGTTTAACATTATGAAAAAAATTATATTAATTGCTTTCTTTTCAGCCTTGTTTTCTCTTCAGGCATTCTCTCAGGAAAAGGGGAGGATAGAGGGGAAAATATCTGACGCCAGAACGAAGGAACTGCTTCCCGGGGTGAACGTTGTTATTAAAGGTACTTATTACGGAGCGCAGAGTGATGCCTCGGGCAAGTTTACCATTAACAGCATTTCAACCGGCACATATACAGTTGAAGTTTCTTTCATAGGCTACAAAACTGTTCAGTTTACCGGAATTAAGATTGAATCAAACAAAACAAAATCTCTGGACGTAAAGCTTGAAGAATCTGCTCTCACGCTGGATAAAGACGTTGTAATTATCGGCGAGAAGCCTCTGGTTGATGTTGAGGAAACGCAGAGCAAGAAGACTTTGTCGAGAGATGATATAGAGATGGCTGCTGTTGAAAATATTTCGGACCTTGTAACTCAGCAGGCAGGCGTTGTTAAAACCGACAATGAAATCCATATCCGCGGGGGACGCTCATACGAAAATGCTCTTCTTGTCGACGGTGTTTCAGTGCAGGATCCTCTTTCGGGTACCGGTTTCGGCCTGCAGCTTTCCTCAAATTCCCTCGAGGAAGTTGAGGTTATTACAGGCGGCTATAATGCAGAATTCGGTCAGGCCACCTCAGGCGTTGTAAACGTAAAGACGAGGGAAGGCGGCGACAAGTTTCACGGTTATGTTTCATATAAGAAAGATAATTTCGGCAATAAAACCTCAGAACATGTATTTAATATTGACATACTGGAAGCTAACCTGAGCGGTCCCGAGCCATTTACAAGAATGCTGCTCCCGGCTTTAGGCCTTACAATACCGGGGGAAGTATCGTTCTTCGGAAGCTTGTATATGGGTCTGAGCGACGGTATAACGCAGGGATACAAAAAATCCACTGCCGGCAGGCTCTATTCTTCAATATTTTACGGCAGCAGGTTTTCTCCCAGGGAAGAAAACAGCTGGTCGGGATTAGGAAAGATAACCTACAAGATTACGCCAACGATGAAGCTGGTTTATTCATATAACCGTTCTGTTGATATCAACCAGAACTCGCAGTCGCTGCAGTCGAATCTTGAGTATGTTCAGCCGAGTCCGGGCTATCAGTACGAATTCCAGAACATACTGGATAAGGCGAACGTCTATACGCACGATAATTTGTATAATACCCTTACGTGGACTCATACACTAAACTCAAAGACATTTTATGAACTTAAGCTGGGCAACTATTTTACTCACCTGCGTTCGGATGCAAACGGACTGGACTGGAAAGACTACAGGGAACCCAAGGATATTACTAACTTTCCGTTAGAATATTATAATACTAACCGCGATACCATCGGCGTAATTCCGGGAGACGGCTTCTGGGATGTTGGCAACCCTTACACCTGGCACGATCACTATTTTGAAGAATATTCCGTCAAGGGTGATGTTACAAGCTTTTTTGATGAAAAGAATAAATTCAAAGCAGGCTTTAACCTTTCTATTACAGAAATGCAGCTCCTGGATATCTACAAGCCGTGGATTGGTACAATGGGCCTTAACAACGACTTCTACAAGGTATTTCCCGCAACAGGCGCTTTTTATGCTCAGGATAACGTTAACTTCTCAGGCATGATACTTAACTTCGGTCTTCGCATGGATTACTGGTTCCCCGGTAAATATGTAGATGACGCCGTGGCTAACCCTGATGTTGTTACAATTCCAGATCAGATAAGAAAAGAATATTACGCAGATACATATAAATTTTTCGGCAACAGGCGCTTTAAGGCGCGTCTAAGTCCCAGGCTCGGTATATCGCACCCGATTTCCGACAATCAGACGCTGTTTTTCTCGTACGGGCATTTCAGCAAGTGGCCCAAGCCGCAGTTTATTTATGCAAAGCTTAGCCCTTCGAGCGCAAAGTCGTCTTTCCAGAAATTCGGCAACCCGAATTTGAATCCGGAAACTACAGTTGCTTACGAGCTTGGATTAAAAACTCAGTTCTCGGAAAACGACGTAATGACGGTTACGGCATACTACAAGGATATTTTTGATTATATCTCAACCCGGTCTGCAGTAATTACTTCAGCCCGTTTTGCCTCGCAGAGCTTTATTACATATACAAATCAGGATTATGCCCGTTCAAGGGGTCTTGAATTTGAATACAAGAAAAGAATAGGCAGGTCATTTAACGCTGTCGGCTCTTTGTCTTATGCTATTGTTACCGGCAAGAGTTCTTCGGCCGATGAAGGTGCTCTTGTTGTAAGAGGCGACCTGAATGAATCGATAAAAGAAATCTACACTCCATGGGACAGGCCTGTTACAGGATCCCTGGTTATAAATTACTATGTTCAGAGGGATGAACCGCTCTTTGGTTTTGCTCCTGGACTTTTGGATGATTACAACATATATCTGAAATTCTTTTATGAATCCGGAAAAAGATATACTGCCGAACTCTTTACAGGCAACTATGCGCAGGATGGAAAACCAGAATACAGTACCGATATTGCAAACCGATACAGCATGATTGCAAAGGACTGGTACTGGATTGACCTGAATGTTGAAAAGTATGTTACTTTAGCCGGTCTTAAAATGTCTGTATTTATGGAAATAAATAATCTGCTCGATATAAAGAATTCGGCTATTATTAATCCTGTAACGGGACGTGCTTATGAATACGGTGATCCTGTGCCGAATTCATGGAACGATCCTAATTACCCGGATCTTCAGGCTCCGCTAAGTCCTTACCCGGATAATCCGGCAAGATATTTAACTAGACGCAATATTAAATTTGGTTTAAGCATAAAATTCTGATATGAAGAAATTATTAATAATACTTTTTATTTGTATGCTGAGCTTTGAAGCCAAAGCTCAGTTATTTCCGACACTTGGGGGACAGAGAGCTGGCATCTCAGCAGTTCAATTTCTTAAAGTAGGTGTCGGCGGAAGGGCCGCGTCGATGGGAGATGCATTCGTTGCAGTTGCAAATGACGTATCAGCCCTATACTGGAACCCAGCAGGCCTCACACAGGCTCCTTTGGACCAGGTTATGTTTTCACATAACGAATGGCTTACAGACATCAAACACGACTTTGTGGGTGGGCTTTATCACCTTTCCTCAAATGATGCTGTTGGTGTTGCGCTTACTTCACTTCATATGAAGGAAATGCCCGTAACCACTGAAACGCAGCCATTCGGAACGGGTGAATATTTTACTTACGGAGATGTAGCCGTGGCAGTTTCTTATTCAAGAAAGATGACCGAGCAGTTTTCTTTCGGCGGCACTGTAAGATACGTCGAAGAAACCCTTGATAAGTTAAAAATGCGCGGTGTGATGATTGATTTAGGAACGTATTACTGGACGGGCCTCGGAAGTTCAAGATTTGCCGTTACAGTAAGCAATTTCGGAAACAACATGGCTCCCGACGGAGAAGTTGTTCTTTTCGGAGGCAGGAATAAATCTGAATGGCAGTCGTTTTCTCCTCCCACAATTTTCAGGATCGGCTTTGCTTTTGAACCATACCAGTCGGAAGACCAGATGATAACAACATCCATACAGCTGAATCATCCGAACGACAACAGCGAAAACGTATCGACCGGTATTGAATACAAATGGAAAAATATCTTTTTCATGCGTGGCGGATACAAGTTTAATGTTGAAGAGCAGAACTATTCTCTGGGTGCAGGTGTAAGAATGCCTCTGAGGGTAGCCGACGTAACATTTGATTATGCCTTCTCAAACTTTACGCGTCTCGGGTCGGCTCACAGATTTTCATTAATTCTGGGTTTGTAAATATGAATTATAAAAAGTTTATACTGCCTGCTTTTATAGCAATCTTAGCATTTATCGCAATTAATTGCGGATACAATAAGCCTGACTATGGCGATGAAATTGCTGCATCTCAGCTGGGTAAGGGCCAGAATTCCGGGAAGATAGGCGATACGGTTTATATCAAGCAGAATCCCGACTGGAAAGGTTTTAACCGTCCCATGGACATTATAATCGGTCATGAGCCCTTTGTTTATGTAGCCGATACATACAATAACAGGATTGTGATGATGAACCTTAACGGGGACATACTGGGGACTAAAGCAGTTCAGCATCCGGTTGCTCTGGCTCAGGATTTTCAGGATAATCTGATTGTTTGTGCTTTGCTCGATACGACTGTTCAGGGGAGTTCAATTTCTGTCAGTGCAGTTTATAAAATAAATCTTTATGCAAGCGGCCACAACATTGCTGAAGCTCCGGTGACAAGGTTATTGCCTTCAGGTAATGATTTCAGGTTTATTGATGAAGTAAAGCGCCGCGAGTATACGGGTGTTTGTGTATTTTACGACAACTCTTTCTATGTAAGCCGTAAAGGCCCTGAGAATTTGAGTCAGGTTGATCCTGATAACTCGATACTTATGTTTCAAAAGACAGCCTATGCAGGCGGCAAAAAAGATACATTAATAGGGCGTGTTCCGCTTATTACTCCTGAGGGGACAGGCCTTGTTTCAGCCAATAAAATAAGCTCTCTTACACCATTTAACCGCAGGAACCTTGATTTTGTTGTAACGCTTATAGGCGAGAACAGTTTTAAGACACAGTGGCTACAGTTTGTTTCCACGGGTATTTTTACAGGATATGTAAGCAAGCTTCAGCCGGTCAATGCACCTATTATGACTGTAAACCGCTTTTTGCAGCCTGAGGATGCGGCAGTGGATAATTCAGGGAACATCTTTGTGGCCGATGCGGCAAAGGACAGCATCTTTAAGTTTAATGCCTATGGCGAGGAACAGCAGTCATTTGGCGGCGCTTCGGTATTTAACCATCCGTATGCAGTAGCCGTCTACAATAAGGTTGTTTATGTGGCCGATACGGATAATAACCGCATTTTAAGATTTGTTCTTTCAACAGATATGTAAATAAGTTCAGGCTGCTCACTGGACCAGGTAGAGGGGGGGCAGCTTTATTTAGCTAAAATCTTTTTAAAGGGTTCAAAAGTGCAACCCCCAGAACTGATTTTCTGCATGTTATGTTTTATAATAATTCAGGAAATTGCTTTTCTATCCGAATAAATTTTCTGTTTTATTGAAAAGAAATGGATATTTAGTTAATTTAAACTTTATTTATCGAACATTAAGGGAGAAAAATGGGCAATATCGAAGGCAAAATTGTTCAAGTCATCGGCCCTGTTATTGACATTGATTTCGAAGATGGACACTTACCACAGATTTTTAATGCAATAAAAATTCCGCGTACAAACGTTGAAGGCAAACAGGATAATTTAATAGTTGAAGTTCAGCAGCATTTAGGTGAAAACAGAGTTAGAACTGTTGCAATGGATACTACTGACGGACTTGTCAGGGGAATGGCGGCAATGGATACAGGAGCTCCAATTACGGTGCCTGTAGGTCCTGAGACTTTAGGCCGTCTTATAAATGTAATTGGCGAAGGAATTGACGGACTTGGTGAAATAAAAACAGCGCAGACATATCCAATACACCGTCCGGCTCCAAAATTCAAAAACTTATCGACCAGCCAGGAACTCTTCGAAACCGGCATAAAAGTAATCGATCTTCTTGAACCGTACTCAAAAGGCGGTAAAACAGGCCTCTTCGGCGGCGCCGGAGTGGGCAAGACTGTTGTTATTATGGAGCTTATCCATAATATCGCTTCACAGCACGGCGGCTATTCAGTATTTGCCGGTGTTGGTGAAAGAACCAGGGAAGGAAACGATCTCTGGCTTGAAATGAAAGAATCAGGCGTTTTGGCTAAGACATGCCTTGTATTCGGGCAGATGAACGAACCACCGGGAGCAAGACTGAGAGTGGGACTTACGGGTCTTACCATGGCCGAATATTTCCGTGATTCAGAAGGTAAAGACGTACTTCTGTTTATCGATAATATATTCCGTTTTACGCAGGCAGGCTCTGAAGTAAGTGCTCTTCTTGGAAGAATGCCTTCTGCAGTAGGTTACCAGCCGAACCTGGCAACTGAGATGGGCGCTCTGCAGGAAAGAATTACTTCAACCGACAAGGGTTCTGTTACATCTGTACAGGCAATTTATGTTCCTGCAGATGATCTTACAGATCCTGCTCCGGCAGCAGCTTTTGCACACCTTGATGCCACAACAGTTTTAAGCCGTCAGATTTCTGAACTCGGTATTTATCCTGCAGTTGATCCTCTTGAATCGAGTTCACGTATTCTGGAACCGGGTATTGTGGGCAAGGAGCATTATGAGGTAGCCAGAAAAGTAAAAGAAATTCTGCAGTCCTATAAGGATCTTCAGGATATTATCAATATTCTTGGAATGGATGAACTTTCAGAAGAAGATAAAACTACTGTAAGACGTGCAAGAAGAATCCAGAGGTTCTTCAGCCAGCCTTTCCACGTAGCCGAACAGTTTACAGGCTATCAGGGCAGGTACGTAAAGCTTGAAGATACGATCAGGAGCTTCAAAGGGATTATAAATGGTGAATATGATGATCTTCCCGAATCAGCTTTCATGTATGTCGGGACAATTGAAGAAGCAGTAGAAAAAGCTAAAAAGATGCAGTAAATATGAAAGAATTACTCTTAGAAATCACAACCCCTTCAAAGGTTGCTTATACCGGCAATATTAAATCTGTAACTATACCAGGAACACTCGGGAGCTTCCAGGTTCTTTTTAACCATGCTCCTCTGATCAGTTCTTTTGAAATAGGTCTCATTAAAATTGTTGAAGAGAATGGGTCTGTGCGTTACTTTGCTACGGGCGGCGGTACAGTTGAGGTAAAGGACAACAAAGTTCTTGTTCTGGCCGAAAGCTTTGAAGAAGCCATGCAAATAGATCTCGAAAGAGCTAAAAGAGCAATGGACAGGGCAAAAGAAAGACTGAAAGACAGAAGTCAGCAGTTTGAAGTTGACCGTGCCCAGGCATCATTAGCCCGGGCAATGAACAGGATTAATATTGCTTCAAAATACAAGTAGGTTTCCTTTTAGGAAGTCTGCTGTGCAGTTACATTTCAGGATTGAGACTTACCCCATGGGGAAGTTTCAATCCTTTTTTTTGAATAAAAAGGGTAAGAAATCAGATTCTTACCCTTTCATTTCAGAAGATCATAAATAGGGGATTTCACCGGGGTTTTTCATTTTCAAATCTTCTTCCCATACTTTCATGTTTAGGAAGTGTTTCGTCTTCATATTCAGCAGTCAGCTGATCCTTTACCTCAACCGATGAAGGCCTGGTTTCACCGGTAACTCCCGGTGTTTCTTCAGTTTCGCGTTCAAAATTCCTGTAGGCTTCTACAGCAGCAGCCAGTGCATTTCTGAGCTTGGTAATTTCATTTTCAATTGTATCCCTCGGAACGTCAATTTTACCGGATGCGTATTTTTTAGCCTGGGTAAAAACATCCTGGGCCCTGTCGACCCATGTTGAAGTGACGGATTTAGTATCATCAATAATTTTCTGGCTCTGCGTTTTTGCCTTATACATATAAGTGTTCATACCTCTTTTAATTTCCCTGCGGACTCTGCGTCCGGAGACAGGAGTTAAAATCTGAGCTAAAATACCACCGGCAATACTGCCAATAATCACTCCCACTACCAGATTTCCCTTATTCCTTTTCATATCAGCTTCTCCTTTTCTTATTTGATTATACTAAAGCGGCGGATAGAGGGTAACTATTAGTAGAATATAAAATATAAATGAGAAGGTCAAGGTTTGGCCTTCGGCGGGTTCAAAGTTGCCGATTTCTTAACCTCGAATCCGCCGCGGCGGAAACTTCGGACCATGAACTAGAAATCGACCCGCATTTTTCTTAAATTTACAGATTACATATCTTTTATTCGGTATTGGATTGGTATACAGGATTTTCATTATTATATTATGAAGATATTTGTAAAAAGGGCTTCTAATCCAGTATTATTCTCAAAATAACATGTTAGGAGGGAAAGTGAGCTACGAATTTACCCTTATACCGGGTGACGGAATCGGGCCGGATATCACTGAGGCAGCAATAAAGGTAATTGAGCATGCCGGGGTTAAAATATATTGGGACGTTCAGGTTGCCGGGCTGGCTGCAATAGATAAATACAAGGATCCTCTGCCTCAGGCTACTCTGGATTCCATAACTAAGAACAAAATTGCCTTAAAAGGCCCTCTGACTACACCCGTAGGCAAGGGTTTCAGGAGTGTAAATGTGGCTTTGCGTAAAGAATTCGATCTTTATGTCAATGAACGCCCTGCTAAGACATATAAAGGCATCAAAACTCTTTATGATCATATTGATATGGTAATTTTCAGGGAAAACCTGGAAGAATTTTACTCGGGAATTGAACATTATATAGACAGTTCGCGTTCTGCAGCAGAGACGATAGGTATTGTTACAAGGCGCGGATGCGAAAGGATTCTTAAATTTGCCTTTGAGTACGCAAAAACGCGGGGCAGAAAGAAAGTTACAGCAGTTCATAAGGCTAATATACTGAAGTATACGAGCGGACTCTTTCTGGATATTGCAAGGGAGATATCTAAAGAATACCCCGATATTCAGTTTAATGACAAAATTATAGATAATATGGCCATGCAGATGGTCTTAAACCCCTATCAGTTTGATGTTATTGTAACAACAAACCTGTTCGGGGATATACTTTCGGATCTTGCAAGCGGACTCGTTGGCGGACTTGGCATGGCGCCTGGAGCAAACCGGGGCCCCGAAGTATCGCTTTTTGAAGCTGTGCACGGATCGGCTCCTGACATTGCAGGGATGAACCTGGCAAACCCGTGTGCAATAATACTAGCCTGCGTCATGATGCTTGAAACGATAGGCGAGATGGATACGGCAAGAAGAGTAGAAAAAGCCGTTGCCGCGGTAATAGCCGGGGGGGAAAATGTTACCAGGGATATAAATCCCGTTAACTATGTAGGAACTAATGAAATTACTAATGCAATCATAAGGGAATTGGATAAGCAATAAATATGAGAAAAACGTCACTTTCAGTCATTTTTATGACTGTGTTCATAGATTTAATGGGTTTTGGAATACTTATACCGATACTTCCGACTTTTGCTTCGAAGGACCTCGGGATAAGCGATTTTGCAATTGGAATTCTGTTTGCCAGCTTCTCATTTGTACAGTTTATATTTAATCCTATTCTGGGAAGAGTGTCAGATAAGTACGGAAGGCGCCCGGTAATACTTTTATCGCTGGTTTCAACGGCAAGTTCATACATAATTTTCAGCTTTTCGCATTCCTTTATGCTGCTTTTAATTTCGAGAATCCTTGGGGGTCTTGGAGGCAGTAACATAGCCGTTGCACAGGCTTATATTGCCGACATTACAACAAAGGAAGAGCGTTCCAAAGGCATGGGCATGATCGGCATGGCATTCGGACTCGGGTTTGTATTCGGTCCCATGATAGGCGGTATTCTATCCCATTACGGTTACGCATTTACCGGATTTGCAAGTGCCGCATTTTCATCCATGGCGCTTCTTTTTGCATTTCTGTTCCTGAAGGAGACAGTGGATGTTGAAAAAACAAGGCAGGTAAAGATTTCCAATACGAAGATCCTGGATATTAAAGGTTTATACGAGACATTAAAACATCCTGATGTAGGGATACTCATAATCCTGTTTTTTATCCTTACTTTTTCGGGGGCCACAATATACGGCACATTTGCTTTGCTTGGAGTTAAGGCTTATCAGATGTCCAATCAGCAGATCGGATATCTTTTTGGAATTATGGGTATTGTGAGTGCCATAGTGCAGGGCGGTTTCATAAAGATGCTGAATGAAAAATTTTCTGAAAAAACGCTAATTCTTGTTGGCACCTTCCTCATGATCTTCGGTCTGGGGCTCCTGCCCTATGGAGGGAATTTTCTGGGAGTGGCAATTGTAATATCGGTGCTTTCTATCGGGACCGGAATAGTCCAACCCGTAGTATTAAGTATGATTAGCAAGTACTCCTCATCGCACGAGCAGGGTGCAATACTGGGAATTAATCAGTCGCTTTCGGCCCTGGGAAGAGTACTTGGACCTTTATGGGGAGGATTTGCCTTTGAGTTTTTAGGCTATCCGTTCCCGTTTTTAACCGGCGCTGCATTTATGCTGCTGACATTTTTCTTCAGCATTAAATTTATCAGCGCAAAGAAGTATGCAGAAATGTCTAAGGAAAAAGTAATTTATAATAATATTGAAAGTGGAATGTAAAGTATGTTCAAGGTTGGGAATATTGAAATAGAAAAGGCTCTTTTGCTAGCACCAATGGAAGATGTTACGGATCTCTCGTTCAGAAACATATGCAAGGGATTCGGCGCTGATGTGGTTTATACGGAATTTGTTAACTCCGAAGGGCTCATACGCTCGGTTGAAAAGACACAGAAAAAGCTCAAAATAACCGAAACAGAGAGGCCTGTAGGTATTCAGATCTATGGTGAAAGCATAGAGTCTATGGTTTCGGCTGCAAAGATTGCTGAAAAAGAAAACCCGGATTTAATAGATATCAATGCCGGCTGCTGGGTTAAGAAAGTAGCAAACAGGGGAGCCGGAGCAGGACTCTTAAAAGATCCCCCTTATATGCAGAAAATGGTTAAGGCGATTGTGGATGCCGTAGGCCTTCCTGTAACGGTGAAGACCCGCATAGGGTGGGACAGCGATAATATTCTGATACTTGACATTGCAAGGATGGTTGAAGACGCCGGAGCAAAGGCTCTTACAGTCCACTGCCGCACACGTCAGCAGGGGCATTCGGGAGACGCCGACTGGGAATGGATTGACAGGATTAAAGAGGTAATTGATATTCCAGTAGTTCTAAACGGCGGTGTTTTTACGGCGCAGGATGTGGAATATGTTTTTAAGAATACCAAGGCCGACGGCGTTATGATTGCCAGGGGTGCAATTGCCAACCCGTGGATTTTTAAGGAAAGCAAGGAGCTCTTAAGGCAGGGCTTTATTTCCACAGTCCTTTCGCCTGAAGTCAGAATTGCAACAGCGCTCAGGCATCTGAAAGAATCAATTGAAGTTAAAGGGGAAAGACGCGCCATATTTGAATTCAGAAAATATTATTCATCCTACCTTAAAGGGCTACACGGCGTTTCAGCAGTAAGGCAGGAATTAATGAAGATACTGGATTATGAAAGCGTGGAGCTGAGGCTCATGCAGTATTTGGATTACCTTAATTCCGCACCGGCGCTTCAGGACGACAGTGTTGTAGAAAATGATAATCGCGCGTCTGAAATTTAATAATATTTCTGACCGGGCGCACTTCCGTGCGCCCCTACAAAATTCGAACATTTGGAGGGCATTTTACTTTGACCGATAAACCTTTATCATACAGAACTGCAAGATTCATTTCTACATTATGCGTTCCTCCAAGTTTTACTATAATCATATTTACATGGCTGGCAATAGCGCTTGAGCATGAGCTGCGGCAGAAACTATTGGTAATTGGCGTGGCCCTTACCTTCGGGTTTGTGTTCCAGATCGTGATGTTTTTTTATTTCCGCAAAAGGGGAATGATTGCAGATATGGATGCCTCTGTTAAGGAGGAAAGAACCATACCTTTTTTCGTGGCAATCCTTATATACACGCTTGGCCTAATTGTTTTATTCCTTGCAAAAACTGATCCTGTTATTATTTCATTTTGGTTCTGCTATATTTCAAATACTTTACTGGTTATAGGCATTAATAAATTCTGGAAAATAAGCGCCCATGCGCTCGGAGCCTCAGGACCCTTCGGTGTTATAATGTATATGGCCGGAACGGGCGGCCTGCTGTTTCTGGTAATAATATTTATTATAGGATGGGCCAGAATAAAATTAAAAATGCATACACTGGCCCAGGTTGCTGCCGGCGCTGTTGTTGGCTTTACGCTGACGTATATTCAAATCTACTTGCTAGTTAATTTATTAAAACGTCACGGCAGTTTTTAGTATACAGTTCTTTATTTTGTCAAATTATACCGGGTGGTTAATATGTCATTAAAGGAAAAAGTAGCTCAGACATTTGACAGCTTTGCCGATATACTTGAGTTCAAGGGTGATAACCCCTTTAAGATCAGCGCATTCAGAAACGGTGCGGCTATAGTAAGGGACTTAGAAGGCGACCTTCTGGAGATGATCTTAGACGGCAGCATTAAGAATGTTAAAGGCATCGGCAAGGGCCTTCTGGCCGTTATTTACGATATTCAGGAAAAAGGCTATTCTACAGAGTACGACAACCTTATCAGTGAAATTCCGCCGGGAATTCTGGACTTTATGAATATCCACGGACTTGGAGTAAAGAAAGTCAAGCTTATTTACGACAGCCTCGGGATCACCTCTTTGGAAGAACTGGAAAATGCCTGCAGGAGCAACCGCCTGGCCTCACTTAAGGGTTTCGGCGAAAAGACGCAAAATGCCATCCTGGAAGAAATTACAAGAATCAAATCCACAAGAAACCTTACACTGCTTGATGATGCAAAGAAAAAGAACGATCTGATTCTGACTGCACTGGAAGAGTTTAAGTCGGTTAAGAAAGTTGAGCCTTCAGGCGAATACAGAAGATCTATGGAGGTCATCTCAAAGCTTGAGTTTGTTATTCTGGCCAGCAGTCTTGAAGATTTCAGAAAAGAGCTCCAGGGGAACTACTTTTTTGATGACACTCCGGTTGCAGAGGACTGCCTGCTTGAAATTAGCAGCTTAAATAAAAACCTCACGCATAAGTGTTTTCTGATAAAAGACGAATATTACATTCCCATTTATTTCATTGTAACTGAAAGTCTGAGGGACTATGAGAATTTTCTTTTCTTTACCACGGGCAGCCAGGAATTTCTTAAGATGGCAGATGCCGAAGGAAAAGTCTTTAATAAAGAGCAGGAGAAAGGGATCTTCAGCGAACTAAATATGCCCCTGGTTATTCCTGAGATGCGGGAAAAAGAGTACTTTTCGGCTCCTGAAAAATTCAGGAAAAACTCTGAACTTGGAATACTCGATTTCAGGGGATTTCTTCATTTTCACACCACTTATTCGGATGGGAAGAACACCTTAACTGAAATGGCGCAGGCGGCAAAGGATAATGTATTTACATACCTTGCAGTTTGCGACCACAGTAAAGCAGCTTTCTATGCAAACGGGCTTACTGAAGAAAGGGTGTTGGAACAGAAGAAGGAAATTGAAAAGGTGAGCAGGAGTCTGGATATTCCCATTTTCCATGGGGTGGAAAGTGACATTCTAAAGGATGGGGAGCTCGATTACGCCGAGGATTTCCTGAAGAATTTTCAGTTCGTTGTTGCCTCAGTTCACAGCCGTTTTAAGATGAGTGAAGAGGAAATGACAGCCAGAATAATTAAGGCCGTTGAAAATCCATATACCGATCTTTTGGGGCACCCAACAGGAAGGCTGCTTCTTCAAAGGTCACCTTATAATGTGGATCTTAAAAAAGTAATAGATGCCTGTGCACAGAACAGGGTGGCCATTGAGATAAATGCAAGTCCCAACAGGCTGGATCTCGACTGGCGCATGATATACTATGCCCGTGAAAAGGGCTGCATGTTTTCTATTAATCCGGATGCACATTCGATTATGGGAATTGATGAAATCAACTATGGGATCAGGGTTGCAAGAAAAGGCGGACTTCAGCCGGAAGAGGTTATAAACTGCATGGACCTGGAGGATTTTAAGAAGTTTCTTAACCGGAAGGTAAAGCGGGATATTTCTTATTGATTCTAAAAAGAATTAGCTTTATGTTTTAAAAAAACAAAAAGAGCAGTTAGTATTTAATATAATCTTTCATGCTATTTTAACAGTAAAATAAGAGGACAAAAATTGGTTACAACAGACTTATCCCTTCTTATAAGAAGCATCCCCGATTTCCCGAAAAAAGGGATAGTATTCCGCGACATTACAACACTCTGGAAAGACAAAGAGGGGTTAAAAAGTGCTTTTAACGAGCTATACGGCTTTATCAAAGGGACGCACATCGACAAGGTTGTAGGAGTTGAATCGAGGGGATTTGTATTCGGGGCCATGCTGGCAGACAAGCTGAATGCAGGTTTTGTGCCTGTAAGGAAGCCCGGCAAGCTGCCCGCGACCACGCTGAAGGAAAATTATGTTCTGGAGTATGGTGTTGATGCCGTAGAGATGCATGAAGACGCAATTGAGAAAGGGGACAAGGTGCTTATACATGATGATCTGCTGGCTACAGGGGGCACAATGGAAGCAGCCTGCAAACTTGTAGAAAAAGCCGGCGGCGAAATTGTTCAGATATCATTCCTGATAGAGCTAGCATTCTTAAAAGGCCGCGACAAGCTCTCCAAATACGACATAAGATCCCTCATCACATACGACAGTGAATAAAATAAAAAACCCGCCTCCAAAGGCGGGTTTTTGTTAATTTTCACAGAGATTAGACAGGGATATCTTCCTAAAAATCCAAAATCTCAAAAAAATAAAAAAAATTTTCCGAAAACGCCCTTCGTCACCATATATATATATGAAGACATAATTATTTTTTGTCTGTTCCCCATATGTGACACATATACAGGGGAATAATGTCTTATCCGCAAACAAAAATTGAAGATAAATGATGGATCCGCACACTTTAGCAGTAGTTACTTTTTTAATCATTGGGGTCATTACATTTCTGAGCGGAATGTTTACCCAGGTTGACGAAGAAGCTTATGAAGAGAACAGCAGGGCAAAGAAAGGCATTCCGCCGGAAGTCCAGAGAATCAAGCTCATTGGAGTAGGCATTATGTGGATTATAGCCGGGGTATTAATGCTGATAAACATTATTTAATCATTTCTTTAATCCAATTCCGGAAGCCCTTTCCTGAAAATTACCATAATACTCCTTGATTTATATCCCATGAGTATGCATTTTTATAAACCAAATTATTCTGCAGGGTAGATTAGAATGCGATTTTTTATGCTGGACAAAATTACCGAATGGAAACCTGGACAAAGCGCCCGCGGCATTAAAAATATTTCCATGAGCGAGGATTTTTTTGAGGACCATTTCCCCGAATATCCTATAATGCCGGGCGTGCTTATTGTTGAGGCTCTGGCACAGCTCTCGGGACTTCTGCTTGAGGAAACGGTTGAAAGAAATTATAATAAAAAACTTAAAGCCCTTGTTACTATACTTGAAAAAGTAAAATTCCGCAACATCGCAAAACCTGGTGATACACTGGAGCTTAGCGTTGAAATTATCTCCGTACATGAAGATTCCGGAAAAGTTCATACAACCGCCAGATCCGGCGATAAAAAAATAGCAGAAACCGAAATGACATTTGTGCTTGTGCCATTCTCAAATGAACAGCTTGAAATTAAAAGGCGCAAGCTGCTCGATTTCTGGCTGCAGGACGTAAAATGAAGAACGGGGTTGCCGTTACAGGCTTAGGCGTCGTATCCCCGCTTGGTATTGGCATCAAGGAAACGTGGGGAAGAATAATAAATAAGGAAAGTGCAATTTCGGAAGCATCCTTTGAAGGCAGCAAACTGTTCCCGCACTCCAGGTGCGGCTCTGTTCCGGAATTTGATCCGGCTGACTTTATTCCTAACAGGCGTCTTCTAAAGCTGATGAACCGCGAGGCAATTCTGGCTTCAACTGCTGCAAAGCTTGCAATTGATGACGCCTATATGGACGGATTCTATAAACCTGAATCCACGGGACTGTTTCTGGGAAGCGGGCTTACCTCGGGGGAACTGGACTATCTGCTTCCATTAATTGAGAATTCAATTGACGAGAATGGAAACTTTTCCTACGAGCTTTTGGGCAGAAAAGCGCTTCCCGGCTGTAACCCGCTCCTTTCGTTTAAGATTCTGCCTAACATGGCTTTAAGTTTTATCTCAATTCTCTTTAATATTAAAGGCCGCAACATGGCATTTAACCCCTGGCCGGGCAATACGGCTCAGGCAATTGGAATGGCAATGCGTGCAATTGAAAACGGAACAATTGACTGTGCCCTGGCCGGCGGGTGCGATTCAAAAAACCATTTTACAGGCTTTACAGCTTTTTCAAATTTCAATCTGCTTTCTGATAAGGGCATATGCTCACCTTTCAGCAAAGAAAGCGACGGACTAATCTTAAGCGAAGGCGCCTCAGTTGTTATCCTCGAAAATTACGATCTGGCCAAAAAACGCGGAGCTGCAATTTATGCCGTTCTTTCAGGATATAACACACTAACCGATTCTGCCAGTACGGGATATTATTCTTCATCCTCTGATACGCTTTGTGAAGTTATGAAAAGTACCATTGCTTCTGCAGGTCTTAAAACAGGGGATATAGATGCTGTTGTAACGGGAGCGGCCTCAATCAGACAGTCCGACATGGCGGAAGCCTCAGCAATAAGTAAAGTATTTGGAAATCACTCACCCCTTGTTACAGGCGCAAAGCCTTTAACGGGCGACATGCTTGCTGCCTCGCCGGCATTCGACGTCTGTGTAAGTTCCTATTCTCTTACCAACGGCGGAATGCCCGCACTTTTAAGTGATACTGATCCTGACATCAATCTGAACTTCTCTTCCCGCGGGAAGGCGGAAACAATACTCGTAAACTCATTTGAGCCGGGGTGCGCAAAGGCAAGCCTGCTGCTGAGGAGAAAAGGATGAAAAGAGCAGTAATAACAGGCGCAGGAGTCGTCTCACCCATCGGGACGGGAAAAGAGAAGTTCTTTGATTCTTTAACAAAAGGTAAGTCAGGCATTTCAAATCTCAGCTTATTTGACTCATCGTCGTTTCCCGTAAGAATTGCGGGGGCTGTTAAGGACCTGGATTTTAATGATGTGATCAGGAAATTTCCCTTGGCCAAAAACCTCAGTGACAGAAAAGTATTCTTCGGTCTTACAGCGTTCGAAGAGGCATTAGAGGATTCAGGACTGGAAAATTCAATACTTAAGGACACAAGAACGGGCATCATACTGGGCCTTGCGCTCGAAGTATTCCCGATTGAGGAATTCTGCAGCAATGGATCCGTGAATAAATTCGATTTTAAGGAGTTCCTGGACGTTGTAAAATTAAAGAAAGCCGGCATGCAGACCCCGCTGGATACCACGGGGAGTCTGATTGCCAGGAAGTATGGGCTTAAAGGTCCATTATACACAAACTGTTCAGCCTGCGCTGCATCCACACAGGCTATTGGGCAGTCGCTTGAAATGATAAGAAACGGTGAACTTGACATAGTAATTGCGGGCGGGCTGGATTCCATGCTTAACCCCCTGGGCATCGGCGGCTTCAGCCTGCTGGGTGCACTCTCACAAAGAAATGATTCTCCTGAAACTGCTTCAAGACCCTTTGATGCACACCGCGATGGGGCAGTTCTTGGAGAAGGTGCAGGAATTCTGGTAATAGAGGAAATGGAGCATGCGTTAAAACGCGGAGCAAAAATATACTGTGAACTTTCCGGCTTCGGTTCAAGCATCGACGCATATAAGCCCACTGACCCGGATCCTGATGGATTAGGAGCTGCAGGGGCAATGCAGGAAGCAATTAAAAGCGCAGGCATTACAGAAGACGAAATTGAATATATAAATGCACATGGTACTTCCACTTTCAAAAACGATGAAGTGGAAACTATGGCAATTAAGAAAGTCTTTGGCCAAAAGGCGTACCATGTTCCTGTCAGCTCTGTTAAATCAATGATAGGACATCTTATTGCCGCATCCGGGGCAGTGGAAACCGTGGCTTGCCTAATGGGTTTTAACGGTTTTATACCTCCGACAATAAATTATAACAAGCCGGATGTTTTCTGCGACCTCGATTATGTTCCGAACCGCGCAAGAGAGTGGAAAGGAGAGTATATGCTTAAAAATTCTTTCGGCTTCGGCGGGCAGAATGCGTCTCTAGTATTAAGAAGATGGAGTGAAAATGAAACTCAAAGATAAAAACTGCATTGTTACGGGCGGTTCGGCAGGCATTGGCAGGGCAATAGCGCTTGAACTTGCATGCCAGGGTGCAAATGTTGCGGTTATTTACTGCAGTAATAAAGAAGATGCTGAATGTACGGTCAAACAAATTGAAGCTATGGGAAGACGAAGCTTCTCCATTAAGGCTGATGTGTCCCGATTGGAAGACGTGCACCAAATGATTGAACTTGTTCAGAAGACATTCGGAAGAATAGATATACTCGTAAATAATGCTGCTGTAGCAGCCGACTACCCCGCAGTTGGAATGAATGAGGAGTGGCATAGGGTAATTGACACAAACCTTACAGGTGTATTCAACGTATCGAAGTCCGCAGCCCGGTACATGCTTATGAACAGGAGCGGAAAGATAATTAACATCTCTTCAATTGCCGCGCGGTTCGGTGGCAGGGGACAGGTAAACTATGCTGCAAGCAAAGGAGGCGTTGAAGCCTTTACAAGAGCACTTGCTGTAGAACTTGGAGGTAAAGGCATTAATGTAAATGCCGTGGCCCCGGGTGTTATTACCACAAAAATGAGCGAAGAGATAAGGGACAGGGCAGGCGAACAGCTGCTTTCGAGGATAGTGCTTAAACGGTTTGGTAAACCCGAAGAAGTGGCAAAGCTTGTTGCATTTCTGTCTTCTGAAGATGCCAACTATATAACAGGACAGGTGTTTCCAATTGACGGAGGGCTAGGGCTATGTTAAATCATCCGATGCTTGAAATTATTAAAAGCAGGCGCAGCATAAGAAAGTTTACGGATGAAAAGGTTTCCGGTGAGGAGATTTCATGTCTTATTGAAACAGCAGCCAGCGCCCCCAGCAACAGCAACAGGCAGCCCTGGAAGTTTATTGTTCTTAAGAGTGAGGAAAAGAAAAAAGAAGTTACACAGGCAGTGCTGGATAAAATAGAGTTTCTTAAAAGCGTACTGAAAAGCGATGAGATGCTCTCTGTGATTGATTCTTATAAGGATTACCTCATATTTATTAAAGATGCCCCGGTGCTTATATTTGCATTATACAAAACCCCGCCCTTAATGGTAGCGGAATTCTTCAGTGAGGCTAAGCTGAAGGGAATTGAAAGCATGGCGCAGAATGAACTGATAAGTACTTCCATGGCAGTAGAAAACCTTCTGCTTGCGGCTCACATAATGGGGCTGGGTTCGTGCTGCACCACTGGACCCTTGATTGCTGCCGCTGAAATAAAAACTATACTAGACGTGCGTCCCCCGTTTGAGATAGCATCGGTAATAGCTCTGGGCCGCTATGATTGCACTCCTGCAGCACCAGTAAAAAAAACTGTTAAGGATATTATAGAGGTTATTGAATAAATGCATATACCGGTAAAAAAACTTCTGGATAATCTTTATTCCATGCTCTCCAGGCGTGTGTATCTGGATAATAATGCAACAACACCTCTGGATGAGAAAGTGCGTCGATATATGTGTAAAGTACAGAGAACAATGTACGGCAACCCGTCCTCAATGCACATGCCGGGAATGAAATCCCGTGAAGTAATTGAAAAAGCCCGCCTTGAGGTTTCTCGTGTAATTAACGCCAGCCCTGAAGAAATAATCTTTACCAGCGGGGGCACTGAGTCCAATAACACTATTATTAAGGCAGTGGCCGAGCAGAATCCGGGAGCTCACTTTATTACATCCTCTGTGGAGCACCAGTCAGTCCTGACCGTATTTAAGTCTCTGGAAAAAAAAGGCTATGAAGTATCTTATATCGGAGTTGACAACTGCGGAAGGGTTCATATTCCGCAGATCAAAAATGCCATCAGGGAAAACACACGGCTTATATCTGTAATGCATGTGAATAATGAGACTGGTTCCGTAAATAACATTGGTGAAATTGCGCGCATTGCTAAGCTAAACAATATCCTTTTTCACAGCGATATTGTGCAGTCCTTTGGAAAGCTGAATATAGATGTAGGGTTACTGCCTGCGGATTACCTGTCGTTCTCAGCTCACAAAATTTACGGTCCCAAAGGCTGCGGCGCCATGTATATCAGAAAGGGCTCGCTTTTCACGCCTTTAATGGAAGGAGGGCACCAGGAAACAATTCAAAGAGCGGGTACTGAAGCGCTTTTTAATATTGCGGGATTCGGGATGGCCTGCCGGAGAATGCAGTCAATAAATATTGAAAGCTACATAAGGCAGATGGCATCAATAAGAAGTTATATACTTGAAGGGATTAAAAATATTTTTCCTGATGTTAAGCTTAACGGGGAAATAAACGGATTTCCATCAACGCTGAACCTGATGTTCCCCGGTATTTTGAACAATGAGCTCATTTCATATCTGGACTATAATAATGTGGCCGTTTCAGCGGGTTCTGCATGTGTGGCAGGAAGCGAAGAAGTATCTCACGTCCTGTTAAGCCTGGGACTAAAAGCTGAAGAAGCTGCCTCATCCATTAGGATAAGCACAGGTAAATACAACAGCCTTAAGGACGCCAAAAAGTTTTTAAAAGTCCTTTATAAGTTTAAAAATGAGAAAGAAAAGTTTTTTGAATATGTATTTCCTGAACGCATTGGGGAAGACGAGTTTTCAGATAAAGGTAAGGTGTATGCCGATCTGAGAAGTGAAAAAGAAATTCAGGAGCATAGTTCCCTCCCGGGCTCTCTTGGTGTTAAGCCTCAGCTTAAGGAATTAAAAAAGCTGCCCCGCGATAAAGAGATAATTTTAATATGTGAGGATGGCTACATATCAAATTATTATGCTCCGCAGCTGAGGCGCGCGGGGTGGGAAAATGTAAAAGTAATGTTTGGAGGCCATAAAAGGTGGCGTCTGATAAATAAGATATATCATAACTAACAGGATTAATTAATGAATGATGCTGAACTAATTGATACTCTGAAAAAATGTATTGCTGAAACTGTAGGAATAAAAGTGGAAACTATAACCTCGCTGGATGCTTCGGTAATAGACGATCTGGGAGCGGATTCGCTTGACCTGCTGGATCTTGTGTTCCGTATAGAGAAAGCGTTTAATATTACGATTTCGCGGGGTGAAATAGAAAGTCAGGCAAGGGAAACACTTCCGGGTGAGGAATTCGAAAAAGACGGGTTCCTGACAGATAAGGCAAAAGAGGCATTAAAGAATGCTCTTCCCGAGGTGGATCAGTCAAGGTTTGACGGAAGTCTCAGAAAGAACGATATTCCAAGGCTTCTAACGGTTAAGACTTTCTACAGGATAATAAAAAGCAAAATGGAGACGGCAAATGCTTCTTGAAGGTAAATCAGTAATTGTAACAGGCGGTACGGGTGCTGTAGGAAGCGCTCTGTGCGATGTACTATCGCGTGAGGGGGCTGATGTTGCCTTTAATTATGAAAGGAATAAGGATAAGGCCGAAGAAGTCATCTGCCGCATAGAGAAAAACGGCCGCAAAGCCCTTGCTTTCCAGTGCTCTGTGCTGGATAAAGAAGGTGTGGCCCAAATGGTTAAAAAGACAGAGGAAGAATTCAGTAAGATCGATATTCTTGTCAATAACGCCGGTATTGTGCAGGTAATGCCTTTCCCTCTGATAGAAGAAGAGGAATGGGACCTCGTAATGGATGTAAACGTAAAGGGTATGTTTATTGTTACAAAAGAGGTTGTAAGGCGCATGGTAATGCAGCGTTCGGGAGTAATATTAAACATGGGGTCCATCGGGGGCGTCCGGCTCCTCGAAGTGCCGGTCCATTACGCGGCTTCAAAGGCTGCCGTAGGCGGATTTTCAATTGCTCTTGCAAAGGAGCTGGCAAGGTATAACATAAGAGTTAACACTGTTGTACCCGGAATGCTCTCCGGCGGAGTGGGACTTAATGTTCCAGAGAAACAGTATAATGAATACATGAAATACTGTGCGGCAGCAAGGCCCGGAAAGCCCGAGGAGGTTGCTGAGTATATAGCTTTTCTTGCATCCGACAGGGCGTCATATATAAACGCTCAGAATCTTTTAATAGACGGAGGGTTATAAAAGCCTATGCTTCCCGACCTGAGGAAAGACAGAGATTATACGTATTATGAAATGACGCAGAGCATGTGCCGCATCTGCAGGAAGATAGTTGATGCGCAGATTCTTTTCCGCAACAACAGGGTCTACATGCGCAGCGTATGCCCCGAGCACGGTCCATCTGAGGCTTTAATTGCG
Source organism: Syntrophomonadaceae bacterium (assembly GCA_050259615.1). Classification (GTDB taxonomy): domain Bacteria; phylum Bacteroidota; class Ignavibacteria; order Ignavibacteriales; family SURF-24; genus JAAXKN01. Next base: position 13,571 of record JBLNAZ010000057.1, on the reverse strand, counting down.
GGGGATGTTGCATGGTACCTTAAAGTGATAAATTCCGTCCAGGCTTCAGACCGCCCTTTAAATCACTCAAAGGAGATTTCAAAAGGCTGTCCGTTCGACTGCGGTCTCTGCTCATGGCACGAAAAAGCCTGCAACCTGCCCGTATTTTCCATTACAAACGCGTGCAATCTGAAATGCCCCATCTGCTTTACCTATAACCGCGAGGATAAGAAATATTTTATCAGCGAGGATGAGTTCAGGTCGATTATAGACTGGATAATTGAATCTGAGAAAGAAATTGACCTTATAAATATTACGGGCGGGGAACCGACACTGCACCCGAAAATTTTCAGCCTTCTGGAAATTGCCAGAAGAAAGGAAATCGGCAGAATTACTCTGAACTCAAATGGAATTAAGCTTGCGCAGGACGAGGATTTTGTAAAAAAGCTTGCAGAATACGGCGTGTATATCATCATGTCTTTTAATACACTGGACAGGGAGATAACAAGGAAGCTTCATGGCAGCGATATACTGGATTACAAGTATAAAGCTCTCGCAAACCTGGAGAAATATAATGTTCCGGCAACAATACTTAACGTGTCTGTCAAAGACCTGAATGATAAAGAGATAGGCTCTTTTGTTAAACTCATGCTGGAAAAAGATTTTATACGCAGCCTTACTATTCAGAATATGACTTACACCGGCTTTGGAGGCGGAAATTTCTTCTCCGATAAAAACACGGCAAGGGAACACCTGACGATTGATGAGGTTATAGGTAATATTTCAGGGGCTTTCCAGCAGATCATAAATAAAGATGACTTTGTTCCGCTTCCGGGCTCTCATCCGCTCTGCTACTCTGTCAATTATCTTTTCAGTCTGGACGGGCTCGTTCTTCCGTTAAAGAGGATATTCACCGAAGATGAGTACACGGCAATATTAGGAAAGAAGTATCTTATTCATCCTGATGACAACTTCCACAATATTCTGATAAACAAGATAAACGAGATATGGTCGGCATCTGAAAATGACCCGGAAAGGGATAATAAGCTGCGTGTGCTCAAAAGCTTTATCGCGCAGCTTTATCCCGTCGGGAAAAACCTGAGCGCCTTTGAGCGCCAGAAGATTGCAGAAAAAAACATTAAAACAATATATATACATTCGCACATGGATGAGGACAACTTCGACGTTTCAAGAGTAGTAAGGTGCGGCGACCTGGTGCCGGATGTAAACAAGACATTCATCCCCGCGTGCAGCTATAATCTTTTCTACCGCATGAAGGATGAACGTTTCTGGGTTGAGAAATAATGCATTCGGCCATTATTAAAAATCTCCTGGCCCTTAAGCTCAGGGGAGCGCGCCATGTTACACACCCGGTGCTCGCATCCTTATACGTTACGCACAAGTGCAATCTGAGATGCACATACTGCTCCGACGGATGCGGCAGTCCGTTTTATTTAAATAAGGAGACTGAACTATCTCTTAAGGATATTTGTGCGGTACTCGGGAAGATTGCAAAGACAGTAAGGTACCTGGATATTACAGGCGGTGAGCCGCTTCTGAGGGAAGATATTATTGATATTGTAAGCTGTGCGAGACGGTGCGGTTTTAAGGGGATATACCTCAACACAAACGGGCTGCTTCTGGATAAATATCCACGTCTGATTGAAATGGTTGATACGCTTACCATAAGCCTGGATTCCCTTAATCCGTTCAAGCTGATGGAAATTTACAGGACGGATGAAAATAGCGTTACTAATATTCTTAATAATATACGCCAGGTGCTAAAAAGCAGGCATAAAGGCAAACTTTATATTTCATCTGTAATAATGCCTGATAATATCGGACACATAAACGAGATAGTTGAATTTTGTGAAATTTACGGGACGGGGTTTACGGCTTCGCCGCAGCTTGTCGGAGTTTCTGCCAAAGAGGGGCTGCATAACAATCCGGAATATAAAGCTCTTATAGACAAAATAATTGAATTTAAGAAAAAAGGCATGCGCGTGATGGGTCCGATTGAATATTATAAGACAATACGGGACTTCAGCCCTTACAAGTGTCTGCCTCTGCTGCATACGGCGGTAAGCCCCTCCGGCATGCTATATATGCCATGCCTGGAGCTTGGGGAAAAAATGGTAAACCTGCTGGAATATGATTCGCTCCATGAAGCTATTAATTCATCAGTAAGGAATATTAAGTATCCGCCAGAGTGCGGCAATGTGTGCCATATACTCTGTCATGCAGGGTTGTCGCTGCTGTGTAAGAATTTATCTGTTCCTCTAAGCGAACTTTTTTATGAACTGAGGGGCAATAACTTGATAAAGGAACCGGAAAATGAGCACTCTTAAGGAAAATATCCATTATGCCGGCCGCAGCGCCGGGCTTGTAAAGAACCTCCTTTCAGGCGGTTATATACACTGTAACATTCAGCTTACGCACCGCTGCAATTTCAAATGTCAGATATGTGATTTCTGGAAAGTGGAGCATCAGATGGAAAAGGAGCTGAGCCTGAGGGAAATTGAAATTATTTCTGGAAAACTCAGCCGATTCGGCACGCTGGCAGTCTCGCTTGCAGGAGGAGAGCCCACGTTGAGAGATGATCTTGAAAGCATAATAGGAGTAATTGCGAGGCACCACTTTCCGATTATGATTACCAACGGCTGGTTCATTAACGAGGAGAATGCCGGAAGGCTCTGGAAGGCGGGACTGCAGGAGGTCAGCGTGTCGCTCGATTACGCCACGAAAGAAAAACACGATTCAATGAGGAATAAGCTGGGTGCGTTCGATAAGGCGGTCCATGCGCTCGACACACTGAACAGGAAAAGGCCCACCAAGAGAAACAGGGTGCACATGATCAGTGTACTGATGCAGGACAACATAGACGAAGTAGAAGACATGATCCGCCTGGCCAAAGAGCTGGGGGTCACATACATGGTTAACCTTTACAGCTTCCAGCGCGGAAAGAAGGCTGAAAGGCTCCCGGGCAGGGAAGTATCAGAACAGCTCCTCATGTTAAAAAAGAAGTATCCCAATTTTGTTTCCCTCAGCAGCTATATAAAAGGCTTCGACAGGGCAATTAATAACGGCGGAATTGATGGATGCAAGGCGGGCAAGTATTTCATGAACATCGATAATTACGGCAACGTAGCCCGCTGCACCGAAACTACGGAAATTCCCGTTGGAAACCTTCTCAATGAAGAACCGGAGGATATTAAAGCAAAACTCCTGCAGGCTCAGCGCGAAAATAACTGCGCCCAGTGCTGGACCAGCTGCCGGGGATGGGCTGAGCAGATGCACGGCCCGAATTATATAAAATCCTGGCGCGAATTTTTAATTACGGTTCAGGATTATGACTAATAACTATATTTATTATAAAACCACCAGGAGCGTATGCCCTGTCTGCCATAAAGTTATACAGGCGAAAATTGTTTTTATTGACAACTGCGTCTATATGCTCAAATTCTGCTCCACGCACGGCGAGTTTAAATCTCTAATAAGCAGAGACAGGCAAAACTACATAGAGACGTTAAAAATAAATAAACCGGCTACCTATCCGCTTAAATCCTTTAAGAATAAGTTTAAAGGCTGCACTGTTGACTGCGGGCTCTGCCCCGAGCACCAGCAGCATACATGTCTGCCCATAATTGAGATAACGGACCACTGCAATATGAAATGCCCTTTATGCCTTGCTTCGAACCATAGCAGCTTCCACATGAAGCCAGGTGAATTCCGGGGCATTATTGAAGGCCTCCTGGAGGCTGAAGGGATAGTAGACCTCATAAATATAAGCGGGGGGGAACCCACCCTAAATCCGGACCTTTTGGAAATAATTGACATAGCCCGAAGGCCTGAGATAGTAAACGTTTCCTTAAGCACTAACGGCAGGATATTCCTCAAGAATAGGGACCTGCTTTTAAGTCTTATAGACAAAAATGTTTTTATATCCCTTCAGTTCGACGGGTTCCGGCCCGCGCATTATAAGGAGATGAGGGGAGAGGATATGCTATATGAAAAGCTTGAAATACTTTCACTCCTTGAGAAGTATTCGGCGCGCACTTCCCTGGTTATGACAGTGGTAAATGGCCTTAACGCTGAGGACATCCCTGAGGTTGTGAGATATTTCCTGGAAAAGGATTTTATAAAATCCCTGATGTTCCAGCCCGTAATTTTTGTAAATGAAATATTTCCTTACGATGAGTCGAAAGTTGTAACAATCCCTGATGTAGCAAATAAAATTGCAGCCGGTTCTGATGGTATAATAGACCGGAGTGACATCGTAAACCTGCCCTGCAGCCACCCTTCGTGTTTTGCGCTTACATACCTGCTGAAGCTTAAAGGCGGAGGCTATGTGCCGCTTCCGAAGCTGATTGATATAGAATCGTATCTGGATACTATAAAAAACAAGACAATACCAGGGCTTGAGCCCGATTCATACAGCCTCATTCAGGATAATATTTACAGGTTATGGTCGTCCTCTGGCATTTACCCGCAGACCGAAAAGATAACCAAGACTATAAAGGACCTGATATGCCAGATGGGAAGACTGGGCCGAAACCCTGGTGCCCCGGAAGTATTTAAGATAGTGGAAAGCAGCATAAAATCTATATTTATACACCATTTTATGGACGCGTATAATTTCGATATATCCCGGGCGATGAAATGCTGCAATCAGTACGCCCTTCATGGCAAAAAACTGGTTCCATGCTGTGTCTATAACAACACTTTGAGGGTAAGATAAATGGATTCCGCGGATCAAGTTTTCAATAAATACCGGCAGAAGTTATTTAATATAATTTTATTCATCATATTGGGGCAGTATGTCTACAGGGAAGCCCGGGTTGTGGAAATATTCCGCGGAATGCAGATAATTGACATTACTTTTTTTATACATAATGTGCTGCTAATATCATTTGTACTCTTCAGGCAGGAATACAGGGATTTAGATACCAACCCTCTGCACTGGGGTGTATCCATAGTGTCTTTCTTCTCAAACCTGTTCTTCATACGCCAGGCTGAGTCGGCGATTGCTGTTCAGGTGTTAGCTAATTATATAAACGCGGGTGCAATATTATTCGGAATTATTACCATACTGAATCTGGGCAGGAGCTTCGGTATAGTACCTGCTGTAAGGGTCATAAAGAAAGGCGGGTTATACGGCATAATAAGGCATCCGATGTATGTTTCAGATTTTCTTTTTAAGGTTCCGGTGGTGCTGAAGTACATTTCCGTCTACAATATTTTCATACTGGCCTTATCCATATATTTCTATATTCTGCGTGCGAGATACGAAGAGGAGATTCTAATGAAGTACGGTGAGTATCGCTCTTACGCTGAAAAAGTAAAGTACCGTTTTATTCCATTTGTTTATTAAAAGGTTGAAAATGCGTTTCTTATTTGCTGATAAAATAACGGAAATATCGGAGCGGCATATAAAGGGCATAAAGCGCGTGTCATTCGAAGAAGGATTTCTGGATCCTCTGCCAGCAGAAACGGGCTGTTTCCCACGGCTGCTGATGATGGAGACGGCCGCGCAGTTTGTTTCATGGCTTATTTTTTATAATACCGGTTTTACAAAAATTCCTCTGATTGCTTCAATTGATCTGGCTGAAATTCACGAATCTGTTAAATGCGGTGAATGCATCAGTGTTGAAGTTACAATTGAAAACATAAACAGTGAAGGGGCAGTAGTAAATTCATTGCTGTTTAAGGACGGCAGGCTTGCAGCCTCGGGCAGCAGGTGCCTATGCACTTTTGTGGATGCGGTAAAACTGGTTGATGTTGAACGCTTAAAAAGCAGATTTTCGGAAATGGCCAAAGAAGCCTTATATTCCAAATAGAATGGGGAGTTCGGTAATAATGAAGCTGCATACCTTTATATTATTAGTCTGTATATTGTTTGGCAATAGTGCCTTCTGCAACGATGACGATTACCAGGCGCGGCTGATGAAGATGAAATCAAAGTTCGAAAGCATAAAAGATTACAGCTGCATATTTGAATCGTATTCAGCTAATGGCGAAAAATCTGCATCCGTGACATTTAAGTATTATTTCCAAAAGCCAAAGTTGGTAAGGATGGAAATAATAAAGGGAAAATACTCCGGTACAACACTATTGCTGCAAAAGGATAATACTGTAAGGGTTAAGCTTGGAATATTCATTGTCGGTCTGTTTACGTTTACCTATCCGGCCGAACACCGCTATGTATGCGACTACAGGGGAAACGGGCTTCACAATTCGGACTGGGGCTATTTCATTCAGGAGCATATTAAGCTGCTGGACCTGACAACAGTAAGACTTACAGGTGAGGAGACCCTGGACGGGAGGAAAGTCCTGGTTTATGAGCTCATATCAAAAGATCCTGCAAGATCGCGTTCGGTTGCAAAAGAGAATATATGGATAGATAAAGATCAGGACCTTTTGATTAAGTACCGTCAGTACGATTCTTCGGGTGTGTTGATTCAGTCGGGATATTACAAAAACATAAAAATAAACAGCGGCTTGAACACTTCTGTTTTTACGGACTTCTGATTCAGTCGCAAAATAAAATTATAAAATTGAATCATATCTTAAACTATAAACCGGGTAATTTCAAAATGTCTGAAAAGATCGCCATTGAACGAAAAAAAATAAAAGCATTCTTCGAACAGGAAAGTGAGAGGTTTGTTGAGTTCAGGCTTGACTGCCCACTGGAAAAACGTATTAAATACGTGTGCGAGGTTATGGACCCGTTTCTAACATCTTCAAAACTGGACTTCAGATTTGTCATAGCCAAAATTGCAGAGATAATCGCTCTATCAAAAATAAAAATTTTCATCTACAGGCTGCTCGGAGTGAAAATAGGAAAGGGCGTATTTATTTCTCCCGATGTAATCCTCGACCCGCATTTTCCGGAACTGATTACGCTTGAGGACTATTGCGTGCTCGGGTGGGGTTCAAAAATATTCACGCATGAGATGAGCACAAAAAAATACCGCGTTGGGAGAGTTACGATAGGGAAAGGGGCTGTTGTAGGCGGCTTTTCAATAATCCGTTCCGGTGTTTCAATTGGTGAAATGGCTCAGACCAGCATATATTCATATGCCTACAAGGATGTTGCCCCGTATGGTTCCTTAAATCATTCAGGTGCAGCATATGAACAGCGGTAATACGCTTTCCAGACAGGCCCGGTGGATGAGGCTTGGGATGAAGGCAAATCTTTTTCCGTTCTACGGGCGCTTCAGAAAGAAAGTTATGGAGCTTTCAGGGATTACTCCCGTGTCATCTGTTCTGGATTTCGGATGCGGTGTGGGCCTTCTTGAAGAATACATAAAAAGCCATATGAAGCTAAGTGACGGTAAAATCACCGGAGTTGATACTGGAAAAGAGCTGATTGAGATAGCCAAAGGCAGTTTCCCGTCTGACAAGAACTTTGAATTCATTCACATTGACGAAAGCGGCCGACTGCCTTTTGCAGACAATAGTTTTGATATAATTTTGAGCAGCTTAGTATTCCATCTTCTTAGCAGACAGCAGAAGGCTAATGTGTTGAAAGAGTTCATGCGGGTGCTGAAGCCAGAAGGACATATGCTCTTTGCAGAGATAGGGAAGCCGGACACGATATTGGGGCGTTGGATAAAGATACTGACGTTGAAGTTATGGGTTAAAATATGGCCTTATGAAGCCAACAGCATCGATTCATTCAATGGTCTTTTCCCGGATTTCATCCGTTCGGCCGGTTTCAAAAATATAAATACAGTTTTCCGCATGAAAGGCTACATAGATTTCCTTTCCGCCAAAAAATTGTAGGGGCACGCGGCGCGCCCTTACAGCTATGAATATAAATCGTTTATGGAAATAGCCTTACGAAGAGCTTTCACCCTCCGGGGGCAGCCGGGTTTTCACCCTGGCGTCCACTTTGTCTTAATTCATCTAGTTTCTCTTTGCCGTAAGCAATTTTTGTAATTGTAACAAAAAGAACAGGTACAATAAATATAGCCAGCAGCGTGGCGGCCAGCATGCCTCCTAAAACCGTAAAGCCTATTGTGGACCTGGCCTGTGCTCCTGCTCCGGTTGCAAGCGCAAGAGGTGAAACCCCAAGAATAAATGCCAACGACGTCATCAGAATAGGCCTCAGGCGCAGCCTTACTGCCTCTAAGGTGGCATCTTTCAGATCCATGCCCCGCTGCAGACGCTCCTTTGCAAACTCAACAATAAGAATTGCATTCTTTGCTGCCAGTCCGATCAGCGTTATCAGTCCTATTTGTGCATAAATGTTGTTGTTAAGGTGCGGCAGGAGCAAAAGAGTTACAATTGCGCCGAAGGCTCCGATCGGAACGGCCAGGAGAACAGAGAAGGGGACAGACCAGCTTTCATAAAGTGCCGTGAGGAAAAGGAACACAAACAAAACAGATAATCCGAAAATAATTAATGTGCTGCTGCCGGCATTAATCTCTTCACGGCTAAGGCCGGAGAATTCATAGCTGTAGCCCTCGGGAAGAACAGTTGCGGCTACTTCCCTCAGTACCTGAAGGGCCTGACCGCTTGAGTAGCCTTCGGCTGCATTGCCGTTGAATTCGGCCGAGCGGAAAAGATTATAGTGTGAAATATAAGGCGCACTTTCGGTTACCTGGTATGCTGTAAGTGTGCTTAGAGGAATCATATTACCCTGGGTGTTTCTGACATAGTACTTGGACAGATCCTGAATTGCCGCGCGGTATTCGGTATCGGCCTGGGCAACGACACGGAAATTGCGGCCGTAAATCGTAAAGTCGTTGACATATCTGCTGCCCAGGTAAGTCTGTATGGTGCTGTAAACATCAGAAATTGAAACCCCTAGTTTTTTGCAGACATCCCTGTTTACATTAAGCTGGTAGCCTGGCGTATGCGCTGAAAAAAAGCTGAACACACGGCTTAGCTCAGGGCGTTTGTTTGCCGCAATAAGGAAGCTCTGAACAACCTTTTCAAACTGTTTAACGTCCTGTGTAGCCTGCTGCTGTTCGATTTCCATTGTAAAGCCGCCCGTCTGCCCTAGTCCCGGAATCGGCGGCGGCGAAATTACGAGCACATTGGCATCCCTGACGGCGGAGAACTTCCTCTGCAAAGTGGCAATGAGCGAAGTTACCTGGAGAGCTTTATCCTTTCTTTCATCCCAAGGCTTCAGCTGAACGAAGATTGTACCGCTGTTGGATTTGGTGGTAAATGTAACCACGTTAAGCCCGTTTATCCCGGCATAATGCGCAACTCCCGGAGTGCTTTTCAGAATATTCATTATGGCATTTAACGCTTCCAGGCTCCTCTGTGTGGATGAAGCTTCGGGAAGCTCATAAGTAACATAGATCCTGCCTTCATCTTCGGTTGGAATAAATCCCGTGGGCTTGCTTTCAAATAGTATTACTGTGGCAGCATAAAGCACTATCAGTGCAATGAGAACATAGGGAGCCTTTGCAATTGCCTTCCTGACGCCTTCTGTATAACGGGAATTTGTTCTCTGGAATATGTCGTTGAATTTAGTAAAGAATTTATTCAGGATTCCTGACTTCTGTTTTGCTACTGAAGGCTTTAACAAAAGCGTACATAAAGCCGGTGTAAGTGAAAGGGCTACAAAGGCGGAAATAAGCACTGATACAGCAATTGTAATGGCAAACTGCTGGTAAAGTCTTCCTACTATGCCGGGTATAAAGCCTACAGGAATAAATACAGCAGCAAGTATGAGCGCAATGGCAACTACAGGTCCCGAAATGTCATTCATTGCCTTGATGGTGGCTTCCATTGGAGAAATCTTTTCTGTATCGATATAATGCTGCACTGCCTCCACGACAATTATTGCGTCGTCAACCACGATGCCTATAGCCAGAACAAAACCGAACATAGTCAGAGTGTTAATGGTAAAGCCAAGCGGGATAAAAAAAGCAAATGTACCGATTATTGAAACCGGAATAGCGAGCATCGGAATGAGTGTAGCACGCCAGCTCTGGAGGAAGAGAAATACAACCAGCATTACAAGTGCAAGAGCTTCAATGAGTGTTGTTACAACTTCATTAATGGAGACTCGCACAACGGAAACCGCTTCAAAAGGCACCATATAATCAACGTCTGCCGGAAAAGATTTTTTTAATTCTGCCATCTTTGCATAAATGCCATTTGCAACCTGGAGTGAGTTGCTGCCCGGAGCCTGATAGATTAAAAGAAATGAGCCCCTGTTGCCGTCGACATATGAATTGCTTGAATAGCTGAATTTGCCGAGCTGCACACGGGCAACATCCTTTAAGTAAACCTCTGAACCGTCGGCAGGATTGACGCGTACAATAATGTTACGGAACTGGTCCTCTGAATTAAGAGCGCTGTTCGTAAATACTGTGTACTCAAATGCCTGTCCGGTGTTTTGCGGCGGTGCACCGACACTTCCTGCTGCCACCTGGAGGTTCTGTTCGCTCATTGCGCTTACTACATCGTTTGCCGTGAGGCCCAGCTGGGCCATTTTATCGGGCTCGAGCCAGATCCTCATGCTGAAGTCATCCGCCCTGGTAAAAACGTCTCCAACACCAGGCACACGCAGGAGGGCATCTCTTATGAATATGTTGGTATAATTATCCAGAAAAGTAACATTATGAGATCCTCCGGGAGAGTAAATGGCAACCAGCATCAGAATTGAGGGATTTCTTTTTCTGGTTGTAATACCCAGCCTCTTTACTTCATCGGGCAGTCCTGGCGTGGCAATGCCGACACGGTTCTGAATATCCAGAGCTGAAATATCGGGATTTGTCCCAACGTTTAAGGTGACTGTGATAGTACTCCTGCCGTCACTGGTGCTGTTACCCTGTATATATGCCATGCCGGGAGTACCGTTTACCTGGCTTTCGATAGCCGTTGTAACTGTCTGTTCAACCGTCAGGGCGTCAGCACCGCTGAAGAGTGAAGAAACCTGTACGGTGGGAGGTGTAATATCGGGATACTGGCTTACTGCAAGATTGAAAATGGCAAGCACTCCCACCAGGATAATTACAATCGAAATTACAATAGCTGTTATAGGTCTTCTTATAAATACACTTGAAATCATATCCTGTCAATCCTTCTCAAGAAAAATGTAAATATCATCTTCACATTACATTATTACCTTGTGCCCTGGGTTGTTGTCGTTCCCCTCGGCTGAGGTTTCCCTTGTCCCTGCGGAGCCGGAGTTGATTTCGGCTGGCTTCCGGGCTGGTTTGAACCCGGGAGCTGCTGCCCTGAACTGGAACCCATCTGCTGAGGTGGAACTACTTTTACGAGGGAATTATCCTTTAATCTTTGAATCCCGTCCAGCACAATCGTTTCGCCTGCCTTCAATCCGCCCTTTACGACTGTCATATCTCCAATAGTTACCCCGGGGTCGATTTTGCGCTGCTGCGCCTTATTGTCGTTGATGACATAAACGAAATATTCTCCCATCTGCTCAGTGGATGCGCGTGCGGGGATGAGTATGCTTCCCGATGCGCTGTTATTTATTAAGCGCAGGTCGACCGTCAGCCCGGCTCTCAGAAAGCCTTTTGGATTTGGGAAAATAATTCTGGCTCTTATAGTTCCGGTCTGCGGATCCACTGCACGGTCCAGGAGGCTGAGATGCCCCGAAAGGGGATATACGGTTCTGTCGGGTAAAACGAGCGTAAAAGTAGAATCATTCTGGTCGGGCTTTTGGTTTAATAAATCAGTAAACCTGCCAATCTGTTTTTCATCTACCTGGAGGTCGACTGCCATGGGGTTATCTGAAGAAATTGTGTTTAGGAGTGTCTGTCCGCTGGCTACGGCAGAACCAAGTTTTACAGATGAAATTCCAATAGTACCTTCCAACGGGGCAATAATAGTGGAATAGCGCAGGTTTGTCTGCACGCCTGCAACATTTGCCTGTGCAGCTTTTACCTGGCTTTGTGCCGCCTGAAGGTCGGCCTGGGCGTGCTCTAACTGCTGGCGTGCAATGGCATCTTTTTGTGCCAGTTCATTATAACGGTCTGCATCCTGCTGTGCCCTGTTAAGGTTTGATTTGGCGACATTTAGGTTAGCCAGGGCCTGTTCATAAGCTGCCCTGTACTGCTGTTCGTCGATGGAATAAAGTTTCATCCCTTTTTTTACGTGTGATCCATCCTTAAAATATATTCCGGTTATCATGCCTGATACCTCAGGGCGTAATTCCACCTGGTTCAAGGGAACTACTGTGGCCGGATATTCGTCATGGTAAACAGCCTTTCCCGTTTCAACCGTATACGCCGTAACAGGCACGGCAGGAGGGTCCTTTGACTGCTGGGTATTCTTATCTTTTCCGCAAGAAACAATCAGAAGGGAAATGATAACTGCAAGAGACGAATTTTTAATAAAATTTATCATAAAATTATAAAAGTTAAATAAGTTAAAAATGAATAATTCCCAGGGCTCTTTGCACATCCAGTTTGCTGCTCAGGACCTGGAATAGTGCATTTATATAATTAATCTGTGTTGTTCTTAAATCCGTTTCCGCCGTAATAACATCGAGGTATGTTCTAACGCCGGCTCTGTACTGAAGTTCGATTATGTTATAAACATCCTTTGCCAGGTCAAGATTGGTTTTTAACGCATAATAGTTATTAAGGTTTGATTTATAGCTCGACAAGGCCTGTGTAAATTCCGTATTAGCCAGGTCCTTAAAGGCAGTGATATCATAACCGGAGCGCGTGAGCTGGAGCCTGGCTATTTTTATTTCCTGGTATCGTTTACCGCCCTGGAAGATTGGAAGCGAAAACTGGAGTCCCACAAAGGAATTAGGGTACATTCTTTTATACAGCTGCGGCAATGAGTTATTCAGGTAATCCAGATTATAGCTCCCGAATGCATTTAAGGAGGGAAGAAACCCCCAATCATAATAACTGACACTGGCTTCGAGGAGGCGTTTTTGTGACTGCAGGAGCTGATATTCTATTCTGTTCTGGTAATCCAGTGTCAGATTAGTATCAATAACGGCATCGTTTTCCATTCTTGTAGTGTCATAATCCAGCCTTAGTGCTGCCTCAGAAGGATAACCCATCTGCTGTTTTAAGAAAGCGAAGCTTGTCTTAAATGCCTCGTCGGCCTGTTTTTTTTGCGCCTTCGCATTATTCAGTGCTATGCTTGCCCTTTCATAGTCGGTTTTATCCACAACCCCGGCCTTATACTGGTTCATGGCATCCTGGAGGCTGCGGTTCAGGCGCTCGATGTCATCAGAAAGCAGTTTAATCTGCTGGCTAGTAAGAAGCACTGCATAAAAAGCTTTGCTGACATTTACAACGACATTGATTTTATTGCTGAGGGTTCTTTGCTGCGACTGCCTGACGAGATCCTCAGCCGTAGAGCTAGCAAGGAGGACGTCGCGGTTAAAGATTGTTTGTGTAAGTGAAAACTGTCCTATTGAAGTGTTCCTTACACCAATCTGGACAGGATTACCCCCGAAGACAGAAACCGGGAGCTGGAAATTATGCTGCACGCTGAGAGAGAAATTAATCTGCGGGAACCAGTCGGCCAGCTTGCTTTTTACAGTTCTTCCGGCAATTTCCTCGTCGATCATTGACTGTTCAACGGCAGGGTAATGAGTAAGCGCATACTGGACGCACGTCTGCAGATTACTGCCTTTT
>JBLNAZ010000056.1:0-66791 GCA_050259615.1 Syntrophomonadaceae bacterium | reverse complement strand
TGGTTTGGCGAATAATCGTATGCATGAAGCGTAAATTCATTTGTGGTGGATCCGCCGGTTATAGCAATTTCCTTCACCTCGCCTTTCTTCTGGGAGGCAAGTGTGGTCAGGCTTAAAGGTCCAAGCTGGAAGTTTGCCTTAACGCCGAAGAGCGCCTCGCTTCCGCCAACAAGAGGTGAAGTCTGGAGTGATACGTTACCGGCCTCAACGCTCTGGACAATTTCATCTTCATAGCCCTTGTAGCTGAGTTTCAGCTGGTTCTCATATTCAAAGGTTCTTTCAGTATTCCAGTCGGCGTTAATCTTAAGTTTGTCGCCAATTGTACCCTGAACGTTTATCTGAACAGTCTGCTTGAAGTCAGGTTCATTCCTGGTATTACCTAACAAAGAAGCCGTAATACCCTCAGTAGTTTCATTTCGCCATGCGCCATGAATGTCAACAGCACCCGAGATTCTGATGTTAATTCCTTTTTTACCGAAAATGCTTAAGAAGCCGACGCTGGGAAGAGGAATATCGATATTAGTAATGTCTGTAATTAAGGCGCCAAGATCTTTGGTTTTGTCCTTCAGCTCATATTTATAAGCTATGTCCTCCCAGATATTCCTGTTATTGGCTGCCAGCTTCATTTTGACGTATTCATCAAGAGGGATTCTGAGCATTATTTTATAAGGCTCATTTCCTATTTTTTCCTTTATAAGAACGAAATTTCCGGTTGAGTCAAGTTCCACGGTTCTGCTTATAAGCTGGGATGAAGGATTGGCGAAGAATTTGGATTTCTTCTTGGGATTCAGCTGGACATAAGGAACGTCGTGCCTTTTATAATGGAAATTCTCTATTCTTGCGGTCGAATCTTTTGATCTTAAGGCCAGCGAGTCAAGCAGTGTCATTTTAACCGGCTTATTGGCTAAAGTATCCTTATCCAGTCTTTTCTTAAGAGTATCTGTGATGGCCCGAGTACCGGTATTAAGCGTGTCCTTTTTGAGGTTTCTCGATAAGGTGTCTGTAACAGGGCTCGTATTTTGAGATTTAATTAATTTTAATGAATCCCTATGAGATCCTGTTTTTGTAGTATCTGAAAAGGACGGAGATTTCCCTTGGCTTAAAATGTTATTTTCAAGCTCTGCTGTTGTGTTCTGGGGATTCTCTAATTGTGGTTCTTGAGAATGAAAAGCGTTATTTGTCCTTGCAAAATCAAAACAAGCGGCAAACAATAATTTTTCATTGGCGACCGTATGCTGAGAAGTAAACCCGATTGCCAGTAAGCAGTAAGCAACTGTTACTGAGAAGAGAAAGAGTTTTGCGCTTTCCCGTAAAACTTTTTTAAATTTCGGTTTTATTGTTTTACCTAAAAACTGTTAAAGTGAACGTAAAAATTTTCCCTTACAACCTCCTTGATTAGTTAGTAGAAAAATTATTTAATTTTAATTTTATAGTCAACTGGTTTTGTACAATAAATATTAGCATAACATCCAACTTTCAGTGAAAAATCGTTGCGCTAAATAACTTAAGATTTTGCTTAATGTCAATTGAAAATTTGGGAATACTTTTGTTTTTCTAATGGGAGCCGTTTTTGTCCCAAAATACCGTTTTTTCTTCAAATATCATGAAAATTTGCAGGTTCTTCGACTATCTGAATAACTTCGTTGCGATGTATTACTGCTGCGCTGAGCTTGTTCCCCATACAGGCTCCGGTATCAATATATAACGCGTTTGATTTTGTGTCGTATCTCACAGTCTGCTGTTTTGTATGCCCGACGACCTGAATTTTCCCCAGGTTCAACAGTTTTTCTCTCGACCAAAGGACTCCGGTTTCGTTTTCATACTCACAGTAAATGAGCTCATCAAGTGATCCCAGGTTCTCCCTCAGATTTGAAGGAAGATACTTCTTGTAACGCTCAGAAATGCCCGCATGTGAAATAAAGCAATCTTCCAGATTAAAGTAAAGAGGGGCAGCCTTAATAAAATCAATATGTTTCATTACACTGTCAAAATGATCCATATAACTTCTGAGGGTTGCCTCGTTCCCGTTATAAACCCAGGCTCTGGCAAACATGCTGTCCGGCTCTCTGATATAAGCATAGAACATGTAATCGTGATTTCCGGGAGTAAACTTAATTTTATTGTCCATTAAAAACTGGACGGCCTCAAAACTGTTCTTCCCCCTGTCAACAAGATCACCAACGCAGTAGATTTCAGTATCCGGATATCCGGCCCGGAGTTTATTAACCAGAGCTTCCAGCGTAAAAAAACACCCGTGAATATCGCCGATAACTGCAACCATACATTATATCTTAAAGTTTTCCCTGGCATAACGCGACAGATCTTCCCTGAAATCAGGGTGCGCTATATTAATGAGAGCCTTAACTCTTTCCCTGATAGATTTTCCATAAAGATGGGCAATTCCATATTCAGTAACTATATAATGCACATCTCCCCTTGAAGTTACAACACCGGCTCCGGGTTTTAATGCCGGTACAATACGCGAAATCTTAAAATCCTTTGTCGTTGAAGGCAGCGCAATAATCGGCTTTCCCCCTTCGCTGCGGGCGGCACCACGGATAAAATCCACCTGACCGCCTATTCCGCTAAAGAACCTGGTGCCAATTGAATCTGCACATACCTGTCCCGTTATATCCACCTCAATAGCCGAGTTAATGGCAACCATCTTATTATTTCTTGATATGATAAACGGATCGTTCACATATTCCTGCGGATGAAACTCCACGATAGGATTATTGTTTATAAAGTCGAATGCCCTTTTTGTTCCAAGTACAAATCCCGCAATGATTTTTCCGGGATGCAGGGTTTTCTTTTCATTGTTTACAATGCCTTCTTCAACCAGTTCAATCATACCGTCAGAGAACATTTCCGTATGAACTCCCAGGTCTTTTTTGTTCTTCATGAATCTTAAAACGGCATCAGGTATAGCTCCAATTCCCAGCTGAAGCGTTGAGCCGTCTTCAATAAGGTCCGCAATATAATGCCCTATATTGTTATAAATGGCCAGAGTGTCTTCGTTCACGTCGGAATCCACCTGCGGTAGTTCATGTATAGCCTCATCGTGTTCAACCACATAATGTATTTTATTTATGTGAATAAAGCAGTCCCCGAGCGCTCTGGGCATATTTTTATTTACCTGGGCAATAATGATCTTTGACTTTTCAGCAGCAGTTTTAATAGTTCCCACATCAACGCCATAGCTGCAGAAGCCATGTTCGTCAGGAGGAGAAACATTTATCAGGGCGACATCCGGCTTAATGACCCCGTTCTTGAATAAAAGGGGGACTTCGGAAAGAAATATGGGTACAAAGTCGGCCCTTCCTTCATTAACCGCCTGTCTTGAATTACCGCCGATAAAAAACGCCGTATGCCTGAAGTGCTTTTCCATACCCGGTTCCAGGTATGGTACGGGTCCAACAGTAAGGATATGATAGATATTTACATTTTCAAGATCATCCTTGCGTCTAACCATAGCCCTGACCAGTTCCATCGGAACGGCACAGCCAGGCTGAATAGCAATATTGTCTCCTGACTTAATAACCTTAACAGCCTCGTCGGCTGAAATCAGCTTTGAGGTATAATTTTTCAGCCAATTTGCAGTTCTGATCTGCCCTACTTTTAAATCTTCATATGACATAAATTAAGTATTGTTAGTTTTTTGAAAAAATGTGAAGTCTTCTGTATTCTACGTTAAACACTTCGGCAATATTCTCATTTGAGCAAAATCCATTATAGGTGCAAACTCCCCTGGATAGTCCCAAATCGCTCAGCAATGCATTCGACAGTCCGTTATCAGCAATGCTCAGTATATATTCCAAAGAGGCATTCGTAAGTCCATAGCTGGCGGTTCTTGAAACGAGAGCGGGCAGATTCGGAACACAGCAATGTATAACGTCATGCTGAACAAAGGCCGGATCAGAGATTGTAGTGGGATGGCTTGTCTCGATGCAGCCTCCCTGGTCTATGGATACATCCACAATAACCGCGCCTTTTTTCATCTGTTTAACCATATCCTCAGTAACCACGTGAGGCGTTTTTTCGCCCTTGATAAGTACAGCACCAATAAGAACATCTGCAAATTTGGCACCTCTGGAAATAGTGTACGGGTTTGCAACCACAGTAGTAACTCTTTTCTGGAACAGATTGTCAATTCTTTTTAAGCGGTTAAGGTCCTTATCCAGAATAATCACCTGTGCACCGCGTCCCAGTGCAGCGCGCGCTGCATTAGTTCCAACAACACCAGCACCCAGAATTACAACAGCTGCTGGAGCAACACCAGTAATACCGCCAAGGAGAATACCTCGGCTTACTTTTGAGCTGCTTTCCAAGTAGCGTTCTGCCACCTGAATTGCAATTTGTCCTGCTATTTCACTCATTGACTGCAGAACGGGCAGATTTTCCTCGTTTTCAATCAGCTCAAAGCCAATTGAAGTAACCTTTTTGGAAATAAGTGTCTCAAGAATTTTTCTTTTACCAATTGCCAGGTGCAGAAATCCAAAGAGGATCTGATCTTCCTGAAGCATTGAGACTTCAACTTCTGTAAGCGGGGCAATCTTTGTAATAAGTTCTGCCCTGTTGTACACCTCTTCTGCGCTGTAAACTATACTGGCCCCGACCTTACTGTACTCTTCATCGGAAAAATTGCTGCCGGCACCGGCACAGCTTTCAATAAAAACAGTATGCCCCGACTTTACCAATGCATCTACACCGGCAGGTGCTAAAGCTACTCGTCTTTCTTCGAGTATTGTTTCTTTTGGTATACCTATTCTCATGTGGTGTGTTCTTTTAAGTTTATTGGTATAATTTTTACTGCAAGATAGTCAATTACAATAACTATTGCCACCCCGGCACCGAAGTGCCGGAGGGGCCAAACAAAACTTAATTTAATATGCGAAAAGTAAAAACAAGGTACTCAAATGACCGGAGTCAGAGGTTTTCTCCCTTTCAATACATTAATAAGATTTTTTGCGCAAAGTTCAGCCATTTTTGTTCTTGCCTCGAATGTGGCACTGCCTATGTGCGGCAGCAAAACCACATTCTTCAATTTCAGCAGTTCCTTGCTCAGCAGGGGTTCATTCTCATATACGTCAAATCCGGCGGCAAATATCCTCCCGGATTTCAGCATTTTTATCAGTTCTTTTTCATCGAGGATTTCTCCTCTTGCAGTGTTAATTAAAATTGCAGTCTCTTTCATTAAATGCAAGTGATCTTTATCAATAAGATTCTTTGTTTTTTCAGTCAGAGGCATATGCAGGGAAATCACGTCAGAAGTTTTCATCAGCTTCTCTAAGGAGACTTTTTTTGCCCCTGCTGCCTTTTCAAGCGATACATTACGGGATCTGCTGAAATAAATTATTTTCATCCCGAAAGCCTTAGCCCTCAAAGCTGCAGCCATGCCTATTCTTCCGGCTCCTGCAAGGCCGAAAGTCTTTTCGCTAAGCTCAATTCCCAGCAGGAGCTTCGGAGCCCAGCCAGTAAATTTATTTTCCCGCACCAGATTGTCGCCCTTAACGATGTGCCTTGAACAGGCGAGCATGAGTGATATTGCAATTTCAGCAGTAGCATCGGTCAAAAGCTCAGGTGTATTTGTAACTGCAATATTTTTCTCTTTTGCAGCTTTGAGGTCTATGTTGTTATAGCCCACAGCATAATTAGCAATTACTTTACAGTTATTAAGGTTCGAAATTATATCCCTGTCAAGCTTATCTGAAAGCAGCGAGATTATGCCGTCGGCATCTTTTGCATACTTAATAAATTCCTGCCTGGAAATCTGGCGGTCCTTTCCGTAGACAACAACGTCAAAACCGCTTTTAACCAGAAGGTCCACAGCATTTCCGGGAAGTTCTCTTGTTATAAATACTTTCATGTTTTATCCAAATAATAGTTTTACAATAAACAATGCACCGAGAGCACCGGCAACATCAGCCAGCAGGCCTGCAGCGAGTGCATGCCTTGTTCTGGCAATACCAACAGATCCGAAATAAACTGCCAGTACATAAAACGTGGTCTCCGAGCTGCCGTAGAACGTTGAAACCAGTATGCCGATCATTGAATCGGGACCGTGAACAGCAATGGTTTCAGCCATAATGCCTAGTGAACCGCTTCCTGAAAGAGGGCGCATTAAAGCCATCGGCAATGCTTCAGCAGGCATGCCTACAAGGTCGGTAACAGGGCGTATAATGTAAATCAAAAAATCCATGGCTCCGCCTGCTCTGAAAATGCCGATCGCAACAAGCATACCAACCAGGTACGGAATTATTCTAATAGCAACGTTAAAGCCCTCTTTGGCACCTTCAATAAATTTCTCATATACTTTTACTTTCTTAAAAAATCCATACCCGACAAAAATCAGAATGAGTCCCGGGATGGCAAGAATTGAAATAATCTGCACAACATCCTTAAATAAAGCGGGGCTGATGAAGCTGAAAACAGAACCGATTGCAGGGGCAATTCCTAAAGCAAATACAAGAGCAATTAAAACTGCAAGTCCGGAAAGGATGCCAAGGCCTTTAACATTTGATCTGAACCATTCATTTGCCTCACCTTTCCTTACGGGGAACTTCTCCATAATCTTTGCCGAAGTAACACCGACTATTGTAGCACATAGTGCGCCGAAAACAGAGGTGCCGATTATAATTGCAGGGTCGGAACTTCCCGAGGCTGCCCTGATGGCAATTGCAGTAGCAGGAATAAATGTAAGGCCTGCGGTGTTAACGGCAAGAAAAGTACACATTGCGTTTGTAGCCGTTCCCTTATTCGGATTGAGCTTGTCGAGTTCCTCCATTGCCTTAAGGCCGAAAGGAGTGGCGGCATTTGAAAGGCCCAGCATATTGGCTGAAATATTCATAATCATGGAACCCATTGCCGGATGATCTGAAGGTACATCCGGGAAGAGGAATTTTGTAATAGGTTTAAGTGCACGTGCAATAATTGTAATGAGCCCAGCCTCTTCAGCAATCTTCATAATACCAAGCCAGAGAGCCATAATACCGATAAGTTCCAGAGCAATATTTACTGCTGTACCTGCATAGCTTAATGCAGAGGAGGTAACGTCCTTCATTTTAGCAAATGAAACCTCCTCAAATACAACGCCTGCCGATGCAGCCGAATCACCCTGTATGTTGTAGAAATAAACCCTGCCGTTAAGATCGTCTTCTTTTCCGGTTACCTTTGCCATCTGTTTCCAGATCTTGGGAGTTGCATCGCCGGTCCTAAGGAAGAGAGTTGCATTTTTTTTATCTTTATCGTAGCCTACCTTAGCAGTCTGCACAACTTCGCCACTGACACTTTCCTTGTAATATCTGCTGAAATCTGACGGACTGACAGAAAGCCTGACGTTATAGGATTTTGAAAGATCTTTCCTGAAAGGTTCATCGAAATGAATACGGACTGGAATAGGCGTATTATTCTGATACTTATTATTACTCTTTTCGACTAAATCCGTACTTATTGCAACCCCAATTCCCAGTACAATAAGAGCAAGCCAGACATAATTTAACATTTACATGCTCCGCAAAACAAATTTAATGATAAAAATCGCCTTTTGAATCAAAACCGCTCACTCAAAAGGATATAGTTTATAAGAATATCCAATGGTCAAAATTACAAATAGCAATTTATGATACTTTTATTAAAAATTCATCAGTGATTTTAATTTTCATGAAGGGTAAGACAATACGGAATGCGGAATTTGCAACTAAATTCAAAAAAAAATACTGCCATCCTGAAGTATCTCTGCCCAAAGCGGCAATCAGGCAGTAATGCTGCTGGCCTGGATTTCCTCTGTATCGATAAAGGCTGCTCTCATACCTATGTAAGATTCTTCACCTTCAGAATCAGCGTAGTACTTGTTTATATACTGGCTGTAAACTTCCTCGGCACTTTTAGCTTCTTCCACTCTTCTTATTATGCCGCGGCATAAGATCTGCATCAGCTTATAACCTTTTCCTTTAAAAGTTTTATCCCTGTTTTCAGCTTTAAAGACTGTGAAACTGACATTGGTATCGAAATTTATGTTCAGGAAGTTCTCATCGGACTCCTCAAAGAATAAGTAAACATTTTTATCCAGGTAAAGATAAGGAACAACAGCCTGTACAAGTTCCTCGTCGGGGCTTATGAAGCTGAGTACACCTGCTTTTTCCGCATTTAATTCATCCTCAATTACAGCCATATCTCTTATCTGGGTAATTCTGCTTTTCATATTAACTCCTTAGTTGAATTTAACTTTTAATGCCAGTCCACTCATTCCGGCCTGAAAGCCGGAAGCAAAAAAGACTTCGTAAAAGTGCCCAAAGCTTTTGCTTCAGACTTCTATTCTCATTTAACTCTTTTTTTTACTACACAAACTGTTCCGGCAGCCAGATCTCCCAATCTTTTATTTTGCTTACTGACTATTATCGATATCAGGTCGGGCAATATAAACAGTGGGGGTATAAAATACGTACACCTTAATAAGTTCCGGACCAGCAGGGAATAAAAATCCAAATCCTTTTTACCCTCTTTTACAACAAATATACCCAAAAGAAACTTGCCCGGAGTTTTTCCATTCCAAAGCCACTCAAAGAGAACAAAATACAGTTCAACTATAAAGATAATAATTGCAACCAATAGAGCAAACTGCCGCGATGAAAATATTATTTTGTATAAAAAGAAATCAAAATAATGATTAAAAACAAATAAAAATGTGACCAAAAGAATTAAATGATCCATAAAAAATGCCATTCCCCTCCTGAATATACCCGCTTTTGGCATCAAAATTTCCTTTTCAGAAGCTGAATTTTCCGGCACTATTATGCTGTTTGTTTCCACAGAAATTAATCCATTTCCCTTCTACTGCATAATGCAGCGGTTATCCAAAAAATAGGAGCAGAAGCAGCAATGCTTAAGGTTTTTATTGAATTCCATTTTGCGGATTTTATCCACAACCCCGTACAATTCCATTCCTATTATTTCGATCTCCTCTTTTTTAAGTAAGGATTTTACTTCAATTTCCGGATGTTTCAGAAATATCAACCTGATCTCCACCTCTTCAACTTCCGGATAGAGCCTGCTTAAAAGATAGGCATAAAACTTAAGCTGGGGGAAGTAATGCTCTTTGCGTGAGGAAATTTCCTCTGGACCGATTCCATCCGACTTGAAATCTACTACAATTAACCTTTTATCCTCTACAATGAGTTTATCCACAATTCCATAGAGATAGAAGTCCTTTTCTCTTACCAGCAGCTCAAATTCATTCTTAAATGACTTGTAAGATCTTATTTCCTTTGAAACCCCTGACGCCAGATATGAATTCAAATCCTCAACAACTGATTTCTTTATAGATATAAGATTTTCCTCCGTTGCGTCAACAAAGTGCAGTTCGCTTTTGATCATTTCTTCAAGAGAATCCTCGTACTGACCGGGCATTACTTCATGTTCAAGGAGCGTATGCATTATTTTTCCCTTTACATCCGCAAATGAAGGCCTTGAGTTTTCATCTTCTTCCTTAAAATCAAAATGCGTAAAATCTCTCTGGAATGTTTTAAGAAGTTTCGAGTAGCCCAGTTCATAAGTAAGGTAATATTTCATGGGGCACTGAGTGTATACGGCAATCTTTGTGGCAGAAATCGTCTCATCTTCCTGCATATCCAAAACAGGCTCTATCTTCAGAATTTTTTCTGAAAGGCTGCTGCTGTTGTCTGATGTTTCAATTGGAGCAGCAGCGTTTACTTCATTCAGGACGGGTATATTCAATAACAGAGTTTTTATTTCATTTGCAAAACCATCTTCAAGACTCTTAAGAAAATTCTGCTCAAAATTTATCTCAATATTCTCCACGGGAAGAGTTGCTCCAAGTCCTGTTAAGATAAGGCTCATGAAAGATTCCGGGTTAAACTTATGATCCTTATGTGTTGCGGAAATGTAAAGGTAATTCTTTGCCCTGGTTACACCCACATAAAGGAGCCTTTTTATTTCAGCCAGATTTTTTTTTCTGGCAATGAAATTATGGAGTGCAACAATTGGCGCCGGCTTATAGTCTTCAAAATAGTTGTTGTTTACGGGAACGGAAGTAAGCAGGCCAAAATCCTTATTTATAATAACCGATTTTGCCTTTACCGTATCCTGCTGGGTATATTCATGACAGGCATAAAGAAAGACGGTCTTGTATTCAAGGCCCTTTGCCTGATGAAGCGTCATTATCTTAACGCATGCGCTTTCAAGGGCAACAGAAGCCTGCCCCTCGTCGTCGATATTTATTATAGCATCGCTAAGATAGTTAATAAAGTCGTAGAGTGTCTTGTAACCAGATACGGAAAAGTTATGCGAAATAGTGATCAGTTTTTCAAGGTTTGCTATTTCCTGAAGCCCGTTCGGTTTTGAGCTGAGAACTGTAAGATAGCTGCTTTCCCTTACTATTTTACGCAGCAGAGAGGTAAGGTCATACTGATGAACTAGCACCAGATTGTTATTCAGAATTGATGCAATCTCCAGGATTCTGGGCGATTCGGCGGCATAAGCCTGCAGAGAATCCCAGAAGCAGTACTTTTTTTTCAGCGATATTTCAAAAATATCAACGTCGGAAAGTGAGAAAAACGGCGACCTTAAGATGCTTACCAGTGCCGCATCATTTTCCCTGTTAAGGAGAAACGACAGATAATTGTATATGTCTGAAACCAGCTGCTTCTGGTAAAATCCTGTACCGCCTACAATGGTAAAAGGTATGTGATACCTGTTAAAAGACCTTTCGAGCTCTTCAAAAGATTTTCTTTTCCTGCATAGAATTGCTATATCATCGAACCTGATTTTGTCTGCATTCTCAGTTTCATCTGGCTGTGAAAGACTGTGCTGCGTAAGGCTGACAATTTTACGGGCAACCAGTTCAGCCTCAGTATTTATTTCGTCAGCTTTCTGCGCAAGTATCAGTTCCACTCCGCCCGGCGTAGCTTCATCCTTTGCACAAACGAGGTCGCAATAGCCAACTTCATTGTAGGCAGGATTTGCATTATTAAAAAGTCTGCGGAAGATATAATTGGTAAAAAGACATATTGCCGGAGCCATCCTGAAGCTGTCGGGCAGATTAAGCAGGTTCTTTTCTCCGACAGCCGCCATGATATCCTCTTTCGTGCGGCTGAATATCTTAAGCTCTGCGTCGCGGAACATATAAATGCTCTGCTTCTCGTCACCAACAATAAATAGATTCCCCTGCCTAAGGTAATCCAGAATAGGCATAAAGATTTCGTACTGGACTTCGTTGGTATCCTGGTACTCGTCAATCATTACGTACTGAAATTTTTCTCTTAAGGCTCTACAGACATCCTCTTTTAGGAGAATATTCTGAGTAAGGATCAGTATATCCTCAAAGTCGAGATAGCCGTTCTGACGTTTTTTTTCGTCGTATATGCTTAAGGCATTATTAAAAACCTCAATGAGACTCTTGCCGAATCGTGCAAGTTCCAGCTCTACTTCTTCATGGTTTTCAGGCAGGTCGAATCCGGCAATTTCAGAAAAATATTCCTCTGCCCTTTTTATCTCGCCACTTAAAATCTCTCTTTCCTTATTCAGGTATCCGGCTTTCTTCACACTTGAAGTTGAGCTGGTTAACAGCTTACTTTTAAGTTCCTTTATTAAAGGGAGCAGCTCTCTGAAGCCATCAGTTTCTGAAAGCCTGCACAAAAGAGATTTGATTTCGAGAGCCAGCAGGTTATCGGGCTTATGGGAAAGCACTGTATCGTTAATCCTGTTAACGTCACCAAGAACCTTATCCTTATTACATTCAACAATTGCAGAAACATACTTCTCAAAATTCCCGTAGAAGAAGCTGCTGATTTCTTTTTCATCCTGTGTATATACGGTTGAAGCCAGCTTTAATATGTTTTTTCTTTTTTGTATAAGGGATGCTACAACGTTCTTGAGAACATTTTTGGAAGCAAATATCCTGATCAGGTATTTAAGCTTGCTTGAATTTTCTTCATCAGTGATGTAACGCTTTATTGTTTCTTCTACGCTCAGATCCAGGAGCTCATCAGACAGGTTCTGATCAATTGGGGTAAAATTGGCATCCAGCTCTGCTTCCAGTGGAAACTCACGGAGTATGTCGATACAGAAAGAGTGGATGGTTGAAATATTAGCCGAAACGAGCTGGCGTCTTATTCTTTCAATGATCTTTTTTTCCTGGTAATCTGTACTCTCCAGGTATCGCCTCTGCACCTCTTCGGAAATCTTCTTGTAGAGCTCACCCGCAGCTTTGTCGGTAAATGTAATGGCAACAATATTCCTTAAAGAAACATCTTCCTTCAGGGCTATTTCCACGTAGCGTCTTGAAAGGACAAATGTTTTTCCCGAGCCGGCATTTGCGGTCAGGGAAATGTGCTCTTTGTAGTTCAAAGCAGCCATTTGATGTGGAGTAATTCCAGTCATTTTTACCGCGTTCCTTTAAATTGCAGAAGGATTCTTGTGCCTGTCTCTGAGGACTCAACTATGCTTATACTGCCGCCGATACCTTCCATAAACTTCTTTGCTAACTTAAGGCCTAATCCCATACCTTTTTCCTTTGTCGTAAAGTTGGGTTCAAAGATGCGTGAAATGAACTCCTGCGGAATTCCCCTGCCGTTATCCGTGATCTCAAGGTCAACCATTTCACCGTCTTTTTGTGCCCTGAGGCTTACTGCTGTTGCTCCGGCCTGAATGGAATTTCTGATAAGATTTATTATTGTTCTTTTAAGCTGGTCTTTATCAGCCTCAACAGTAAGATTTACTGCTTCCTTGCTGATAAAAATTTTCACATTCTCTTCCACATAAAGGTCACATGCTTCCTGAATAACCGCGCCAATGTCAACCTTCTCCATCTTAAGGTTGGGCATTCTTGCAAATCCGGAAAATTCCGAAGCAATATTGCTTAAGGTGTCGATCTGATTTATAATCGTTTTAGATACTTTATCAAAAATAGCATCAAACTTGGGCGACTTATCCCTGTACGCAATTACAAGCTGCTGGACGGCAAGTTTCATCGGTGTAAGCGGGTTTTTGATCTCGTGTGCTACCTGGCGTGCCATCTCCTTCCAGGCAGTTTCTCTTTCCAGCTGTGCAAGCTCCGACTGACTTCTATGCAGCTCCCTGATCATTGAATTAAACCCGTTAATAAGGTCCCTGATTTCACCTTTCTGCTGATTTTTTATTTCAAAATTCAGGTCCCCGCCTGCAACGGAAATCGTAGCCTTCGTCAGCCCCCTGATGGGAGAGGATATTCTGTTGGCCAGAATGGTGCTTATTATTATAACGAGAATAGTAGCAAAGAAATAGCTTCCGAAAAGAAATATATCCACTTCTTCGCCTGTAATAGGAAGCGATATTCTATTGAACATGTCGCTTACTTTAAGTACGTACTCCCTGCCTTCAAAGTTAACCTTGGTATAAATTGAATTATATTCATAATTCTCAATTTTTTCAGTCATATCGTACCTGGTATATCCCTGAAAGTAAAGCTTGCTGTAAGCAGCAGGGTTCATTACTTCAGGCAGAATTCCCGCTCTGAAATACTCTTCACGAGTGCTGAATGTCTGCCTGAGCCCGGAATATAAGGAAAAGTCGAGATTAAGGTCCCGCGAAGCTTCAGAAAATATCAGGTTAAAAGATTTATTTTTATCCAGCCTTAAATGTTCTTTAATGTAGCTTTCAATGTTGCCGGTATTCTGCCCGAGCTTTAATAAAATGAGGTCACGGTTTTTCTCCTCAGTAAGGCTCCTGTTATAAAACGCCATAAAGATGAGCGGCAGCAAGGATATAAAAAGAAAAGCTGCAAGAAGCTGCGCCCTGAAAGTATACTTTATGAATCCCGACTTCCTGACCTGTGCCCCATATAATGCCAGGAGCAGCACAATTATAAAAATGCTGTGAATGAAAAACACTTTGAAAAAATTATAAAGGCTCCAGGAAAAATTCTTTTCTCTTAAGAGTACAGCAATTGTTCTTAACTTGTCCCCTTTTATTTCCCTCAGTATATAAGTAGTATAGTTCTCATCATCAACGTTAAGTGTAGTCCAGGCTTCCCTCTGGTCCGGATTGGCATAAAGGATGCTTTTCGTGTATGTATCGGCAGGAGTAATATCACCGAGGACATTTTTCAGCCTGTCATTTTCAAACTCAAATATTTTCAGTTTTTCAAAGCTGACGGTTGAATTTGCAGAATTATAATTGGATGCCAGAAACGGGGGAAGGCTGCTGACCTTGTAGTTATCTGGATTAAATTGCACTGAGGCCACAACATAGCCCAGGAGAACATTATCTTCTTTAATAGGCACAATGCCCGAGATAATTTTCCCATCCAGACCCATGGGCCTGTAATTATTAAAGATCTGCATCTCTTCGCCCTCGTAGTTGAGCACCATTGGGGTAACCCTGTACATGGGGTCTATATCCACTCCAAAACTGCCTAGCATTCTTTTTTCTCTGTCCAAAAGTGTAACCGAGGAGCGCATAGACTCACGCTGAAGGGAGCTTTGCGACCAGATCATAAAGGCCGCGGTCTCAAAGTTAGTCCCCTGCTCTTTCAGGGCCTTAAAGGTCTCATCACTTCTTGTTGCGTTTATCAAAGCCTCGCGCACGAGGAATTCCAGCCACTCGTCGCTGGCTCTTGTCAGTTCATAAGCTGTGGTCTTAAGGGACTCTTTCTCCAGAGAGGAGTTATAGTAGTTGAGCAGGCTTATTGTTATAACCGATGAGATGAGGGCAAAATATACATAATTGTAGAGCACTTTTTGCTCTTCAAAATAAATTTTATACGCCAGTATAAAAGTAAACGTGACAAATAAGATCCTGATTAGAGGGGTGCCCTGGGGTTCATTTTGCGTAATATCATAAACAATTCCTGCAGCCTGAAACACTATGAACACAACGAGCATACTTTTCTTAACTTTATCCTTTTCTATATACGGGATATAGTTAAATATTGTCAGCAGTATTGAGACGGCAATTAAAACTGAACCGATTCCTAAAAGAAGCACGTTCAGCTGCATCAAAGCAGCAGGATAATTGGGCAGGAGTCCCGGCTCTTTGAAATACCTCAAAGAGGAATCAAATATCACGCTTTTGATTGAAGCCCCTAAGCCTCTCAGAAAAATAAGATACAGGAGGACAGAAATTGCGGTAAGGATGCCAAATAAAAATATGTTATTCTTCTCATTTCTCCCGTTCCCCTTTACATAGGCGGTCACGTTTTCGAATATGCTGATGCATATGAAAAGAGCAAAAACAACTGTAATAAAGAATTCCAGCGGGGATTTTACAATTCCGAACCCAAAAGCCGAGGCAAAATAAGAAGCGTTCGTTAAAGGACCCTCTAAAAATTTAGCCGGGATCTCCATGAAAAAGAGCCCGAACCTTACGGCAACGGTAAAAGCTATGAGAATTGAGGATTTAAGAAGCCTGCTTTTAAGGCCTTTCAGCTCACTGTAAAATCCCATAAGTAAGCCTGTAAAGCCGATGACTGCAAGAATAGACTGAAGATCGATAAAGAAATCTTTCAGACTGGCCAGTCTTTCATCTTTTGCCGGTTTTAAGAACGTGACTACGGCAATCTGGCGGTTTCTGTTGTTGTTTATGACAACGGAATACTTCCTTCCATCCAGACTCTTCTGGGCAACCGAGGAATATTCAATCTCAAAAGGAGTCAGGTACTTATTGGTAAAGCTCTCGGTCAGGCTTATCTTTTTATAATATTCATTCTGAATGTCGTAATATTTTTCAACCGGGAGACTCACAGATTCGTAGTACGTCTTACCTGAAGACCTTAGCGTATCGGTGACTGTCAGATATGTACACAGGCCGGATCTGAAGAAGTGAATTTCACCCGGATCGTAAAAAACCGGGAAGAATCTTTCCTGCGGAATTGCAATATCACTTGTCCAGGCGGCAAGCTGCTCATTTTCATTAAATACTTCAACCGAATAGCCCGAAAAATTCTTTTCATTTAAGGCTTCCATGAGACCCTGCGGACCGGCTTTCCTCCTGCCCGCCTCAGATCTTATCAGAGCTTTTACCTGAGCGCTTTTATTAAGGACATCATTTTCCTGCGACTTAAGGCCGGAGGTAACCAAGGACTCTATAGAAGTGACTAATTTATTTAGCTCCTTCTCCCAATTCTGCTGCCTGCTTTCAAGCATTACAGGTGAAACGATGCCTGTAACCAAAATCAGGAAAACAGACAAATAAAAAACCGCAAAATACTTTTTACTATCCTTCAGGAAGTATTTGTTTAATATTTTTTTATATTTGCCTGACATCAGTTAATCGTAATCTGGGAAATCTTCCAACTGTTTCCAAATAGCTTCAGGGATATATAAACCTGTGCAGTTCCCCTTACCCCCTTAGATTCGTATCTGTAGTAGCCCGAGGCGTAAGGATTGTCTGTCCTGTCGTTCACCGTCAGGAACCTGAAACTTACGGGCCTGTAGATACGTGAAAAATCCTGCAGGATATAAAACACCTGAGTAGCACTATAGTATCCGGTAATTCCGTTGGGTAAGCTTAAATAGGTCTGAGAGCTGATATTGTCAGAAAATTTACTGATATCCCGGAATGCAAACCCTTCTTCAATTTTACTAAATATTACCTTCGGAACATCACCTGTAAGCTTTTGGTCCTTGAATTGTCCTTTTGGATTAAAAGACTGGGGATACAAAACTTCACATAATGCTAGCCAGATACTAAAGGAAAGAATTATATAAAAAGACTTCCGCATCATTAAAAATTGCGTTAAAATTAAACATCAATCCAAATATAAACAGCAAATATAGAAAAAGCATACTAAAAAGTATGCTTTTTCTCTTCATCTAAGCCGCATTAATTATTTAAAGCTTTAATTGCACGTATAATGTCTGCTTAAGGCTTATTTCAGCAGCATTCTATGGTGCTTCTTTGCATCGAAACTCAGGGTTTTCCTTTCTCCTGTCGTCTCCTTGAGCATCCTGCTGCCTTCTACTGTCTGGTAAGCCCAGTCAAAGGTAATCCTGTCATTTGTAATATTTGATATCCTGATCTTGGCATAATGGTTATCAAAAGTCCAGATTACATATGTATGCCCGATAACAGCTACTGTATCTTTTGTAGGAGACCAGCCCTGCGCCGGAGCCATCTGTATGTCATAAATATCTCTTGTCGGCCCCATATCCATTATATCTGAGTCATCCCATACATCCAGGTAGAACTTACCCTGAAAGTTTTCAAAGAAGAAGTCGGTATTTTTAGAATCGTACGGGAGCACTGAATTGGAAGAAAACTCAAAACCTGAGTTATTTGGGAATCTTCTGTAATCATAGATCACTTTATTAAAATCTTCAGGACGGGGGGTACTTTGAACTGCCTCCCGGCTTAAGTCACTTTCATTTCCATCGAAGTCATAGGCCGTAACCGCATAGTAGTACGTATCGCCGTTTTTTGCGTCGTAGTCAATATAATGATCCGATTCAGTAGATCCCAAAAGTGTATACTTCCCGTCATAGGAGTAACTGTAGTAAACATTATAGCCCGACACCTCTTTGTTACGGCTTAAGTCCCAGTATATATCCACTCTGTTGTCGCCGTTTACGGAATAAACATTCGACGGCGGTGCAGGGGGAACATAGTGGTTCTGATCGTTTATATTGCATCCCGCTAAAAAGAATGCATAAACTGTTATAAATAATACGGTTAAATATTTCATAAGTTTCATTGTTAGACCCCGGTATTTGTTTTCTTACTTTGATAGTAACAACTGGAGTGCCAGAATAATTCTGCTTTTTCCACTAATATTCAGCCTTTGCAGCCCTCAGGTGTACTTAAATTTATACAACTGTTGGTCTTTCTTTTATTCACTTTCGATACTGACTATAACTCCCATCGTAAAAGGCTAATATTTTTCCTCATTTTGCACCGTTTTGAGAGCGAAATTTTTGGTTGCAATGGGTGATTTTTTATTTATATTAACTTAAATACAGGGCTTAGAAAAAAAAGAAGCAGAATTGGAAAATAAAGAATGTCATTTAAATGATCAAGAAAGATGTATTACGTACTTTACAGCCGTCAAAAGCTATTGTACCCGAGACCTACAAGATTTTGCTGCCCTTAATCGTTGTTACGGGATTTGTATTAAGATTTTTATATTTAGGGGCTGAAAGCCTGACTTTTGATGAGGTGTATTCGGTCAGGCTGGCTCAGATGTCCTTTGGCGATATTATTCAGCAGACTTCCCGCGACTTTCATCCGCCTTTATACTACTTTCTGCTCCACATCTGGACAGCATTTTTTGGTTATGGCGAGGCATCTGTAAGAGGGCTGTCTGTTGTTTTCAGTACACTCACTATCTATTTCGTCTACCAGCTTGCAAAGTATATTTTTGACGAAAGGGCTGCCTTAATTTCCTCTTTCCTTTTCGCCATGTCCAACATAAATATTGAAGCTGCACAGGAAGCCAGGATGTACGCTCTGTTTACTTTATTAACAGCCGTTTCCATGTACCTTTTGCTGCTTAGTCTCAGCTCACATAAAAAAAGCTACTGGATAGGCTACATTATCGCAAACATTCTGCTTCTTCACACGCATGTTTACAGCTATTTTATTCTTGCGGCAGAGTGTTTCTATTTCTTTTCCATGGCCTTTTATTCCAAAAGAAGGTTTAAGGAAAACCTGCTTCCATTCCTTTCAGCAAACGCAGTAACTATATTTCTTTTCCTCCCCTGGTTTTTTGTTTTCTACAAGCAGTTTCTCCTGGCACAAAAAATTCTATGGATTCCAAGAGCAACGCTTCTGCAGATTCCGGAAACTTTAGTAGAGTACTCCGGTTCCCTTGTTCTGGCAGCAGTTATGATTCCGCTTATGCTGCTTTCAATTATTTTTATTTCCAGGGTAATTAAAGTCAATACACAGGGGAAGTTTGCAGGCGAATTTGAAGACATTGAATACAGGCTCTCGGTTGTAAATGTACATGAAGCTTTTTTCCTTTTCATATGGCTTTCGGTTCCGGTACTGCTGCCTTTTGTTGTTTCACAGTTTCTTTCCCCTATTTTTATGGTAAAATATACCGTTGCATCCTCATCAGCATTTCTTATACTAGCTGGGAAAGGGCTGAATAATATTTCCTCAAAAACCATGAAAATGTCCCTCCTTGTACTTATTTTTGGCATGTCAGTTTTTAACTGGGGAAACAACCTGGTGACTACGAACAAGGAAACGTGGCGTGAGGCAGTTGAGTACCTGGATGCTAATACGAAAAAGGGCGACGCAATAGTTTTTAATGCCGGCGTCTGCAGATACATGTACGAATATTATTCCAAAAGGACAGACGTTGTTCTGATTCCATTTGATCCTGCCGACTCGCAATTCAGGCAGGACAGCCTGAAGTCACTATTGCGCCCGGTTTACGAGGGCCATAAGAGTGTCTGGCTTGTTTCTTCAAAAAATCGTGATTGGAAAAACATGATACCTGCTGCATTGAAAGATGAATCCAGCTTTTCATTCCACAAGTTTTTCTATTCAAATTACAGGAAGTATTTTCTGTATGAAACTTATGACAACAGGTCGGCTGATTTTATACTTTTACGGCAGTATATTTCGCCCGACATAAAACTCTATTACTATAATTTTAACAAGTGATTTATTGGGGACTTTTGGGGAGTCAATGGGAAACATAGAATATTGGATCAGTAACTACGGCTACGGGGGAATTTTCATTTTGCTTGTTCTTGGTATCGTGGGCCTGCCTGTTCCTGATGAAACATTACTTACTTTAACTGGATTTTTAGTTTATAAGGGTGATCTGCAGCTGCTTCCTGCTTTCTTTTCTGCATACCTGGGCAGTGTGGTTGGAATTACTTTAAGCTACACCATCGGGCGGACTTTCGGGCTTTATGTTCTTCACAAATACGGCAAATATCTTCATATTACGGAAGAAAAGCTTACAAAAGCCCATAACTGGTTCGAAAAAGTGGGGCGCTGGGCTCTTCTGATAGGCTACTTTATTCCCGGGATCAGGCACATTTTTGCCATAATTGCGGGTACCAGTAAGCTTGAACTTTGGGAATTTGCGCTTTTTGCTTACCTGGGGGCTTTTATCTGGGCTGCAGGGTTTCTTTCAATCGGATACTTCTTCGGGGATAAATGGGAGGTAATGCTCGGAAGCGTGCAGCACCACACTGTACTGATCTCTTTTATACTGGGTGTTTTAATACTACTTTTCCTTCTGTTCCGGAAAAAAATCATGGATAAATTTGCCAGGAAGGCTTCCTGATTTTTAAAAATAAAAAAGGCTGCCAGATTTCATTTGCGAATTGGAAGAGTCATTTTTCGCTTATCTTTGTCACCACAACAAGGAGAAATCCCAGCCAGCCTTTTTTAATCTCAATTTGTATTAAGTTTTATCTTTTTAGTTTTCCTTCTTAATTTTTAATTGATTTCTAGTCCATCATCATTCTTAAGAATGATGAACTTTCATCGTCATCTCTATCATCTTCAACCTGTTTTCTTTTATCTTCAGGCTGATAGTTAGCTATTTTATCAATTGTAAATCCACTCTGAGGTACCTGCTCTTCTTCAGGCAAAGCCACCGACTTTGAACCTTTAACACGGAAAATAGTAGGAATATCCAGATCTTCTGTATTTGTAAATTTGAACTCATTCTGTGCATTTTCCTGCCTGCTGTAGCCCCCGAATGAAAAAGAAGAAGCCGGCTGTGGTTTTGCAGCCTGAGTAGCTGTTTCCTTCTGTTTTCTGTTGCTGTCGAAGCCGGTTGCAATTACGGTGTAGGAAACATATTCATTCATTTCTTCTTTGTTCACCCAGCCGAAAATGACGTTAGCTTCTTCGCCTGCGGCATCATAAATCACCTTGTTGCCTTCATCGATCTCGTGCATGGTAAGTGCGCTTGAGCCGGTTACATTAAGAAGAATATTCTTAGCCCCTTTAATGCTTACGCCTTCAAGTAACGGGGATGAGATTGCCTTCTGAGCAGCTTCAATAGCCCGGTTTTCACCGCTTGCAATACCGCAGCCCATTAAGGCTTCACCGCTCTGGCTCATTACCGAGCGTACGTCTGCAAAGTCCACATTGATGATACCGCCGATTGTAATAATGTCGGCAATTCCGCGTGTAGCCTCATAGAGCACTTCATTTGGCTTGTCAAAAGCCTGATTAGCGCTAATTGAAGGGTCGAGTATATTTAACAGTCTTTCATTTGGAATTACTATAAGGCTATCGACATACTGTCTTAATTCCTGGATACCCTGTTCGGCATTCATCATTCTTTTCTTACCTTCCCATCTGAAAGGCTTGGTAACAATTCCTACTACTAATGCTCCCAGGCTTTTTGCAATTGAAGCAACTATAGGAGCTCCACCGGTACCGGTGCCGCCGCCCATACCGGCAGTAATAAAGACCATATCGCTGCCTTCAAGTATCTTGGTCAGCTTTTCACGGTCTTCTTCAACAGCTTTCTTGCCTACATTGGGATCGGCTCCCGCTCCAAGGCCGCGTGTAACGCTGGTGCCGACCTGGATTTTGTGAGTAGCACTGTTTTTAATGAGCACCTGAGAATCGGTATTAACAACTATGTATTCCACACCGGTCAGACCTCTTTTGATCATGCTCTCAACTGCATTACAGCCGCCCCCGCCAACACCAACTACTTTCAGCTGTGCGGACATAGGATTTTCACGATCCAATGTTGCAAAAAATGACATAAACTTCCTCCTTGTTGTGGTTATTATAACTCGTCAAAAAACTCGCGTACTTTCTTGAATATGTCGAAAACCGGATTTTTCTGGTTCACCTTTTTCATCTTAACAGAAGTCACAGCACTTTCGCTGGATCCTGTACCGGGTACACCCCTGATCAGTCCTGCCAAAGTGGCAAATTCAGGGCTTTCAATTTCAGATGAAAGACCTTTGCCTAAGTCCTGCGGAACACCAATTCTTGTAGGCAGCCCGAAAACCTCTTCGGCAAGTTCGGTACAGCCCTTCAGGAGCGAACCGCCTCCGGTAAGTACAATGCCGGCCTTTATTTTATTCTTAAAGCCTGTATGCCTGATTTCATTATCAATTAGTGTAAACAACTCTCTCATCCTTACGCTAATAATCTGTGTAAGCAGGCTTACAGGAATCTTTACGTTGCCTCTGGCACCGACGCCTTTAATATAAATATCTTCATCTTTGATTATGGAGCCTTCGGTTGCGTATCCGTACTCTTTTTTCAGTTTTTCGGCGTCGTCCGTAACTATTCCGAGTGCTTCACGAATATCATTCGTAACCTGGTTGCCTGCAACTCCAATAACTTTTGTATGTTTTATCGTCTTTTTATGAAAAACAGCAATATCAGTGGTTCCGCCGCCGATATCAATAAGAACAACTCCCAAATCCTTTTCATTCTCTTCCAGAACGGATGAGCTGGAAGCAATCGGCTGCAAAATATAGTCCTGAACTGTATAACCTGCTCTTTCAACAGAGCGCTTAATGTTCTGTATTGCGGGAATTGAAGCCAGAACAATATGATTGACTGCTTCAAGACGCGATCCGCACATTCCGATCGGATTTTCAATTCCGCCCTGATGGTCAATTGAGAACTCCTCCGGAATAATGTGCAGAATCTGCCTGTCTGAAGGAATTCTAATTGTTCTTACATCAGCATCAAGTCTGGCCAGATCTTCACTTGTAATTTCCCTTTCAGGACTATTAATTGTTACATAATTTCTGTGGCGAAGGCTTGTTATATGTTCTCCGGCGACTCCGACATTAAGGATTCTAAGATCAATGCCTGCCCTGTTGCTGGCAACTTCCATGGCTGCTTTAATTGCATCGGCAGTCTTGGCTATATTGGCTACCAGGCCCCTGTTTAACCCTTCTGAAGGAGCAACGCCGAAGCCCAGAATATCGATGGTGTTTTCTGACTTTTCGGCTATAATGGCGCCAACTTTTGTAGTCCCCAAATCAAGACCGGCTATAATATTTTTCCTCATCCTTTGTCACCTTTTACTTCAGTATCTAAGTTTGTCGTACCTAAATAAATTAATTTATCAAATCTTAAATCCACGTAGTTGATAAAGCTATCAACCGACTGATTAACTCTATTGAGTTTGTTCCATATCTTGCTAAAGTATACCATCTTTGAAGCTTCGTTTCCTCTCCCCAGAATCACCTGAAAATCACGGCCTCTCATCCTTAAAACGATTTCCTTTCCCTTTCTTAGATCGACATCTGAGATATTCTGATATAAATCGCTGCTGACCATTCTTGCCGCCTCAATTATTCTGAAGGCCGCCTTGGTATCATCATTTTTCAGTTCAGCCAGAGGCTTCAGCTTTCCATCCGGAAGAGCATTTTCAATAACCGGAAGATCAATATTCTTTGTAAATGGAAAAACTGGTATCAACATAAAATCGTCTGACAGAAGATACTGTCCGGTGTCGCTCAGTAATATCGCTTCAAAATTTCTTTCCGTCAGTCTGACAACTACTGTATTTGCATCCTTGAATTTCACTTCGGCATTAGAAACATATGGATGCTTCTGCAATCTTGATTTTATAATTGGTAAAGATAAGAATTTGTAATCAGAAAATTTATTTAACCTAGCAAAATTAAAATATTCTTGCTTAGATAAAAAGTGATTTCCTATAATTTCTATCTTTTCTACATTATTTTTTATTTCTTTTTCAGAAGATACCGATAAATAGACTGTCCCGAGCAACAGTGCAGCGAAAATCAGAATACCAGTTATCTTACTTTTTGATTTCATATTCCGGTTACTTGTTATCACTTAAGAGCTGAATGAACTTTTCGCCGTATTTCCAAACGTCGCCCGCACCCATAGTAACTATTATGTCACCGTCTTTCTTCAGCTCCATCAGCACCTCTGGTATGCGCTCTTTATCCTGGACATAAACTACATTCTTATGCCCGAATTTCTTTGCAGCCTGTGCAATTATTTCGCCTGTAATGCCTTCAATAGGTTTTTCCCTTGCAGGATAAACATCCGTACAGATGAAAATATCAGAATTTAAGAATGACCTTCCGAATTCTAAAGCAAAGTCCCTGGTCCTGGTAAAAAGATGCGGCTGAAATACGGCAATAAGCCTTCTGTCCCATCCTGAACGCACTCCTGAAAGAGTTGCGTTTACTTCCGTCGGATGATGTGCATAATCGTCTATGACCAGCAGTTCCTTGTTATACTTTGTTTCGAATCTTCTGTAAACGCCGCTGAAGGATTCGAGTGACTTTTGAATGACCTTAAAATCGATTCCCATCTCGGTAGCAATCGTTACAGCAACAAGGGAATTCTTGATGTTGTGTACGCCGGGGATATTTAACTTTATTTCGCCCAGCATTTTACCCTTATACTTTACGTTGTACGTGCTGGAATACTCACTATGCCTGATATCCATGGCGCGTATATCTGCCTGTGAGGTAAGTCCGTATGTAAGGACTTTTTTATTTATCAGGGGCAGAATGTCCTGCAGAGCCGGTTCATCCATGCAAAGAACAACAAATCCGTAGAAAGGGACCTTATTGGCAAACTCTACAAATGCCATCTTGATGTCATCCAGGTCCTTGTATGTATCCAGGTGCTCTTTTTCCAGAGTGGTAAGTGCCGCAATTGCCGGCGTCAGTTTGAGGAATGTTCTGTCGAACTCATCAGCCTCAACAACAATGAATTCACCTTTGCCGAGCCTGGCATTTGTTCCGCCAAGGCTGCTTAACTTGCCGCCGACGATAATAGTAGGGTCAATTCCTCCTTCGGTCAATACAAGTCCAACCATCGAGGTTGTGGTTGTTTTGCCGTGTGTACCGGCTATTCCAATGCCATACTGCATTCTCATGCATTCGGCAAGCATTTCCGAACGCTTGATTATCGGGATCTTTCTTTCTATTGCAGAGGCAACCTCGGGGTTGTCAATGCTGACTGCAGATGAATAAACCAAAACGTCGGCATCCTTAAGGTTATCTGCCGAATGTCCTTCATATATTTCAACACCTAAGTCTCTTAATCTCTGTGTAATATCAGTTAAAGCCCTGTCGGAGCCTGAAATCTGAAAACCGCGGTTCAGCAGAATTTCAGCAATTCCGCTCATTCCAATTCCGCCAATGCCTACAAAATGTACTTTCTTAATATTCTTAAACATTTCCTTTACTTCCGAATTTATTTCTTAACTCTTTTATAGAATCCAACAATTCCATTTTATTTTCATAATCATAAGGGATAATAATCAGAGGAAGTCTTCTGTTTTTAACTCTGATTCTTATTATCCTGAAAGATCTTACCCTTGAATGTCTTCTTTCCTTTGTCTGCTTGATGCTGATAATGTCGGAAAACTTTACTACTCTCGTCTTGTTTCCCTTTTTTATTACCAGTTCCTCAGACCTGATTTCAATGTGCCTGTTCAGGTACAGGTTATAGAGCAGGCTTCCAAGTGAGATCAGTACAATCAGTATGAAAAAGTAGATCACCGGGTCTTTAAGGATCATCTTAAATGAGTCCTCGAGAAATACCCCCTTTATGAATACATAAAGCAGGAAAGCAATAAAATATATAATCGTCGACTGATAGTAAAATGAAAGATTGTACTTAAAAATCTTTCTTTTTCCCGCAGTTGCAGTTGTCATAAAGACTCCGCCAGCTTAATTGCATTTTGCGCCACTATTAAAGCAGCATCCGGTTTACCAAAGAGTTTT
Organism: Syntrophomonadaceae bacterium; assembly: GCA_050259615.1. Lineage (GTDB taxonomy): Bacteria > Bacteroidota > Ignavibacteria > Ignavibacteriales > SURF-24 > JAAXKN01. The sequence goes on along the minus strand of JBLNAZ010000056.1, from coordinate 41,127 downwards.
ACGTTATTAGAAAGCTTCCCAAGCCGGTTGCCGTCAAAAATCACTTCGAGCACTTTTTCAGCAAGCTCTTCACTTACTTTGTTGTCGGGCTGAAGAATTGCAGCATCCTTATCAGAAAGCGACTTTGCATTTAAGTACTGATGGTTAGCCGCCACATTGGGTGACGGGACAAATATTGTCGGTATACCAAGCATTGTAATCTCGGCTATCGTCGTAGCTCCGGCTCTTGAAATCAAGAGGTCACAGGCTGAAAACGCAGCCCCCATATCCTCAATAAATGGATTTAACCAGACCGATGGTGCCTGAAGACTCTTATAGGTCTCAAAATAGTTTTTGCCTGTCTGCCAGATTACCTGAATGTCATTTTTCACAAATGCAGGAATTGCTCTGGCTACTGCTTCGTTTAGAGATCTTGCACCAAGACTGCCGCCTAGAATAAGAACCGTTTTTTTGCCTTCAGTAAGGTTGAATTTCTTCAGGGCACCGGATTTTTCTTCAAGCTGAAGACTTGATCGCACGGGATTTCCAGTTACGAAGAGCTTTGACGGATCCTTTAAGTACTTCCTGGAGTCTTCAAAACTAAGATGAATTTCGGCAGCTTTCTTTTCAAGAAGCCTGGTTGTTATTCCGGGATAGCTATTCTGTTCCAGGAGAATTACCTTTGCACCCATTACTGAAGCCCCCCAGACTGCCGGTCCTGAGACATAGCCGCCTGAACCGATTGCAACATTAGGCTTAAAACGGATATTTATCCAGAGCGACTGCACCAGTGACACCGCAAGCTTCAGCGGAAACAGGAAATTCCGGACGTCAAACCTGCGCGCCACCCCCTTAATCCATATAGTCTTAAAATTGTAGCCCAATTTTGGAACAACAACGGCTTCAATTTTTGACTTTGTGCCCAGGAACAGAAACTCACTTTCGGGCTTAAGCATTTTAATTTTTTCAGCAACAGCAATCGCCGGGAATAAATGTCCGCCCGTGCCGCCTCCGGCAAATAGAAAACGATATTTTGTTTCTGTTTTTTTCATTTACTGACTGCTGTTTTTGCTTTGTGCGATCTTACTGCTATGTTAACTATTACACCGGCAGCACCGCACATAAATATAATAGATGTTCCGCCGTAGCTGATAAAAGGGAGCGGAATACCGGTTGTCGGGAATATCCCCGTTACCACCGCGGCGTTAATAAAAGCACTTATAATTATTGTAAAACTAATTCCAAATGCCAGAAGCTGGCCAAACTTGTCCTTTGCATTCTTGGCTATAACTATACCGGCGAAAAATATTAGCAGATAAACCAGCAGTATAATTACAACTCCAATAAAGCCTAATTCCTCGCCAAGGATCGAGAAAATAAAATCGCCATATGCCTCGGGTAGAAACAGGTCACTCTGCCTGCTTTGCCCCAATCCCAAACCGATTAATCCGCCGCTTCCCAGAGCTATCTTACCCTGGGCAACCTGTATATTAATTTCATTTCCGCTTCCGAAGCTGTTATAAAATGTCAGAATTCTCTGCCGTGAATGATGAAACATCATCATGAAACAGAATGCTGCAGCTCCGGCAAGACCAACCGTAGAGACGATATGTGTAATCCTGGCTCCGCCGACAAACAAAAGCGTAAAGGCTATTGTTGCTACAACAAGACTTGTACTGACATTTGGCTGAACAAAAATGAGCCCGGCTATTATTATAACCCATACCAGAGGATACTTAAAACCGTTTTTATAATCCCTTAACTCATCTCCTTTTGCCTCTATCAGATAGGCCAGATGCACAATGAGTAAAAACTTGGCTACTTCAGAAGGCTGAAAGGAAAACAGCCCAAGGTTGATCCATCTGCCTGCTCCTTTTACGTTAGGAGCAATAAAAAGCGTCAGTAATAGAAGTCCCGCAGCCCCGATTATGATTTTCTTGCTGTATGTTTTATAATGTTCATAAGGAATAATCGAGAACGCCACAAGAGCAAATATTGCAATAACCACCCTGATAATATGAGCAGAAAACAACCTGTAAAGGTTGTCATGAAACCTTAATGCACTGTAAGCACTGCTGGCACTGAGTACCAGGGCTGAGCCCACAATTATTAAGGCCAGTATCGAGATATAGAATATTCTGCTTAAATACTTCAGATTCATAATTTATTTACTGCTTCTTTAAATACTCTTCCCCTGTGTTCATAATCGTTAAACATGTCAAAGCTTGCACAGGCAGGTGAAAGCAGTACAACGTCTTTTTCCCTTGCCTCACTGCTTGCAGTTGAAACGCACTCTTCCAGTGATTTTTTGACTTCCACTTTTACAAGGTTATGGAAGAAGTTAAATACCTTATCGGCAGAAGAACCGATTGCATAAATCTTTTTTACTTTACTTACAACCAGGTCTTTTATCTGGTTATAATCATTTCCCTTGTCCTTTCCGCCAAGGATGAGGAAAATGGGGTCTTCAAAACTTCTTAAAGCGTACCAGACCGAGTCTACATTGGTAGCCTTGGAATCGTTTATATATTTTACTCCGTCCAGCTCGCGAACGAATTCCAGACGGTGCTCAACCCCGGGGAAATTTCCAAGGGCAGACTTTATTTTGTCGTTATCAAGGTTAAGTATCTTTGCAATTATAATAACAGCCATCGCGTTGGCGTAGTTATGCTCGCCTACCAGGCTGAATTCATTTATTCCGCAGCTGAATTCCACGCTGCCATTGCGCCTGAAGACCATTTTGCCATCTTCAAGTGTGGCGCCATTGGCCATTTCTTTCTGCAGCGAGAAATAAAATTTATTAACCCTTGTATTGCTGATTTCAGAAGGGGTTTTTTCGTCATTGGCATTTAATATCAGGAAGTCATTTTCATTCTGATTCTTAAATACATTCAGCTTTGAATTTATGTAGTTCTGGATGTTATGGTCGTAACGATCCAGGTGATCCGGCGTAATATTTAATATAGCTGAAACAAAGGGCTTAAAGGAATCAATATGGTCCAGCTGAAAACTTGAAGTCTCCAGAGCAACGCATTCATCTTCCTTAACGCTTAATACCAGGTCTGAAAAAGCAATACCAATATTTCCTGCCAGATAGGTTTTCATTCCGCATTCATTTAACACATGGGCGCACAGGCTTGTTGTAGTGGTTTTACCGTTTGTACCTGTAATAGAAATTATTTTTCCCTTGCAGAAATTAGAAGCAAATTCCACTTCGCTGATGACCTTAATTCCCTTTTCTCTTGCGCTTTGAAGCACCTGTGATTCTGAAGGCACCCCGGGAGAAGTGATCATAAATTCGCAGTCAAATACCCTTTCGGTGTGTCCGCCAAATTCATACGATATATTTTCGCTCTCGAGTACATCGAGATTCTTCTGGATTTTCTCTTTTGGAGCAGAATCACTTACAAACGGAACGCCGCCAAGTGCCTTTACAAGCCTTGCAGCACCAAGTCCGCTTCTGACAGCGCCTAATATGCTTATATTCTTTCCCGTTACGTTAATCATCTTATCTTAAATGTTGTTAAACTGAAAATTGTTAAAATAATTGTCAGGATATAGAATCTGACCACAATCTTAGGTTCAGGCCATCCTTCCATCTCAAAATGGTGATGGATGGGAGCCATCTTGAAAATTCTTTTGCCCTCGCCGTAGCGCTTCTTCGTATACTTGAAATAAAGTCTCTGCAGTATAACCGAAACCGTTTCGAGAAAGAAAACGCCGCCGAGTATAGGTATTAATAGCTCTTTCTTTATAAGAATCATTATAATACCGAAGGCGCCGCCAAGTGCAAGGGATCCGGTGTCGCCCATAAAAATCTGGGCCGGATAAAAATTAAACCACAAAAACCCGAGCGATGCGCCGAGTACTGCAGCAACAAAGACAATCAGTTCTCCCGAACCCGGCAGATAGATAATATTCAGGTAGTCTGCGTAAATAATATTTCCCGAAACATAACTTAAAATTGCAAGGGCTATCATTACAATCATAATGTTGCCTATTGCAAGTCCGTCTAAGCCGTCAGTAAGATTTACTGCATTTGAAGTAGCAGTAATAATAAAAACAATCACCGGGATGTAGAGATACGAGAAATCAAAATTTGTATCCTTAAAGAACGGAAGAGTTGTTATCGAGTTAACGTCCCTGAATTCCGGCAGAAAGTATACAGCCACGCCAACAACAAGTCCTATCATTACCTGCCCTAAAAGCTTATATCTTGCAATAAGGCCGTTAGGGAATTTTTTCATCACCTTTAAGTAATCGTCCAGGAATCCAACGCCGCTTAGCCAGATAGTGCCCGCCATAACAAGAATGATGTACACGCTTTTAATATCGCTCCAGAGGAGCACGGGCACAACTATGGAAAAAATTATTATAATACCGCCCATTGTAGGCGTTCCAGCCTTTGACCAGTGGCTCTTCGGCCCATCAATTTTCTTTGCCTCGCCAATCTGCTTTTTCCTTAAGTAGCTAATAAGCTTGGGTCCTAAATACAACGATAAGAACAGGGATGATATTGCTGAAAGTGCAGCCCTGAAGGTTAAAAACCTGAAAAGGTCAAATCCCGGGGGATTAAATACTTTATTAATGTATTCTAACAAATAATAAAACATCTCTTTTACTTTCTTCCTTCCAAAATTTTTACAAACTCTTCCATTTTCATACCGCGTGAGCCTTTTACAAGAACAACCGACTGAGCGAAACCATTACTCTGAAGAAACTTTCCAAGTGAATTTCTGTCCTTAAAATGCCGCTTTACAATTTTTCCGTTTTGAAGTTCACGGTTAAGCTTCATCATGAATTTACCAAGTGTGTAAACTTCGTCTATTTTATTTTTCTTAACAGATTTTGCCAGATCCTTATGTGCCTGGACGGTTTCACTGCCAAGTTCAAACATGTCGCCGATGACTGCAATTTTTTTTCTGCCATCAAAACCGCTAATGAATTCAAATGCCGATTTCATGGATAGAGGATTTGCATTATAAGTGTCATCTACAAGAATAAAGTTGTCGATAACCTTTACGTTAAGTCGCTTATCGACTGGTTTAAGCTTTTTGGCAGCGCTTTTTATCTCGGAAGGCTTTAATCCCATCTCGAGCGCAACAGCTGAAGCAGCAAGGAAATTCTTTGCATTACTCAGGCCGTGGACGGGCAGCTGAACTTCAAATTCCTTTTCCTTATAGGTAATTCCGAGGGTAGTCTTTCCCTCTTTATTAATTCCCTTTAGCGTGCCTTTAACCTTGGGGCTGCCTTCAAAACCGAAAGTAACGGCGTTTTTATATTCTTTTAGCTTTTTCTTTAATATCCTGTCATCAGTATTAAGTAATAATTTTGCATCTGTGTCTTTAACGGCCTGAAAAAGCGCAATCTTTTCTTCTGCAACGCCGTTCAGGTCGTGCAGAAACTCAAGGTGCGACTCACCGATATTTGTTATCAGTGCATAGTCAGGCCTTGCAATCTGCGCCGTATAGGCAATTTCACCAAAATGATTTGTACCAAGTTCAAGCACCAGAGCATCTTTATTCCCGGCCGCAGAAAGTATTGTAAGGGGAACACCTAAATGGTTGTTATTATTTGAAAGTGTCTTGGCTACACTGAATTTTTCCTCCAGGATCTGCGAGAGGAATTCTTTAGTTGTGGTTTTCCCGTTGCTGCCTGTAATTCCGACCACTTTGGCGTTTAACTTATCGCGCCAGATCTTTCCAAGCTCGCCATAAGCCTTTGTTGTATCTTTTACTGCAACTAAAGTAACGTCAATTTTATCAAAATTTTTCAGCTTGGTCTTATTGACTACAACTGCCGAAGCTCCCTTTTTTACAGCTTCTTCAACAAAAGCGTGCCCGTCCATTTTCTCACCTTTTATGGCAACAAATATGGCACCGTTTTTAATGGTCCTTGTATCTGTTGAAACGAGTGCAGAAGACGAAAAGGAATCGGGATTATAAATAACTGATCCCGTCAGGTTAAACAGATCTTCTAATGTAATTTTTGGCTTATTCATTTCTTAAATACTTCTCAGCGATTTCTATGTCTGAAAAATGGTTTCTTACACCTTTTATTTCCTGATAGGTTTCGTGGCCCTTGCCGGCAACAAGAATAACTGCATTATCCTCAGACTGTTCAATGGCCGTCTTTATGGCTTCTTCCCTGTTCTCAATTATTCTATAATTATTTTTTTCAATCCCTTTTGTTACCTCAGAGATAATTGCCATGGGGTCTTCATGTCTGGGGTTATCTGAAGTAACGATAACCTCTTTGCTCAGTTCACTTGCAATCTTTCCCATTACAGGTCTTTTTGTGCGGTCCCTGTTGCCGCCGCATCCAAACACGGTATATACCGGATTCTGCCCTTTGGTAATACTTTGGATCGCAAGGAGAGCCTTTTCCAGGCTGTCAGCCGTGTGGCTGTAGTCAACAATTACTTTTTTATTTTTGTAACTTAAGGTTTCAAACCTGCCTGCAACCTGTGGAGTGGTATCTATTCCCTTTACGATATCTTCAGTCTTTATTCCTGCAAGGCTTGCAACAGCAAAAGCAGCTGCGGCATTAAATGCATTAAACTCGCCGACAAGGCGGGTTTTAATGTTAAAATCTTCATTGTTATAACGGATCTTAAAAGTAGTACCGTTCAAGTCGTAGTTGATATTCATGACCTGGAATGTTGCACCTTCTTTTGTGCCGTATGAAAAGGCTCTCGCTTTTGTTTCTGAAATAACACTTTCTGAACTGGGGTCATTGGTGTTAAAAACAACAAAAGCCTCACTTCCCAGCTCGTCAAATAAAATTTTCTTGGCTTTCAGGTACTCTTCAAATGTATTATGAAAATCCAGATGATCGGAAGTAATGTTTGTAAAAACAGCTCCCTGGAAGCTTAAATTCTTTACTCTGTTTAAGACCAATGAGTGTGATGAGACTTCCATAACTGCATGAGTGCATCCTTCATTAACCATTTCTGCAAAGAGCTGGTTTAAGTCGGATGATTCAGGAGTCGTCATCGCTGTATAGATTCTTCTCTGCCCGATAAAATTGGCAATAGTACCGATCATACCGGTCTTATAGCCTGCGGTTTCAAATATATTCTTAACAAAAAACGATGTTGTAGTCTTGCCTTTTGTGCCGGTAATTCCAACAAGCTGAAGTTTCCTTGAAGGCTCCTTGTAGAATGCATTTGAAATTTCCGCCAGTGCCTGGCGGGTATTTCTAACAAGTATCTTTGTAACATTGCGGTGAATAAATACTTCGTTAGGAATAAGGTTATCATTTTCCAGAACTACCGCCGTAGCTCCCTTATTTATGGCATCAAGGATAAACTTATGCCCGTCGGTATTGAACCCAGTGATGGCAACAAAGAGCGTATTCTTTTTAACCGTTCTTGAATCGTAGGATATTGATTCAATATCCTTGCGTTCAACTTCGCCGGCAAGCTGAATGACTCTTATACTATTTACCAGCTTAGTCAATTCCATCAGTTAATCCTCGCCCCGGTTAATTTCTTTTCTTCACATTTTAACTGGCAGATAAGCCCCGGTATTATTTTCGTTCCGGGCTGCAGGCTTTGTGAAACCACCTTGCCGCTGCCTTCTATCTTATACTTTATACCCATTTCCAACAACACCGCCACAGCGTCTCTTAGATAATAGCTGCTTAAATCAGGCATCTCACTTTTATTCACTATTCTGGTCTTACCTGCTAAAGAGTAACTTCCAGATGGACTGGTCTGAGGAACGTCTGAATATTTTTTATTTCCATCAAGTTTTTCATTAGCAGTAATCACCCTGTCAAACTTTGTCCTGTCATCTATTTTAACTTCATTTCCTGAAAGCAGGCTTATATCTGTTGAAATAAGTCTTTCAGCAACATTCTTGAATATAGGCGCTGCCACAAGGCCTCCGAAACGGCCCAGCTGGGGTGCATTCATATAAATATAGCAGAGAACTTTCGGCTTGTCAGCCGGAAAAAAGCCTATAAAAGACGAATTATAACTGGACTTCGAATACTTATTATTGATCAGCTGCTGTGAAGTTCCTGTTTTGCCTCCGGCTGTCACCTTGTCTAGCTTTGCTGTCTTTGCAGATCCATTCTCAATTACACCGACCAGAAGATTTCTGATTTTTGCAGATGTCTCTTTAGAGATCACATTTCTAAGCTGCTTCGGTGCAAACTCCTCTTTTACCTGGCCTTCCCTTGAGGTAATTTTCCTAAGCAGGTGAGGCTGATAAAGAGTTCCTCCATTGACCAAAGCCGCATAGGCTGTTACCATCTGAATAGGTGTAACTGAAACCTCATAGCCAAAGGACATAAAAGCCTGCGTCAGTTCGTTAAAATTTCCAGGCTTCTTCAGTGTTCCCCTGCTTTCACCGGGCAGGTCTATAAAAGAATAATTCCCAAAGCCGTAATTCCTCAGATACTTATAAAACTCATCTTCGTCTATTCTGCCGATCAGTTTTGCCATTCCTATATTACTCGATTGTTCTATGACCTCTTTTACAGTAAGCCACTGCATCCTGTGTGAATCTGTTATGTTCACATTTTTATATTTATACTTTCCGTTCTCTGCATAAACGCTTTCTGTGCCTTTGATAAGTTTCTGGTCAAACAGAGTCGAAATTGTAAGCGACTTAAAAGTAGATCCCGGTTCATATGTATCAGTAAGAGCCCTGTCGCGTCTTACGGCATCGGAAAACGACCCGTATTTATTCGGATTAAAGTCTGGCATATTTGCCAGTGCCAGTATCTCGCCTGTGTTTGGGTCCATTATAATGCCAACTGCGGCATTACTCTGATACTGCTCCAGGCCCTTTCCAAGCTCTTCTTCCAGTATCTTCTGATAAGATTTATCAATTGTAAGAACAAGATTATCTCCGGGCACAGGCTGAACGGTTGCATCCTCTGCGACTGTTACCATTCTTCCTTTTACGTCCCTTTCAATAATCAAACTTCCATCGCTGCCGGTAAGCTCTTTATTATAATATTTTTCAACTCCTTCAATACCTTCGTAGGAGTTGCCTACATAGCCAAGGACGTGTGAGGCAAGGGCATCATAGGAATAAACCCTTGTGGGATCTTCCTTTGAGAAGAGGCCGTCAATTTTCACGTCTTTCAGCTTTACGGCCAGTTCTGCCGGAGCCTTCTTTTCAAGACATATAACCTTGGACTCAGGATCCTTCATCATGCTCCTGTAGTAGTTTTTTGTCTTACCGAACACTCTGGAAAAAATTGCAGACAGGGAATCTATATCCCTTGCCTTTGTCATTCTTACGTCAACAAAAAATGAAACGTCATTACGGTCATAGACGAGCAGTTCGCCGTTACGGTCGTATATAAATCCTCTTTCCGCCCTGATGACTTTTTTTTCAATCTGCTGATTCTTGGCATAGTAATCAAAGTCATCGTGTTTTCTGATCTGAATATCGAAGAGTCTGATCAGTAAAGCAGCAAAGAAAACGATCAGCACAAAAATTACCAGTAAGGCTCTGTTGTTATTCATATTTGCTGTTAATCTCTTTTACAACCTCTTCCAGCTGGTCCTTCTCCACTTCAATTATGATATTTGGTTCGGAGAATTTTTCCATTTCCAGCCTGGATTCTGCCAGTTGCATGATTCTTTCTTCCGTTTCCAGCTTCTGCACTTCAACCTGAAGCATTACGGTTTCATTATTTTTAGCTTCCAAAGTTTCTTCGAGATATATTTTTTCCTTCGTAAGCTTCTCAATTTCAAGTTTCAGAACAACATACAGTAAAACAACTGATGCAACAAAAAATGCTGAGACGAGAGTAAGAATAATTACAGGTCTCTTTCGTCCGGATTTTGTTCTCTTCATACCTTTCTTGCTGCTCTTAATTTTGCGCTTCGTGATCTTCTGTTTATTTCTACTTCTTCAGTTGAAGGGGCGACAGGCTTTCTGGTTAGTACTTCAAGTCTTTTTACCTTATCGCATACACATATGGGAAAACCGGGCGGACAGATACAGGATAAACTTTCATTCTTAAAAAAGTCTTTTACCACCCTGTCTTCTAAGGAGTGATAGGTTAAAATCACTACGGTTCCTCCTGTCCTTAACAGCTCCACAGATTTTATCAGGAACTCTCTTAAAACTCCCAACTCATCATTAACGTATATTCGTAAAGCCTGAAAAACACGCGAAAGAGTTTTGTTCAGATACTGAGCCGGTGTCAGCTCTTCAATTATCCTGCTTAACTCGGTTGTGGTTTCAATCTTCCTGAAGGCCCTTTGTTCTGCTATCCTGCGGGCAATTCTTCTGGAATTTTTTTCCTCGCCGAACTGATACAATATGTCGGCAATCTCCTCCTCTGTAAACCCATTAATAATATCAGAGGCCGAGATCTGTTTAGTCTTGTCTAATCTGAGATCCAGCGGGCTTTCACTTCTGTAAGTAAATCCCGACTCCGGATTATCGAGCTGAAATGAGGAAACACCCAGATCAGCAAAGATTCCATCGTACTGCTCAACAAACTCTATTTTTGAGACAGTATCGATTTCAGAAAAATTTGTATTATATAATTTTACTCTTTTATCCGTCTGAAATTTGGCTTTGGAAAAATTGTATGCATCCTTATCCACTTCTGTTGCAATCATCTTTGCTTCCGGGCCCAGTACTTCAAGAAATTTCGATGTGTGGCCGCCAAAGCCTATAGTTCCATCGAAGTAGGCACCCTGTTTATCTGTAATAAGATGGTACAGGCTTTCTTTTAGTAATACCGGAATATGTTTTTCTTCCATCACCCCTGTGGTTTCATTACTTCCTGTGCGATCTGTTCGAAACTCTCCGGCTGCGCAGCAAGATATTTTTCGTAAATAGCCGGGTTCCAGATCTCAATCTTCTTTATTGCACCAAGTATAAATACTTCCTTTTCAATACCTGCATACTCAATAAGGTTCTGGGGAATCAAAAGCCTTGACTGTGAGTCAAGCGAATCCTCAGAGGCCCTCTGGAGAAATGTCCTTAAGAACATCGCTTCTTTTCTGTCAAATTCATTTAGGTTGGCGAGCTTGTTATCCACCAGCTCTTTCCACTGGTCAAGGGGGTAGACCACAATACACTGCTCCACACCCCTTGTCATAACAAAAGTATCGTTAGCTTCCGGCTTTACGTACTTACGCAGCTTGGCAGGAATGCTGACTCTACTTTTTGAATCGATTGAATATGTAAAGCTTCCTATAAACATTTTTCCCCACTTTTTGGGATTTTTCCACACCTTTACCCACTGAAGGCAAAAATAACTGAAATTTATCGGCAAAGTCAAGTTTTTTTTAGTTTTTTTTTGCAGATGACACAAAAGCCTCAGCACGTGGAAAAGGTGAAATGCCGGATAAGTATTTTAATAAGGGAAAAGCTTTATTAAAGCTTAAAAACGTACAAAATGTGGAAGCTACAAATGGTAATGCTATTTATGCTTTACCCTTGTTTAATAATGGCTTTCAGAGGGAATTGTAATATATTAAGGATGTTTTTTTTGATTTTTTATTATTACAGATTTTTATTAACAAAATCATTAAAATTATAGCCGCGGCTGTAAAAAAGGGACTCATGATCGGTAAAATATTTTTTTATCGACTCAATGGGTATGGCTTTGGAAAGGCCGTATTTTATATTCATACGCCTTTCAACATAAAGATCCTTATTATATGGCACAAGAGGGTCGTACTGGTCCAGATCATAATCTTTCGAAGGTCTGACCACATACTCATAATCTGCAAAGAGGGCTTTGATCATTCCTACAAGCTCGAAGTTCGGAATGCCGTCTCTTACGGCAAGAATAATTCCGCCTGAAAAACCCCTGTTAAATACGGCATCAATAATAAAACTTCCCGTCTTATCGCGGTTGGGGCTGCTGACGATAGCTTTTGTTAAAGTTTTATAACCCATCGGATAACCGAAGATATACACAAAAGAGCCCCATTCAAGGTCTTTAGCCTGTCCTAATGGGTATGAAAAAACTTTTATTTTTTCCTCAGGCTGATGCCTGAATTCCATTCCCAGAATGGCAACATCCACATTAGAATCAATATTTATGATATCGAGCTCACCGTCATCCGGGAAGTCTGCAATATAATTTGCCTGCCTTTCTTTTATTGAAATGCTCTGCACGAAACTGCTTGCGCCGCCCCCGGGAGCCTTGAAGAAAGAATAAAGCGTATCCTCGAAGTTAACCACGTGCGCACAGGTCATAACTGCTACGCGGTTAAAATTAGAATAGATTACCGTAGCAGTACCGGATGCTGTATTATCCATATATTCCACGCGCGTTCCGTATTTTTTTATGGAAACGCTGTTTAACGCGGACTTCTGCAGATGGCTCTCCTTGCTGAAATAAATCGTCCTGTAGTATGCCACAGAGTTAATAAGCTTAATACTCTCACTTATCTCTTCAAGCTGCTTTGAGCAGTTTTTATTCGGAAACTCGGAATCATAACGCCCGTCGTTTTCAGCATTTGCTTGTTCCCTTTTATTTGTACCGGAAGAGGAGCAGGACTCAATTAAAAAGCAAAGAGCAATTACAAGAGGAAAGAATCTGATTAAAGCTCTCATGTGTACCCCCGAAGCTAATCTTGATGAAAGTTAGACAAACTTTTTCAAAGAAGCTATCTATTTTAGAATAACCAGCCGATCGGGATGAGAAGTTTTTCCGGAAGAAGGATTGCGGGCTAAAAAACCAGGCCTGGAGATTAAGAAGAAAAAAGAGGCAGAATAGATATTCCGCCCCTCTGAACGCATTTAATTATTTATTCTGGAAGGAATAATTCAGCATCTTGTAGACAAGCTTTGCAGCATTAAAGTCGGAAGAAGTATTCCCCTTTACAGGAGCCAGTTCCACAACATCAAATCCTACGATGTTTCTTTCTTTTCCAGCCATGCGTATAAGATTCATCGTTTCATCCCAGAACAGGCCTCCGGGCTCCGGAGTGCCGGTAGATGACATGAACGACGGATCAAAGGCATCCACGTCAAATGTTATGTATACGTTTTTACCAAGCTGCTCAACTACACTTTTCTGCCAGTCCTGCCCGAATTTTCCAAGGCGTATATCCCTGGCATAGAATGTCTTAATATTATTTTCCTTTATAAACCAGGATTCCTCAATCGACTGGGCCCTGATGCCGACCTGCACAATATTTTTTGTCAGTTCTGCCACTCTTGCCATAACAGAGGCATGTGAATGAATTGAGCCTTCATAGCTCTGCCTTAAGTCTGAGTGGGCGTCGAACTGAAGAATGGTCAGATCCGGATACTTTTCAAGATGAGCCTTTATGGGTGAAATGGAGATTGAATGCTCGCCTCCCAGTGTAACAACAAATTTATCGTCTTCAAGAACAGATTTAACGTTCTTGTATATTAAATCAAAAGATTTCTTTATGCTCAGGTCTTTAAAGTCCAGAGGAGATAAGGTACAGATCCCCTTTTCAAAAATCAGCTCCTTGTCCATCTCCTCGTCATAAAACTCAACGTAATGAGATGCTTCCAGAATTCCCTTCGGGCCGTTTTTTGTTCCATGGCCGTAGCTGACGGTTTTTTCAAAAGGAGCCGATACAATTGCAATTGAAGAATTTTTGTATGAAGAATTTTTCTTTTCCACAGCCAGAAAGTTTTTTTCAATCCCTAACTCTTTCATCTCTCTCCAATAGTTGTTAATAATGATATTTTGATAAAAAAAAGAGACTTATAAATTAAGTCTCTTCAAATAAAGGTTTTTAACAAAACTGCTTGTCGTTCAGCAGTATCAAATGTCCAAGCTTATCGCGCTTGGTCATAAGATATTTTTTGTTTTTGTCATTCGGAACAATTTCCAGAGGGACCCTCTCCACAATTTCGAGGCCGTAGCCTTTTAAGCCGATGATCTTCTTTGGATTATTGGTCAGAAGTTTCATTTTTCTGACACCCAGATCCAGAAGTATCTGTGCACCGATTCCGTAATCCCTCAGGTCAGCCTTAAAGCCGAGCTCTTCGTTGGCTTCCACAGTATCTCGGCCGTTATCCTGAAGGACATAAGCCCTGATCTTGTTTGCCAGGCCGATGCCGCGTCCTTCCTGCCTCATATAGACAAGAACACCGTTGCCTTCGGCTTCAATTTTTTCAATTGCAGCGTGAAGCTGGTCGTGACAGTCGCACCTTAGCGACTGGAACACATCCCCCGTCAGGCATTCAGAATGCACACGCACTAAAACCGGTTTCTCAGGATCAATTTTCCCTTTGACCAGGGCCACGTGCTCTTTATTGTCCAGGAGGCTTCTGTATACGTGAAGATGGAAGTTCCCCTTTTTAACCGGGAACTTGACGTCAGCTTCCTTCTGAACCAGTTTATCTTTCTGTATGCGGTATTTAATCAAGTCGCTTACGGTCATGATCTTCAGATTAAACTCGGCGGCATACTTTTCTAGGTCGGGTACACGGGCCATTGTGCCGTCATCATTCAGTATCTCACAGAGCACACCAACGGGCTTGATGCCGGCAAGCCTGCACAGGTCTACAACAGCCTCAGTGTGACCGGCGCGCCTTAAGACGCCCTCGTCAAAAGCCCTTAAGGGGAATATATGCCCGGGCCTTGCAAAATCTGTAGATTTGGCAGTATCGTCGGTCAGTTTCCTGATCGTAACAGACCTGTCGCTTGCAGAGATTCCGGTAGTTGTACCCTCAACGGCATCAACCGTAACGGTAAACTGAGTGCCGTGAAGCGCAGTATTAGAATCCACCATCAGCTGCAGTCCAAGCTCGTCTAGTCTTTTGCCTGTCATCGGGGCACAGATCATTCCCCTGCCGTGCTTTGCCATGAAATTTACGATCTCAGGCGTAATGAATTCTGCTGCGCAGACCAGGTCCCCTTCGTTCTCTCTTTCCTCATCATCCACAACGATTATTACTTTGCCATTATTGATTTCCTCAATGGCCTCTTCCACTGAACAGAACATTTTATTTCCTTTTCTATCTAACCGTTTTTTTCACTGAGCGTTCAAATTATTTTAATATTGTAGCAATTGCAGAACGTTCAATTTTAATTTTTACGTTTTCGCCTATCTTTACCAGGCAGGTCTTTTCTTCCAGACCTTCAATGGTTCCATGAATACCGCCCGAGGTTACGATCTTATCGCCTTTCTGAAGATTAGCCAGGAGCTGCTCTCTTTCCTTAGCCCTTTTCTGCTGCGGTCTGATGATCATGAAATAGAAAATTGCAAATATAGCACCGAACATAATGAGTGTAGAGATCATGCTTCCGCCGCCCTGGGCGCCCTGAGGAGCCATTGCTAATAATAAATTCACTTATTCCTCCTTAATTGAGTTATTGATATTTACCGATAGTTTACTGATTATTTCATTTTTCCACTGAATAAAATTACCTTCAATTATCTTTTCCCTTGCCTTTGTAACAAGTTCCAGATAAAAATGCAGGTTGTGTATGCTTGCCAACTCCAGTGCAAGAATTTCTCTTGCCACAAACAGGTGCCTGAGATAGGCCCTTGTAAAATTCCTGCACGTGTAACAGGTACAATTCTCATCCACAGGCTGAAAATCGTCCTTGTAGGATGCATTCCTCATTGAGAGGATTCCGTTCCATGTAAACAGATATGCATTCCGGGCATTGCGTGTAGGCATAACACAGTCAAACATGTCCACACCCCGGGCAATGCCTTCTAAAATATTTTCGGGTCTGCCCACACCCATCAGATACCTGGGCCTTTCCTCGGGCATAAAGTCTGTAGTAAAGTCCACCATATCGTACATGGTTTCCGTCGGCTCGCCAACTGCAAGGCCGCCAATGGCATAACCGTCAAAATCAATCTTTTTAAGGTCCTCGGCAGAAGACTCTCTCAAGTCCTTATAAGTACTGCCCTGAATAATCCCGAAAAGAAACTGCTCGTGACCATAGAAAGGAACAGTTTTTTCAAATGCTTCTTTATTAAGAGCTGCCCAGCAGGAGGTCAGTTCCTTGGATTTCTTTGCGTATTCGTAATCGCACGGGAAAGGCGTACATTCGTCCAAAGGCATCATTATGTCTGAACCGATACTTCTTTCAATCTGAATTACCTTTTCAGGAGTAAAAAAGTGTTTGGAACCATCCAGATGGCTCCTGAATTCCACACCGTTACTTCTCATTTTTCTCAGGTCTGAAAGGCTATAAACCTGAAAACCACCGCTGTCGGTCAAAATCGGCTTTTTCCAGTTCATAAAGCAGTGCAGGCCGCCTGCTTTTTCCAGTATTTCCGTCCCCGGCCTCAGATACAAGTGATACGTATTACCCAGAATAATCTGAGCTTTAACGTCATTTTCCAACAGATTCTGATTTACCGCCTTAACCGTCCCCTGGGTACCCACGGGCATGAAAATAGGAGTTTCAACCCTGCCGTGGCCTGTTTGAAAGTATCCTGCCCGAGCCTTTGATTTTGTATCTTTATTTATTACTCTAAAATCGATCAAATTATAGTTATTCTGTAAGCTGTCTACTGGTAAAAATAAATTTAATAGACTAATTTACGTCAAATTTTAGAGAAGCGCTATAGAAAAGGCAAACCACAGATCTGAAAGAACGGGGATAAAAAGAAAGCGGGACTAGTGTGTCCCGCATTAATAGCCATGCCTTTAAGCCCTGCATTAATAGAATTACCAGCAGATAAATTATCCTTCACTGATTGTTTCGACGCTGCCTTCTTTGGGAATTTTAATTACATACTGTCGTCCACCCCTTACCGTCAGAGTGTTGTCCCTTAGCCACGGGTTAAAGATTTTAAGCAGCTTGTAATTTATTCCGTGCAGCAACGCATAATCCGCAAGATTCGAAATGTCGGAGGTAATCTTTAACTCTTCAAAGTTCAGGGCAGGATAAAGGTCCTCTTTTTTTATAAGATATCCGTACTCTGCGGGATTAGAAAAAATTGCCTTTACGGCAAGTATTCTGGCTATGTAGCGCGAGGTCTCCTCCCCTAAAAGGAGGTTATAATAGTTTTTTACTTTCTGCCTTTCCTGCTGCTTGGAAATTCCTGTCAGACCCATGTTGTAGGATGCTGCCGTAAGAGTCCAGCTGTGGAACTGGTTATATGCATATTTCAGAAACTCGCAGGCTGCCTGGGTAGACTTTTCAACATTGTAGCGCTCGTCGACTTCGCTGTCAACCTGAAGGCCGTAGCGTTCGGCTGCCCCCTGTGTAAACTGCCAGAATCCCACGGCGCCTGCCGGGGAGACCAGATGTTCAAAATTGCTTTCTATTACAACAAGATATTTGAAATCATCAGGAACACCGTTTTTCTTCAATATCGGTTCTATTACCGGGAACCACCTGTTTGCACGCTTAATTCCAAGGAGTGTTGCAGAATGATAGTAAGTATTCACTATCAGTTCACGATCAAACCTTTCCCTTACAAATAGATTGTTAAGCGGAACCGCCTCACCGCAGAAGTCCATTCTTTCCGGCAGCACAGGCGAAATAATCTGGTACTTTTGCGGATACTCCTGAACGGCTGTGTTAAAGCCATAGGACTTTTTATCCAGAGAAAAATTGCTGAACAGATATATTGCCACAATTGCCAGCGCTGCCCCCGCTATAAAACTTACAAACTTTCCCCGGGTGAACTCTCGTCCCGGCTCTTTTGAATGAAAGAATTTCATCATTTCTCATCCCTGTTATTACACTTGTCTTTCAGATAATATATTTATATTCAAGAATAATGCAAATTCTGCTGCTTTAACAGCGTCAGGTTCTGTTTATGCATTAACCGGCTGGAATTGAGAAAATTTTCCTTGTCACTGCATTGAATCTCTTATTAACTTTGGATAGATTAAAACCTAAAATAGGATAACTATGCAGATCAGATTCATCGGAGCTGCCCGTACAGTTACTGGCTCTATGCATTTTTTAAAGGTTAACGAAACCTCATTTCTTCTGGATTGCGGTTTGTATCAGGGCAAAAGAAAACTCGCCTATGAAATAAACAAGAACTTCGAACTGTTCGATCCTGCGGAAATTGATTTTGTTATACTTTCCCACGCACATATAGACCACGCTGGAAACCTCCCGAACCTTGTAAAGTCAGGCTTTAAGGGGAATATTTATTCCACCTTTGCAACACGCGACCTGGCTTCAGTTATGCTGCGTGACAGCGCCTTTATTCAGCAGAAAGACGTTGAGTACGTCAATAAAAAACGCAAAAAGAAAGGTCAGAATCCTTTTACGCCTCTATATTCCATGGCAGACGCTGAAGAAACCATGAAAAGATTCGTGGGGATAAACTACCACAGGGAATTCCAGCTTACGCCTGAAATTAAACTTACCTTCTTTGAGGCCGGACACATACTGGGATCTGCCATATCGTTCCTTGTAATAAATGAGAACGGAAGAATAGTTAACCTGGGCTATACAGGTGACCTCGGAAGGACAAATCTTCCTATACTGAGAGACCCGGAGAAAATGCCCGACGCAGACTATATTATTTCCGAGTCAACTTACGGCGGAAGATACCACGACAGTGCCGGGGAAACTGAAAAGAAGCTGGCAGAGGTAATTAATAAAGCTATTGCAAGAAAGGCCAAGATCATCGTGCCCTCTTTCAGCGTGGGACGCACACAGGAGATGGTCTACTGGCTCAATAATATTTTTGAAAAGGGAATGGCTGAGAGAATTCCTATTTATGTGGACAGCCCGCTTTCTGTAAATGCTACAGATATATTCCGTCTGCACAGTGAGTGCTTTGATTTTGAAATTTCCCAATATCTTATACAGAACAAGGATCCATTCGGTTTTAATAAGCTTACTTATATTAAGGACGTTGAGGATTCAAAGGCTCTTAATTATGTTGAGGGGCCGTGCATGATTATGGCAAGCTCAGGAATGGCTGAAGCCGGAAGAATACTCCACCACCTGGCAAATAACGTTGAGAATAAAAATAATATTATATTGATTGTAGGTTACTCAGCAGAAAATACACTGGGCCGTAAAATAGTTGAAAGAGAACCGGTCATCAAGATCTTTGGAGAAGAATACAATCTTAACGCCGAAGTTGTTGTTATGAACTCCTTAAGTGCTCATGCCGATTCAAATGAACTCTTAAGTTACTTCAACCAGTTTGATAAAGACAGGGTTCAGAATGTGTTTCTGGTTCACGGTGACTTTGACCAGCAGGAGAAGTTCTGCTCCCGCTTAAGATCAATTGGCTACGACAATATAACTATTCCGGAAAAAGGAGATGTTATTGAAATTTAAGGCCTGCGCCTTTTTATTCATGATATTATTTATTTACGGCTGCCAAAGGGATGCTGCCGTAAACGAGCCCGATACAGGACTTCCCCCTGCTGTGCCTGCAGGGCTTCAGGTAGTTGCCTCACACGACGGGAGCGTCCTTATTGACTGGAAGCCTAATGCCGAACCTGCACTTAAAGGCTATTATGTCTACAGAGGAGTTAATGATTCCGTGTCGTTTAAGAAAATATTCTTTACTTCCGACTCATACTTTTATGACGACTCGCTTTCTTACGACACTACTTACTACTATAAGGTGTCGGCTGTTGATGATAATGGCAAGGAAAGCAGGCAGACATACTTCGTCAGGGCACGGCCTGTAAACCTTAACGCCCCGAGGGAAGTTAATTCTCTTGAGGTTAATGCCCGCAACTGGCTGGATTCACTTTCCGTATTCCTGAAATGGGATCCAAATACTGAAGGCGACATTTCCGGTTATGAGGTATACAGGAGCGAATCTCCGGGTTTCACTCCAGGCATCGATAACCTTGTCGGCACTGCCCAAGGTTTAACTTTCCTGGATACACATAACCTGAAGCCTTATGTTACTTATTACTATAAGGTAATTGCGCTGGATAAAGGCGGACTTAAGAGCACTCCCGGCAATGAAGTTTCAGACATGATACTTGGGCTTGCAGAAGCTGTTTTTCCAAATAACGGAAGCCGGATTGATTACTTTAACAATTTTGTTATCAAGGCCATATCTGCTCCGGCAAACTACAGAATAGTCCTGCAGTCAAACCTGTATTTCGGTGAAATCTGGAGCAGGAGTTTTTCCAGCAATAAGACAAATGACACAATTCAGGTGAAAATTGACGGCGTTCAGTTAAACACCAATACTGTGTATTACTGGCGTATAATTACTTATTCCAGCGCCAGCAGTGAACCAAATAGTATATCTGCATTATATAATTTTACAATAAGACCCTGAAATTGAAACGTACCGGAATTACATTTATTTTTTCACTTCTGCTTTCAGTTTCTGCTTTTGCACAGAGCAGTCCTGACAGTTTAAGCTTCAGTACGTCCATGTGGGAAAGGAATTTCTTCAGTACAAAATTCGACAAGCTCCTCAGCACTTATAATTTTGCTTCGTCATTAAATTTCGGCCGGAGGTTCGGTAAAGTTTTTTTCGGCATAAATGAGAACTACAATTCAACCTTAATCCGCGCTACTCCAAAGAACATAAAAGACGAGCAGTACTTATCTTTTATTACCGAGTACTCTCTTAATAATTTTATGAGCCTCGGAGTCCTGGCCAACAATGACATCTTATCAGACAACAGAAAAATTGCGCTTAACCAGGCTTCAATCTTAAACGGATCTTTCTACACCAAATTCAGGCCTGTTGAACAGGTATACATTACTCCTTCAATAGGATACTCAAACAATAACCAGATAGGAGAATACGATTACGGTGCGATTTATGGTATTGAAGGGCTTGCAGATAATCTGGTTTTGTCGGATATGAATATTTCTTCACTCCTGAAGTTTCAAAACGAGGATATTTCGCCGAGAAAAAACACGGTCAGGATATTTAACACCACAATCAATAATAACCTTGGCGGCTCATTCGGCAATGTGCTGGGGGCATATTATATTCAGAACAGGAAAGATTTTTATTTCAGCGCCGATTCAATTTCAGCAGCCCGGTTCAATATTACAAATAACATCCAGTCGCGCATTGAAACAAATTATTTTATACAGGACAGATTCCTTTACAATAAGCCTTCAGATGAATTTGCCTTTGACGTAACAGGAAGAGCAATTTGGAGAAATGTTGACAGGGACACGCGTTACCGCGTCTTAACAACTGTCTCCCCTTCACTTTTTGATGTCAGGGTTGAGGAGTTCAGGCTTGAGCTTGAATCCAATTCCACTTACAAAACCTCTGCGTTTGACGGGGCCTTCAGGATAAACTATTCCGAAAGGGATGAAAAACACGTCGTGAAGAAAATTGACGAGACAAATGTTTTTCTGCAGGAAGAAAGAATTAAATCATACGAGGAAAGGGCCGGCCTGGAAAGTCAGAAAAATAACATCGCAACTAAAATTGCCCTGTCCTTTATCGGAAACCTGAGACTTTCAGAGACTGATCTGCTTTCTGTAAGCCTCTTTCATAATAAACTTCGCTACGACACTCCAAGCGACTTAAACTTTGATGACCGCGACGAACTGATGTCCATATTTCGTGTTTTGTATCTGAAAAAACTTACTGCTTATTTCGATACTTTTCTAAATCTTGAAGCAAACCTGAATCACATTGTTTACATTTTCGCCGAAAGGAGCTCGAACAATAATTTCATGCGGCTCTTAAAACTATCCACGGGGGGAGACTACAAAAGCCAGGTTATCCGCTCTAGAAATACATTCGAAGTTTCTGCCAACTACACCGTCTATGATTTCGAGGACGTAAATCCGAACTTCCGGAGCTACTCATTCAGGCAGATGTCAATGCAGGATTCCACTACAATAATGCTTGCTAAAAAGCTTGCCTTCAATGTATTCGGATACCTTAAGTTTTCAGAGCAGGGCGATTTCAACTGGGCGCGCTTTGCCGGTAAACCGGTACGCAATCTCGAAGAGATTTATTTTGAGCCCAAACTAAGCTACAGGTTTAAGGGTATTTCCCTCGGAACAGGAATTAGATTTCTTTCGCTTAAAACGTTTTCTTTCCCGAATAAAATAAAAAAAAGAGAATCGGATTACAGGAGCATCGGGCCTGTTTCAGAAGTCCTGGCTTTTCTTAGCAGCGGGCTTAATCTAAGGATCTACGGATGGTATGAGTTCATCAAAGCTGACCAGACAAGGCGTGAACTTCCCAACATGAATATGCAGTTAAACTGGGAATTTTAGCCGGTTGAAAATATTATTTTTTTTCTTATTTTAAGCTGTCTTATTTTATCTAAAGAGGAATATATTGTCCAAAGAAACATACCATCTTGAGATCAATAGTGATCCGAACAAACTGCCTCTGGTGGAAGAATTTTTAGAGGAAATTGCTGCCGGGGCAAACATGGACAGGACACACTTAAACAATCTCCTGCTTGCCGTTAATGAGGCCATTTCAAATGCCATGCTTCACGGCAACAAAGCCTCTATTGATAAAAAAGTGAGCGTTAAAGTTGAAATAGAAGACACATCCTTAACGGTCCGCATAAAAGATGAAGGCAAGGGTTTTAACCCGGATTCAGTTCCTGATCCTACATCTCCGGAAAATATATTCAGGGATAGCGGACGCGGCCTTTACATTATGAAAAGCTGCATGGACGAAGTCAGTTACAGTTTCACTCCTGATGGAACCGAACTGGTGCTGTCGATGAAGTTCAGTAAAAAATAATTCAGCATTCCCCCCCCGGATTTTTATATCCTTTTTAATTTTCAATTCCGGGTTATGTAAAACCGGCCGCAGCATACAATTTCTTACCTTGCTACTAGTTTTTCCAAAAAAGCCTGCAACTGATTATTGAAAAGAGCTATATTTATTGATATATTCTTGTAGAAATTGGATAAATAATCCTAATTAACATTTCTTAACTAACTTTAAATGGGAGAGAGAATAAATGCCAAGAAAAAAAATTGCACTCATTGGCGGCGGACAGATTGGTGGTGTATTAACACAGCTGATCGGATTAAGGGAATTAGCAGACGTTGTTCTTTTCGATATCGTTGAAGATCTGCCCCAGGGCAAGACACTTGATATTGCCGAGGCTTCCCGCGTTGACGGCTTTGACGTCAACATTTCAGGAACAAATAATTACGCAGACATCAAAGATGCCGACCTTGTTATAGTTACAGCCGGCCTGCCGCGCAAGCCCGGAATGAGCCGCGATGATCTGCTGGTCACAAATGCCAAGATCATGAAATCTGTTGCTGAGGCAGTTCGTACACATGCCCCCAATGCAATCTCAATCATAATTTCAAATCCGCTGGATGCGATGGTTACATTGTTCCAGAAGGTTACAGGATTTCCTCACAGCCGCGTCCTCGGACAGGCAGGAGTTCTGGATTCCTCCCGTTTTTCTACCTTTATCGCCTGGGAATTAGGGGTTTCTGTAAAGGATGTTAATGCAATGGTTCTTGGCGGCCACGGCGACACTATGGTGCCCCTGGTAAGATATGCCAACGTTAATGGCATTCCTGTTATGGAAATGCTTGAAAGAAAGTATAACGACAAGGAAAAAGCAAAGGACGTGATGAATAAGATGGTCGAAAGAACAAAGATGGCTGGCGGGGAGGTTGTAAAACTTCTTAAGACGGGTTCGGCTTTCTATTCACCAGCTTCTTCAGCCATTGCAATGGCAGAATCGATCCTTAAAGATGAAAAACGCCTTTTGCCTGTTTGCGCCTACCTCAACGGAGAGTTCGGCGTAAACGGATACTATGTGGGCGTTCCTGCAGTTCTTGGTGAAAACGGCGTTGAAAGAATAATAGAGTTATCCTTAATAGAAGAAGAAAAATCAGCTTTGGATAATTCAGTAAATGCAGTTAAATCACTTGTTGAAGATATGGACAGATTAGGATTGTAATAAGGCTGGAAGTCAGGAAGTAAATCCACCGCCCTAAAAGGGCGGTGGATTTTTTATTCAATTACTTATTGTTCAGGCTGATAAACATTAACATATTTTCTGTTATCACGCTTGGTTTCAAACTTTACATAGCCTTCAACCGTTGCAAACAATGTATCATCACTTCCTTTTTTAACGTTGACGCCGGGATGAAGCTTGGTGCCTCTCTGCCTTACCAGAATTGAACCGGCTGAAACCAGCTCGCCACCAAATCTCTTAACCCCAAGCCTTTGGGCATTACTATCTCTACCGTTCCTGGAAGAACCTTGCCCCTTCTTATGAGCCATAATTTACCTCCGGATATTAACCAATCTTTGTTATTTCAATTCTGCTTAATAATTGTCTGTGACCGTTTTTAACTTTGTAGCCTTTTCTTCTCTTCTTCTTAAAAACAATCACTTTTTCATCTTTAAGGTGTTCAAGCACTCTGGCCTGAACCTTTACACCATTCAGCAAGGGGCTGCCAACTTTTGTTCCGCTTTCATCTGAAAACAAAAGGACTGATTCAAAGGTAATATCTGTTTCAGCATCAGCCTTGAGTCTCGGGACATAATATTTGGCCTTTTCGGTAACCTTAAATTGCTGCCCTAATATATCTACGACGGCAAACATCAAAAATCCTCCAATTTATCTATTTCAAGATTGTAAATATATAAAATAGAGCCTAATAAGTCAATTACCTTGCAGGAAATTATTTATCAGCATCGACTCTAAATTTTCATTCCACTAAGTTACGCATAATTTCTACTGTATTTCAACTTTTTTATTCGGCTCTACACTAATTTTCCCCTGCTTTTATTTAGCCCTGTCTTTTTTCAGCTCTTTCCTCAAATAATTAATCAGGCCGTTTGTAGAGCTGTCGTGCGAAGTTACATTATTTTCATCCTTTAATTCGGGCAAAATGGCCTTTGCGAGCTGTTTTCCAAGTTCCACTCCCCACTGGTCGAAGGAGTTGATATTCCATATTATACCCTGTGAGAATATCTTATGCTCATAAAGTGCAATAAGTGAACCCAGAGAGCGGGGTGTTACTTTCCTTAGGAAAATTGAATTGCTGGGCTTATTTCCCTCAAAAACTTTATGCGGAAGGAGTTGCTCCAGGGCTTCTCCTTTCATACCGCTTTTTTCCAGCTCCAGCCGGGCTTCTTCCCGCGTTTTCCCTTTCATCAGGGCTTCAGTCTGTGCAAAAAAGTTGGACAGGAGAATCTTATGATGCTCTCCAAGTTCATTGTGTGTTTCAACGGGTGCAATGAAATCTGCAGGAATAAGCTTTGTTCCCTGGTGTATCAGCTGATAAAAGGCGTGCTGACCGTTTGTACCGGGTTCACCCCATACGATTGGTCCGGTGGAATAATCCACCCTTTTGCCGTCGCGCGAAACACTTTTTCCGTTACTTTCCATATCCCCCTGCTGAAAATATGCGGGAAAACGGTGCAGATACTGGTCGTAAGGCAGAATGGCATACGTCTCGGCATTAAAGAAGTTATTGTACCAGATGCCTATAAGAGCAAGCGTCAGGGGCATATTTCTTTCGAAAGGAGCCGTACGGAAATGTTCATCCATTTCGTAAGCACCCTGAAGGAGTTCCTCAAAATTATCCATGCCTATATAAATTGCAATCGAGAGCCCTATAGCCGACCAAAGTGAGTATCTTCCGCCTACCCAGTCCCAGAACTCAAACATGTTCTCAGGGTCTATGCCGAATGAGGTAACCTCTTTTTCGTTAGTTGAAAGTGCTGCAAAATGCTTTGCAATTTCAGACTCCTTTTTTGCTTTTTCCAGGAACCACTTCCTTGCCGTGTTTGCATTCGTAATGGTCTCCTGTGTTGTAAATGTCTTTGATGCTATCAGAAACAGCGTCGTCTCAGGATCCACTTTTTTGAGTACTTCGGCTATGTCTGTTGCATCCACATTGGAGACAAAGTGGACATTGAGCCCCGGCTTGCCGTAAGGCTTTAAGGCTTCTGTTACCATGACAGGACCCAGGTCGCTTCCGCCGATACCAATATTTACAACGTCTTTTATTTCTTTGCCTGTGTAGCCCTTCCAAAAGCCGCTTCTTACTGCTTCTGTAAATTTTCTCATCTGGCTGAGCACCCTCAGGATTTCCGGCATAATGTCTTTACCATCCACCATAACGGGCCGCCCGGAACGGTTGCGAAGCGCCGTGTGAAGGACTGCCCTGTTTTCAGTTACATTTATTTTTTCACCCGAGAACATCCTTTCGATCCAGCTCTTCAGGTCCCTGGACTCCGCAAGGCGAAGCAGGAGTTCCATGGTCTCTTCTGTTATTCTGTTTTTGGAATAATCCAGAAGTATATCGCTAAATTCTAAAGAGAACTTCTTAAAACGCTCCGGATCTTTCTCAAACATCTGCCTCATTTGCATGCCGGCAATTTCCTTTTGATGTTCCTCGAGATCCTGCCATTCTTTTGACTGTGTTAGCTCCGACATATTACCCTCTCAACATTTGCTGCTTAAAAAATTTATGCAATTGTACTTATAATAAAATTTCCTGTAACTAATTCTATAGTTTTATTTTTCTTTCCGGATCTTAAAAATGCTTAACTTATTTTTTTAACCTGAAGGAAAACTGAGAGCCTGTTCCCGGAACACTTATCACTTCCACCTTTGAACCATGGGCTTCAACAATGTGCTTTACAATTGCCAGGCCTAGCCCGGTTCCTCCGGCAGTACGAGAGCGGTCCTTATCAACCCTGAAAAATCTTTCAAATATGCGCGGAAGATCCCTTTTGGAAATTCCGATACCTGTGTCTCTGACAGAAATCCTGACCGACTTTTCCTCCTCCTCCTCCACGCTTACTTCAATAGAGCCTTCGTCGGTATATTTTATTGCATTCTCAGCCAGATTTACCACGGCCTGCTTAAGCCTGTTTTTGTCTCCATAAACCTTAAGGTCCTCTCTTACCGGGACAAGCCTGAGCGAAAGATTCTTGCTTTCTGCGAGCGGAACCAGTTCCTGCAGAACCGATTCCAGGAATTCATTTAGCTTAAAATATCTGAAGCTTAAGTGCATCTCGTGCGATTCGATCATTGAGATATCTATAAGGTCGCTTAACAGGTTATTAAGGTTTTCAGTATGCTTGTTTGCCTTCTGAAGAAAGGTTCTGTTCACTTTAGGGTCATCAATTGCACCGTCAAGCAATGTTTCAAGGAATCCCTGAATGGCAAATATTGGTGTTCTTAACTCGTGCGAAACATTGCCTAAAAATTCGCTTCGGACTTTCTCGAGTCGTTTCAGGTAATTAATGTCGTTCTGCAGACGCAGGAACATTTCCTTTACTTCATTCTGCAGACTTCTGAGTCCCTTATCAAGAAGAATATCCTCAGCAGAATTTATCATGTCTTTTCTTATTGCATGAATTACTGCTTCAATTGAGTTGAGTTCTTCATGTCTTTTTCTGCCAATAAAATACAGGAGTGCAAGGTCGAAGAAAAGTATGGAGATTATAATTATCCGATGTGCCTCTGAGCCAGGAATTGAAACTATAAGCACCAGAAGCAGAAGTCCGCTTAACAAAAGCACTTCTTTAAGAATTGTCCCGGAGGAGATGAAGTATTGCTTAACCTTAGTCAGGATTTCTAAAACGATAGCCGACTCCTTTAATTGTTTCGATCATATCTGCATAGTCTGCAAGTTTCTCCCTGATCTTTCTTATGTGAACGTCGATAGTCCTGTCAACAACATAAACATCCGATCCCCAGACGTCGTGAAGTATAGCTTCGCGTCCGAATACTTTCCCGGGTTTTGAGGCCAGGTAGCTTAAGATCTCGAATTCCTTGCGCGGGAAAACGATGATTTCACCCTCAAGCAGCACTTCGTACTTGTCCCTGTTGATTTCAAGGGGGCCGATTCTGATAACGGGGGCATCTTCAGCTGCGCTGAAGCCTAATGTCTGAAGTTCGGACTTTCGGAGATTTGCCTTAACGCGCGCGACAAGTTTTTTTGGAGAAATGGGTTTTCCGATAAAATCATCGGCTCCCAGTTCAAGTCCCTTAATCTCATCCTGTTCAGAAGACTTTGCTGTAAGAAAAATTACAGGAGTGTTTGAAAATTGATCGATTTTCCGTATCTGCCTGCAGACTTCATAGCCGTCAAATTTCGGCATCATTACATCAAGTATGATCAGGTCAGGCTTATAGGAGAGTTTTTCAAGTGCCTCTTTGCCGTCATAAGCCGTAATGACATCAAAACCTTCGGAAGCAAGATTATATTCAAGAAATTCAACTATATCCTTTTCGTCATCTGCCAGCAGGATCTTTGCTTTCATACTTGTGTTTTTATTTAGTCAGAAATCAAGCCGCTATAATTATTTGCAGCTTATTGTTCTTCAGGCCAGTTTGCCGAGAGCATGATCGGCCTGACCTTTAAGAAAAAGCTTTACTTTTCCTGCAATGCCTTCAGCATCCATTCCGAGCATACTGTACAGCTCAGACTGCGTGCCGTGGTCAACAAACTGGTCGGGCAGAGCAATTCTTAAAATATCATTTTTATAGTTTTTATCCATAAAATATTCAGCCACCGCACCTCCGAAGCCGCCTGCAATCGAATTCTCTTCAAGCGTTATAATTTTGTTATGACGTGCGGCTATCTCGTCAAGCAATTCGGTATCGAGAGGTTTTATAAAGCGCATATTCACAACTTCGCACTGAATGCCTTCCTGAGCAAGAATCTCCGAGGCCTTCAAAGAATGGTTAACCATCGATCCGACTGCAAGTAATGCACAGTCCACGCCCCGGCTCAACTGTTCAGCCTTTCCGACAGGAATTGCTTCAAAACCTTCCTTCAGCGGAACACCCAATGCGTTTCCTCTTGGGTACCTGATTGCAACGGGTCCTTCCTGATACTCAGTAGCAGTATAGACCATATTTCTTAATTCGGCTTCATCCTTTGGCGCCATAATT
Source organism: Syntrophomonadaceae bacterium (assembly GCA_050259615.1). Classification (GTDB taxonomy): domain Bacteria; phylum Bacteroidota; class Ignavibacteria; order Ignavibacteriales; family SURF-24; genus JAAXKN01. The sequence goes on along the minus strand of JBLNAZ010000056.1, from coordinate 12,412 downwards.
ACCATATCTGGAATAAGTCTCAGATATGATAGATCAAATGCACCGTGATGTGTCGGCCCGTCGGCTCCAACAAGTCCAGCCCTGTCAAGAACAAATACTACATGCAGGTGCTGAAGGCTTACGTCGTGCACTATCTGGTCAAATGCCCTTTGAAGGAAAGTAGAGTAAACTGCAACAACAGGGATGATACCCTGGGCTGCCATGCCGGCTGCAAAAGTAACTGCATGCTCTTCTGCTATTCCGACATCAAAATATCTCTTTGGGAATGCCTTCTGAAGAAAATCGAGTCCCGTGCCGTCAGGCATGGCAGCCGTAACCCCAACTACTTTCAGGTTTTCCTTTGCAATTTCAACAAGTGCCTCACCAAATATCTTTGTATATGAAGGAGCAGCGCCGGCTTTCTTAAATGCCTGTCCTGTAACCTTGTCAAACGGTGTTGAAGCATGAAGCCTCTGAACGTCTTCTTCAGCAGGCTTGTAGCCTTTGCCTTTCTGTGTGAGGACGTGAACAAGTATTGGTCCGTTCAGGTTTTTTACCTGTTCAAATATTTTAACCAGCTGTGCAACGTTGTGCCCGTTGACAGGTCCGAAGTATCTGAAGCCCAGGGCTTCAAAAAGCATACCTGGAGTTAGAACTGCCTTCAGGCCGTTTTCAAGTCTTGCAGCCATCTTTCTTAAGCGGTCGCCGCCCTGACCAAGTTTTCCCGTAAAATCCCACACCTGGGCTTTCAGCTTGTTGTAGTCGGGATGAGCTATCATCTCTGTAAAATAGTTCGAGAACTGCCAGACGTTGGAAGTAATAGACATATTGTTATCATTAAGCACAACAATAAGATTGCTCTTGAGGACTCCGGCATTATTCATTGCTTCATATGCCATACCGCCTGTCATTGCCCCGTCGCCGATAATTGCCACGACCTTCTTATTGGATTTATTTAGGTCACGCGCAGCAGCCATACCTAAAGCAGCTGAAATTGAAGTTGAAGCGTGCCCGGCTCCGAAAGCGTCGTACGGGCTTTCCGTCCTTTTCAAAAACCCGCTTATTCCGTGGAACTGCCTTATAGTGGCAAGTGCATCTCTTCGGCCCGTAAGTACCTTATGAGGATATGCCTGGTGGCCCGTATCCCATACAATGAGGTCATTAGGAGTGTTAAAAACTTTATGGAGCGCTACTGTAAGCTCAACGGCTCCCAGTCCGCCTCCAAAATGTCCCCCGATCTTGGAAACAACATCAATCAGATAATCTCGTATTTCCTGGCACAGAACTTTCAGTTCCGGCATCTGAAAATTACGGATATCAGCGGGTGAATTTATATTAAATAAGAACCTGTACTTATTTTCTTCGTTCATTTTTGTACCTGGCAAATTATTCTTCAAAATTGTCTGACGGTTCATTGTCTGCTTCAAGGCTTTTGCGAAGAGAAGTAACTTTTACTTCAGCTTCCTTCAGTTTGCTGTAGCACATTTTGGACAATTCAATCCCTTCTTCATAAAGGCTGATAGCCTCATCAAGCCCGATTGACTCATTGTCCAGCATCCCTGAAATCTCCTCCAGACGTCTGAGCATATCCTCAAAGGATCCTTCACTTTTTTTCTTCATATTTTTTTTTATTCACCCAAATTTCTTTATCATGGAATTTTATTTCTGCAGGCTCGTCCGCCTTGAAATCGCTGCCCCGAACTACCAATTTAGAGTCCTGTTTGACCAAGACAAAGCCCTTTTTTAATATCCTGTTTACGTCGTGCGACTCAAGGCCTTTTTCATAAAGCGACAAGCGGTTATTAAAACTTAAGATCCTACGGTCCACCTTCTGCTGAATGCGGTACAAGAGGTTATCCAGCTGCTGCGTCCTTATGCGCACCAGGTCCTGCGGGACCCTGAAACCGTACGCTTTAAGGTGGCTGGCCACTTCCTGTTTTTTCCGGTCCATAATATAAAAAATATTCTGCGATGTTCTAAATGAAAACTCTTCTAAAAACGCAAAAAAGTCATCCTGGTTAGGCGTGGCAATTTCCATTGCGGCCGAGGGTGTGGCGGCTCTCAGGTCAGCTGCAAAGTCAGAAATCGTAAAATCAACTTCATGGCCTACTGCACTTATTATAGGTATGCAGGAGGCAAAGACTGCGCGTGCAACAATTTCTTCGTTAAATGCCCAGAGGTCCTCTAAAGATCCTCCCCCGCGCCCGATGATAATTAAATCTATGTCATTTCTGTCATTCAGGCATTCGATCCCCTGGACAATCGATTTTGCAGCACCTTCACCCTGGACTCTTGCAGGATAAACAATAAGTTCAACAAGAGGATAGCGGCGCTCTGCAATGGAAACCATATCTTTCAATGCCGCACCGTCAATTGCAGTTACAATACCGATTTTTTTGGGAAATACCGGAATAGGCTTTTTGAATTCATCATCAAAAAGACCCTCGGCCTGGAGTTTTGTCTTCAGCCTTTCAAAGGCAGCCTGCAGCTCACCTACGCCGGCTGGTTTCATGCTGCGCACTTCCAGCTGATAACTACCGCGCGGAGGATAAACTGTTATGCGCCCGTTTGCAAGCACCTTCATGCCGTCCTCGGGCGTAAAGAAGACATAATTATTAAACCCCTTCCACATTGTGCAGCATATCATGGCATTACTATCCTTTAGATTGAAATACCAGTGGCCTGAGACGTGCTTTTTAAGGTTGGAGATTTCGCCTTCAATACTAATGGAGGAAAAATTATCTTCCAGATCCTCCTTTATGAGGCGTGTAATTTCGCTGACGGATAAAGTCATTTCCTAAAAACTACCTTTTTAGATATTAAATCAAAAGATTCCGAATTCATCTTACAAATATATCAGTTTACGGAATAATAATTGTTATAAAAAATAAGTGACAAAAATAGTTCCCGTTTCCGGCTTCGCCGGGTCCTAAGTCCGCCGACAGTCTTTCGGTTAGATCCGGAGAAAATCCCCGAACTATTTATCAGAATTTCACGCTGAAGCCGAAAGTAGGAATTATGGGAAACATCGTATTAACCCTTTTTCCGAGCGTGAGGTCGTCATTTATAAAGTAGCTGTAGCCTACAACATTATGACGGTTGTAAACATTAATCACGTCCAGATAAAACGACCAGTCCAGATTCCAGAAATCCGTAAGCCACGTAAACCTTAAGTCCAGCCTGTGATAATCGGGTTTCCGGGCGTTATACCTGTCGGCATTTATTCCGTAGTTCACGTCGTAAATTACGCGGGATCTGGAATTTGCACCCGTCATTCTTGTAGCGATTTCAGGACTGTCGGGTTTTCCATCCCCATTTGTATCAATCAGAATTATTCTGGGCTTAATACCTAAAGGTTCCGTATACGGGAATCCCGATCCGAACTGCCAGCGCAGACCTATATTAAAACTCCTGCTTACCTCATAGCTAAGCACAACGTTTACTGTATGCCTCTGGTCGTATCTGAAAGGGATTGTTACGGCGTCTTCATACCTGTTTGCAAAAGCCAGTGCATATGAAAGCCAGCCCGAAAGGACGTTGATTCCTGCAATGTTTCTTTTCTCCAGAAGAATCTCAAAGCCATAGGCTTCCCCGTCTGAATTATTAACCGGGATCTGTGAAACTGAGTCGCTGCGGACATAGACCGGTCTTGTCCATGCATCCGGATTTTCGGGGTTTTTCCCCGGCACGGGTTCCGTATAGAAATTTAGTCCCTCAACTTTTTCAGGAACAATAAGATTATTAAACCTTTTATAGTAGCCTTCAACTTTGGCCCTCCATTCCTCGCTCACCCACCTTTCAAGGCTTAAGACGTAATGAATTGCCCGTTCAGCCCTAAGACTGTGCGTATACCGGGGACTGAAGTCCAGCAGCATATTCTGGTCACGCAGCTTTTCATAGCCAGGGGACTGATAAAAAACGCCCCATACGGCTCTTAAAGTAGTGATGTCGTTCAAAGCATAAGAAAGAGAAATTCTTGGAGCTAGATATGGTTTTTGAAGAATCTGGTAATAATCCATTCTCAGGCCGGGCTCCAGATACAGGCCTTCAGAAACCCTGAAATTATTCTGCAGATAAGCCCTGTAGCGGTAGTAATCCCTGATATCTTTAATGTCTGACGGAATGGATCTGGAACCAGCGTTTGAAGCAATAAAGGCTCTGAGCTCGGGGGAAATAGTGAAGTTAAAATTTATGGTGGTTCTCATCTGGTCTACTCCTACGCCGGCTTCAAGCTGGTTATTACCCCAGAAGTATGTAAGCTTATCGTCGTATGAATATTTTCTGAAAAAGAAAGATGAAGTTACGCCTAATCCCAGAAGATAAGAAGAAACAGTGTCAGGAACTGCATCCTTGAATTTATCCCTGTTTAAGGAAGGATCCAGAAATGCAGCTTCCAGCTGTGAGTCGCCGCTGTTTTTATACCACGACACAATAAATTTGTTCAGCAGTCTTTTTGACGGTGAATAATGCCATGAAAACGAAGCCAGATCATTCCGGCTTACATCCTGCACGCTCAGGCTGTCCGGGGTTTTCCTGCTTTTACCGCTTACAACGTTTACCCCGTCTCTTGAAATAATTCCGTTAAGAAGAAATCTGTGCCCACCGAAAGGCCCCAGTGCAAGCTTGCCCTGAAAATCATAAAAGTTTGGAAAGGAGGTATTCTCTTCCACCAGACCTGCCTTTTTAACAAAGGGCTCGATTATCAGATCGTAATAAGTTCTTCTTGAATTTACAATCCAGCTGCCCGGGACATTAAGCGGGTTTTTCCCTTCCAGCACCAGGTTGGCATCCACAATGCTGGCATTGATATTTCCCTGAAAACCTATATTTCTTGGGCCTTCACGGTTAGTTACGTCCAGAACCGCAGAAAGCCTGTCACCGTACTTGGCAGGAAAACCTCCTGTTATAAGACTTACGTCTGCAACAGCTTCGGGGTTAAACATGCTGATTACGCCATAGAGTCGGTAGGGATTAAATACTTCCACATCGTCCATAATGATAAGATTCTGATCGGGTCCCGATCCGCGGATCACCAGCTGGGAAGTAAAATCATTCGGGGCGAGCACTCCCGGCAGCGACTGCAGAGTTCTTAAGACATCCTGAACGGCACCGGGCTGTATGCGTGCCTTCTCAGGTCTAAGGTTAAAAACGCTCACGCGAGGGTCTTCCTGGCTTTGTCTTCTTTCGCCTACTACCTTGACCTCATCGGTAACAATTACTGTGGATTTCATTTCGAGGTTGAGTGTCTGGATGCCCTTTTTAACAGTTACTTCCTTAAGAACGGTTTCATAACCGATTGCGCTGAATCTTACATTATATGTACCTTCAGGAATCGACTTAATTTCGTACGTGCCGTCTGAAGCTGTTTGTGCTCCGTAGTCTGTTCCCTGCAGCATAACTGTTATACCCGGGATGCCCTGACCGCCTTCTGTTACCCTTCCTTTAAGGTTGCCCCATTGAGCAGAAACTTCAACTGTGCTGAAAGTAAAAAATAGACATAATAATATTTTTAGATAACCGTATATCAAGGTTCCTCAATATTTCCCTTCATAATTTCCAGGCTTCATAAAAGCAGGCATATTATATGTTCAGGTGAAATGTGAAGAATCCCGAATATAAGCCTAACATTATTTCGTGGAAATCGCTTCCCGCCTGCCCCGGTTTGAAGTTATACCGGTATTTTGTATAAAAAGTAAATATATCATAAAGCTTGAAAAGACCAACCGAAATCTCAGGGCTTATTCCATTAAAGCCGCCCAGGTTGCTGAACCCGTTCAGTCCCGGTGAAACATATTCCAAATATGGAACCTGGAACAGGTGCTTATATCCGAAGCGCAGAAAATTTCTATCCTCCTGTTTAAGCTGGAAAATGTAGGAATATTCCACGGAAAAATAACCTACGGGATACTTATAGCTGCTCGTTTGCAGGGATACAAGCGGTATTTCCTTCGTAAGACTAAAGTAGCTTTTACCTCCCCAGCTTACGTATCCCGGTGCCGGAAGACCGAATATTACGCCTCCGAAACAGCACATCATAACAAGACTCGATCCACCTTGTTTTACTTCTTCTGACTGGTTAAAGACCGGATAGGCAACTTCAAAGCCCTCGCTTGCATTCGTTTTGCCATTCTTCCCTTCAACGTAGATTACAAATGGTATGTCCGTAGAATCGAATTTCAGGTCCGTAAGGTCAATTTCAGCCTTGTGCTCCTCTACGTAATCTTTGGATACAATAAACTCGTATTTACCCTGAATTACCAGACGCGATTTGCAGCTGTCGCTGGTGTAAAATGTCAGCCTGAATTTATGAGGCACCTCCGGAGTAATATAGGAATCTATCAGAAAGACCTCAATTGAATCTCCGGATGCGGACTCATCCTGAGCCCGGGAAGATGAATAGAAAGAAAGGAGGAACAAAGACAAAAAAAACAGTACATTTTTCATAAAACCCCGGGAATATTACTGTACAATTTCAACTTAATACATTTTAATTAAATTGCCCAAGCAAAGCAAGATAAAACAGGCTGTTAAGGCGACAGGGACTGTTTAAGCATGAAAAGAAAAAATGCCCTTAGAATTTAAACTATTTTCCCCGACATTTTCAACCCCGCTCAAAGACGGGCACGCCAAAAACGTCGAACTTTGAACTTCGCACTTTGAACTCTTGTATTTATCTTGTATTTACAATAATTTTAATATTACTTAAATCTTAAAATAATACAGGTGAAAAATGATTGAAGAAAAGATTAAAGAATTGGGCTATACGGTGCCCGAAGCCCCGAAACCGCTTGCCGCATATATTCCCGCTCTTAAGGATGGAAACCTCGTCTATACTGCCGGACAGCTCCCTTCTGCTTCAGGTGAACTGAAATTCAAGGGGAAACTTGGTAAAGATCTGACAGAAGAAGAGGGCAAAAAAGCAGCGGAGCTCTGTGCACTTAACTGTCTGAGTGTTGTTAAATCTGTTGCAGGAAGCCTGGATAACATAGAACGGATTGTTAAAGTTACGGCATTCATCAACAGTGCGCCCGGCTTTACAGATCAGCCTAAAATAGCCAACGGAGCTTCAGAGTTCTTTGTAAATATATTCGGAGAACAGGGCAAGCACGTCCGCAGCGCCGTCGGCGTCAATGAACTTCCTCTTAATGCTGCCGTAGAAGTAGAAATTATTGCCAGGCTGAAGTCCTGACACATCAGTTCGGCAAAAAGGTCAAAATACACCTTAGTAATTGACTTTAAATTGAACGGCCGATTTGATAAATAATAGTATTACGGGTTTACCCCTCCATTTACGGAGGGGTAAGCCATTTTCGATAAAAAGAGGCAGCAGAAACGATATGAAATTTTTTAGATTATTCCTCGTCCCGGCATTTATCTTAAGCATTATACTTAACGGCTGTTCTTCAGGCAGTAAAACGGTCAGAAAGGAAGAACCCCGCGTAAAGGAAAACGCCCCTGAAATAAAAATTCCCCCGGCCAAAACTGCAAGGCTTAAATCCGTCGAAAACTGGATGTACAATTATGACTCAGGAAACCCCTCACCCTCGGGACAGAAAGTTTCCTCGGTTATTTATGATAATGATGGGAATCAGACGGAAACTATTGTCTATTCCCCGGATGGTAAAATCAGCGAAAGATATAAATACGCATACGACTCTAAGGGCAGCAGGATTGAAACCATCAAGTACGACAGCGCCGGACACGTCGACAGGCGTTTCGAATATTTGTACGATAAAGAAGGCAGAAAGGTCAAGACAATTTCCTACAAGGCAAACGGGGACGTGGACAAGACCTACGTCTATATTTACGACAACAGAGACAATATTGTTGAGGAGAACTGGTATAATTCAAAAGGCAAGAAAGAACAGCGTTTTACGTACAAATACGACAAAGAAGGCAGGAAAATTGAAGCAGCCAATTACGGGGCCAGTAATACGCTTTATTATAAATTTTCTTATAAATACGACGACAAGGGCAACCTGGTTGAGGAGATACGCTTTAATAAATCGGGAGAACCGGTAAGTTTAACAAAAAGTATTTATAATTATTGATTTTTCACCTGTTGAAAAATGCATAATTTGGCGGTTTTTGCCTTTGCAGAGCCATTCCATACAAATATTGTACTGGTAGAATGATAATAAAATTATTATTTTACACCTGTTGAAATAATAATTATTCGAAAGACGCAATGAGAGAAATGTTTAAATCTAAAATACATCGTGCAACTGTCACGATGAGCGAGCTTTACTATGAAGGGAGCATTACGATTGATAAAGACCTCATGGAAGCCGCCGATATTTTAGTTTATGAAAAGGTGCAGGTTGTCAACGTTAATAATGGGGCCAGATTTGAGACTTATACTCTTGAAGGCGAACCTGGCAGCGGCATAATATGCCTTAACGGAGCTGCAGCACGCCTCGGAGCCGTAGGGGATGAAGTGATAATCATCACCTATTCTCAGATGACTGAGGAGGAAGCGAAACATCACGCCCCAAGGATCGTTCTGGTAGATAAGCAGAATAAAATTAAAAAGGTTAGTCCGGTTACTTTAGAGCAGGTGTAAAAAAGGGCGTTCGCCAAAAATAGTGTAAAAAAAAGGATCTTTTTACGAAACTGCATGTATAATATTTATACAAATGTAAAAAGATTGATTTTTTTTCATCTTTTAGTTAAAATGCCTTAGAAAATTAAAGGTGTTATTATGAAAAAAGCACTTATGATTCTGTTACTTTGTTCAGGCTTTGCGTTCGGGCAGTTCCGAGATCAGCTTGACAGGCAGCCCAGTGTACATGATGGAATGATTAAGAATGAAACACCCAGCCTGGTTTTGGGCTTCTTTAACCCTAATAATTTCACGATGCACCATTCCTATAACCTGTCTTATTCAGCTTTCGGCGGCAATGGCCTGGCAATGGGAGTTTATACTAACAGCATGGCTTATAAGTTTTCTGATAATTTGAACGTACAGCTCGATGCCAGTCTGGTCCATACGCCTTACAGCTCATTCAACAAACAGATAACAGACCAGATAAACGGAATTTATATAAGCCGCGCGCAGCTGAACTTCCGCCCAAGCGAGAATTTTATGATAAACGTCTCGTACAGCAATAATCCGATGCTCTATTATTCACCTTACGGAGGATATTATAACGGCGGAATGTTTGACAGAAGCCTTATGGACAATAACTGGTTATACGGAAGATAAAAATTTTGTTAACTTCTTTTTAATAACCGGATATTTCATTTGTATCCGGTTATTTTTTTTATATTAAACTATACTTATAAAATGCTCGAAAAGAAAACTAATAAGTCGGTTAAGAATACTGATGTTAAAAAATCGACCGCAAACATATTTCTGAATGTTGTCATATTTCTCCTGGGCGCCATCATACTCTATATGGCTTACGCTATTGTTGCCAAGATGATGCATTCAGACTCTTCGGCTGAAGTTGCAGCTAAGTCACAAACCCCTTCATTAATAATTCAGGCAGAGGTGCTAAACGGCTGCGGCATTGGAGGAGTGGCCGACAGGTTCACGGACTTCCTTCGAAACAATAAGGTCGACGTAGTAAATGTAAGCAATTATAGCTCTTTTGATATGGACAAGACGCTCGTAATAGACAGAACGGGCAATATGGCTAATGCAAAGAAAATTGCTGAAACTCTGGGCATTAAGGCAGAAAACGTAATTCAACAGATAAACAATGAATATTTTGTGGATGTTTCCATTGTCATTGGAAGGGACTATAATCAATTAAAACCATTAAAGTGAGGAAAACTATTTGGAAGCCAAAGATTTTGCATTAAAAATTTCGGATCTGATATTTAACAAAAAAGGGCACGACGTTAAGATTCTTGACCTGCGTAACCTGTCTTCAATTGCCGATTATTTTGTCATCTGCTCTGCAGACTCCGACACACAGGTTAAAGCAATTGCTGATGAAGTCGATAAGGAGCTCAGCAAGCAGGGGTTCAAATGTTATCATAAAGAGGGCCTTACTGCCCTTAACTGGGTGCTGCTGGACTACTTTGACGTAATCGTGCATATATTCAAAAATGAGTCAAGAAGCTACTATAATCTTGAAAAATTGTGGGGAGATGCCCCTATGCTTCTTGTTGAAGACAAAGCTTAAACTCACAGGAGAGTTTAAGCTTTGTTCTTGTTTTATTACACATCTTTATCTTATCTGCTTAACTATGGGAGATATTAATTGAAAAAGTACCTTTTGGAAGCCTTCAGGCTCACCTCTGAAAAATTAGATTACTTAAAGGATACAGAACTTATATTAAACGTTCCTGCTTTAGCCAAGCACGGAGATTTTTCTACAAACATTGCAATGCTTCTTACCAAAAAGCTGAAAAGGAATCCAAAGGATATTGCCGGCGAAATCATTTTGAACCTGGTATATGATAAAAATATAATCCTGAATATTGAGATTGCGGGACCAGGATTTTTGAATTTCTACTTTTCACCTGAATATGTTGCAAAAATTGTAAAGGAAGTTGTTGATCAAAAAGACTCCTTCGGACGCTCAGAGAAATTTGCAGGCAGAAAAGCAATGGTGGAATTTGTTTCTGCTAACCCGACGGGGCCCCTTACAGTAGGCCACGGCAGAAATGCAGTATACGGCGATACCATTGCCAATATGCTTGAATGGGTTGGCTATAATGTAGACCGCGAATATTATTTTAATAACGCAGGCCGTCAGATGAGGGTTCTTGGCGAATCCGTAAAATACCGCTACATGGAGCTCACGGGAAAAGGAACTGAATTTCCTGAAGACCATTATCAGGGAGAATACATTAAGGATATAGCAAAAGGATTATTTGACCAGTATGGCGATACGCTCACCGATGTTCCCGGTGACGGCATATTCAGGGAAACTGCCGAACGTGAGATCTTCAAGGATATTGAAAATACGCTTTCCAGGCTGAACATTAAATTTCAGAATTACTTCAACGAAAACAGTCTTTATGAAAGCGGAAAGATAAAAGAGCTCTTAAGCATTTTTGCTGAAAGAAATCTTTCCTACGTAAAAGACGGGGCTACGTGGCTTAAGCTGACTGAGCTTGGCAACGAGATGGATAAGGTAATTGTAAAATCAACGGGAGAGCCCACTTACCGTCTGCCCGATATTGCTTATCATGCTGCCAAGTTCGACCGCGGCTACGATCTTATGATAGACATCTTCGGAAGTGATCACAACGCCACCTATCCGGATGTAATGGCCGGCCTTAGAGCCCTGGGTTACGACACAAATAAGGTTAAAGTGCTTATACACCAGTTTGTAACTATTATGCAGAAGGGCGAAGTTGTCAAGATGTCCACACGAAAGGCTAACTTCATAACGCTGGACGAACTTATTGACGAAGTGGGTTCAGACGTGGTAAGATACTTCTTCAACATGCGAGGCATTTCGAGCCACCTGAACTTTGATCTGGAGCTTGCTAAGACGCAGTCGGATGAAAACCCTGTTTTCTATCTCCAGTATGCGCATGCCAGAATATCCTCAATCTTCAGGATGACAAAAGGCGAGGACCTTCACTCATCAGTTGAGAATCTGAATCTCCTTGCTACAGAAGAAGAACAGAACCTGCTTAAAAAGCTGCATCATTTCAGCGAAGAGATGCTCTACAGCGCGGAGAATTTTGAATCGCACAGGATCACAGCTTACCTTGAGGAGTTGGCCGCACTGTTCCACAGGTTCTATACACAGTGCAGAATTATCGGTTCTGAAAAGAAACTGGCCGAGGCAAGAATTGCCCTTTGCGTGGCCACACAGACGGTCATAAGAAATGGCCTTAAAGTCCTCGGCGTCACGGCCCCGGATAAGATGTAATTACTAAATAAAGAGAAAATAAAAAAGGCTGCCCTCACAAGTGAGAGCAGCCTTTTTTATTTAACAGCCGCCGCAGTATTTATTACATGCTTCACTTATTTTCTATAAAGCCAGCCCTGCCGAAACGGCATAAACCTTTAATGCTCCGCTGTCTAGTAACACTCTCCCGCATTCGGAAATTGTTGAACCCGAGGTAACGACGTGTTCGCAATATATAGTGAATTATCCTCCCCTTCTGGGGAGAATAAATCATCAATATCGACACCACTTGAGAGTATTGTTTTTGTATCTGATTTGTCAAAAAACAGAGGATATTTTAATGTTATTTCTATAACATGTTCTTTTATTTCGTCTAAGTAATCTATGTGAATATACTTCACCCAAGCCTTAATAAATCTTTTCTTGAACTCAAAATCTGTAGTATTTTTAATTTCTTGAACTTTCGAAGCTACTGCTTGAATATAATCATCGGGTGTTGAATTACTATTTATAAAAGTAATCTGCTGATTCAGTTCATTCACCTTAATTTGATATTCGTCTTTTTCAGCCATAATCCTGTCTTTTTGTTTAGCCAAATCATCATCTGAAATGAT
>JBLNAZ010000055.1:0-22182 GCA_050259615.1 Syntrophomonadaceae bacterium | reverse complement strand
GATTTTCGGCTCATAATACACAGCACTGGATATTTAATAATACGGGCTTAAAGGATGGCGAGATATTCGGGCGTGATCCGAAGGATTCCTTATCCAGCATTGTCGGCTATGAGACTGACGGAAGGATTTCATCGGGAATATACTTCTATTCTGTAGAGGCCAGTTCATTAAACGGTAAGGAGCATTTCAGGGCAGCAAAGAAAATTATTCTTTTGAAGTAGGCAGCTGAAAATTGGCAGAGGACTTCCCTGTCACTCCGCACTTATATTTAAGCCCGAAATCGGTTGACTTCGGGCTTTTTTCTGCCCTGTCATGATAATTCTTCTCTTCCCTCTCCTTTTTTTAATACTCCCGCCTTAATTTCCATGGGCCTCCAAAGAAGAAATGAATTCTTTACATTAATGCATAATTTAGCTAATATAATCAGGGTTCAAATATCAAATATAGACAACTCCGGAATTCTTATATTTTTCCCTGCAGCTAAATAACTCCCTGAAACTTAAAGGGGAATGGAGGAATAATTCGAAATGAATATCTTTCGGTTATTATTTAGTTTCATAAGTCCCGCTTATTTTTTATTCGCCATTTTACTCTCTCAACTGGTATTACCGGCTCCTGAAGTTTTTGCCCAGGGTATATCCATTAACCTGGGAAAAACAGAGACCGGGCGTTATATAAAGCTCGTTGGCAACACTGCTGGCATGGAGGGTGAAATAAAGACTGCCAATGTCGGATCTGAGTACTGCGCGGAAAATATTAAGACATCCATGTTCTTCCAGCTGGACAAAAATTACTTTTATCAGCTGTCTGCCGGTAAGTTCTTCATTATAAATGTTGAATACTACGATGAACCAGGCATTGAAATAAAACTGGTCTATGATGCCATTGACGAAGCAAATAAAGAATTTGGCACTACAATTAAAACTACGGGAACAAATCAGTGGAAATCATACGGTTTCTATCTTGACAGCTGTTATTTCGGGCACCGACAGGCAAATCAGGCTGACTTCAGGCTGGTTGCCGCATCCGGTAAAATGCACATCAATGCTTTAAGTGTTGTACCGGTTGATTACTACTTTGAATGGGGTACGGTTAATGATTCCCTGGGAATAAACCAGACCGAAAGAGGCGGAGGAGACAGCAGAACAATAATTGTTAAAGCTGATGGTGAAGAGGCAATCCAGACAATAAAAGAGGATAATTACCTTTATCTGAATGTTAACGATTCATTGATTTATGGCGGTAATCACCCTAACATCTTTGTTTCTGTTCAGTATTTTGATAATAATGCTGCTCAAACGATGCGCCTTCAGTATGATTCACGCAGCAGTATATTTAAGACCACGCCTTTTCTAGCAGGCAAAGGCTCTAACTGCTGGAGAACAGTGACTTTTGAAATTAATGATGCCTGGTTCCAGGACAGGCAAAGCGGACCAACCGATATGCGTCTTCATATGAGGCTTGCAGGAACTCCGGTTAACAGAATTATGGTTGGAATATTAGACAAGGCTCCATTACCCGCGTTGCCAGATGCACCTTCGTTCAGCAGCTATAGAACTTTAGATGCTCCTGTAATTGACGGTGACCTCAAAGACTGGGCGTGGCAGCAATCAGGCAGCAGGTTAGAATATGTTACAAACCCGGATGGCACAAGAACAGATGAATATTACCGCACCTGGTCACTGGATCCGAAAAACGTACCAATTGTTGAAGCCGGTGAACCGAATGCTAATGATCCTGGCAAAGAAGGACTCTGGGACTATAATGATCTCTCCGGTGAAGTAAAAGTACTCTGGGATGAAGTTAACCTTTATTTAAGCGGAGCCATTAAAGATAACGTTGTAAATGTCAAAGGTGATTCATGGGAAGGTAAAGACGGCATCGGATTATATCTGGACGCTTCCCATACAATATTAAATGGCAAACCTGTGGCAATAAAAGATGATTCAGCTTATCAGAAAGGCGAGAACTTCTTATTTATTCCGGCATTGGACACTGACCCCGGCCTGTGGAAACATGAAACTTCTCAGGCAGGTGAAGCACTGCCATCTGCAGTTAGGAGAGTAGTAAAAACAGCTGCCGGGGGATATATACTTGAGGCATCTATTCCGCTCAGCTTAATTAAAGACGGTTTTACATTGAAGCCGGGCGCAGCAGGCGACCAGGATAACTTCAATCCATTATTCGGTTATGTTATAAATGATAATGATGGTATTGGCTCATTCGGCGGAAGATTAGCTTTCGGTGCCCCGAACGATGATGACGAAAGCTGGGGTACTTTGAGCCTGGATCCAAGTCCGATTGCTGGTACTGGAATCATAATTGATTTAGGCCCGGGGAATTTCCAGCAGTTTATCAGACAAGTTAATAACGAAGGTGACGGCGCAGTTACTCCTGTTGAAAAAGATGAAAAGGGCTGCGTAACCCTTTCAGGCGGTTGTGCATATTTTGCAGTAGATGATACTCTCATCAGAAATGGCAATCACCCGCACCTTTTCTTATCAGTTGAATACTTCGATGAACCATCAGCCGGCAAGTTCAGAATTCAGTACGATGGAACGGCATCTGCTTACCAGGATGGCGAATGGGTCAGCTTAACCGGTACAGGCAGATGGAAAACTGCAACCTTTGAAATCAAGGACGCTAAATTTAACAATTCTGAAAACGGCGGCGCTGATTTCAGAATTAATTCTGATAATAATAACCTGATCCTTAATCAGATTAAAATTGGCGTAGCTGATTACTGGATCTCAAGAGGTGATTCAGCAGAGTATAAGATCGAAGCTTATTATAATAATGAGATCCAGACTGTAACTGTCGGCGGAAAGAAATGCCACAGGAACCGGGTTTTTGAAAATGGCAATTACCGCTACTTCTATCATGCATTAAATGATACTGCAATGTACAAGGGCAAGGCAAATGGACTTCCCGCAGATAAGATGTTCCTTACAGTTGAATATTATGATACAACAAGTTCTGGCGGCATTGGATTAAACTATGATGCAAAGACAAACTATTTGGCTGCTGCAGCTGGTGATGCCATGATTCAGGGTACAAACCAGTGGAAACTTCACACTTTCTATTTGACAGATGCATATTTTGGCAATCGCGGAAGCGGTATGAGTGACTTCAGGGTAATTGGAAAAGGCAGCGGCAATACATTTATTAAACACGTAATGATTGGTATTATTTCAAATACTCCAACGGGTGTAATGAAAGAGGAAAAGATTCCTATGACATATGCTCTTTCACAGAATTATCCAAATCCGTTTAACCCGGCAACAACAATCAGCTATTCAATTCCTGAAGGACAGAATGTCAGGCTGACGGTCTATGACATGCTGGGGGAGGAAATATCAACTCTTGTTCATGAATACAAACAGGCAGGCACCTACACCATTAATTTCAACGCCTCTTCCCTGCCAAGCGGAATATACATCTACACACTCCAGACCGGTCAGTTCAGGGATTCGAAGAAGCTTGTACTATTGAAATAATTTTAATACCTCTACGGCCAGACGTACCGCCAGATAACCCATGTTGTTTCGGAAACAGCCTTTCTTATTTTGACCATTTGAGGATCAATATGCAAACGGGTAGATTATAATTTTATGAAATTTTTCCCGATAGTACCTTTTAAAATCCTTGAAATTGAATAAAATTAGGATAGCTTATGAGTAAAGTAACATCAAACATAAATTATTTAAATAGGGACAAAAAGGAGTGAGTTAAAAAAAAGGATCGTGGTTTACCATAATATTGGTGATGGTTCTCTGTTTCAAGCAGTTTAGTTAATTCTCTTTCGGTATTTCGGTGTCTCGGGTAAATGGATAATCGAAATTCCGGTTCGGGAGCAGAAGAAACTTTTAATTGAAGCCTTCTTAAAGTCAGACGGATTTTCTCATCCAAAACATACCGGGATTACCTTCAGGTATAGAATTACTTCAGTAAGCAGGAAAAATTAATATCTGTCAAATAATCATTTTTCCAATGGAATTGCAGCCTCATTGCTTAGCAAATTTAATGAAATCAAGGGCGGGAAAATATTTATTCAAATGCAGGGAAATAATTCTGGCAATAATCTAAACGTGTTAATTTGAAGGAGGCAAGCATGCAGAATTCTACTTTTAGCTTCAAATACTTAATTAATTCAATATGGCTCATTATTGTTTTAATTCTGACAACATTCCTTGCGACTAACCTGGCACAAACAACCGGCACAGTAAAAGGAACAGTTACACAAAGTGATGGGACTCCGGTTCCATATGCTACAGTTGCACTGGTAAATACCCCTATGGGTGCAGCATCTGATGCACAGGGGAGGTACACAATAAGAAATGTTCCTGAAGGAACATATCAATTAAGAGCAAGTGCTATCGGCTACAAAACTGTGACCGCATCATTAACAGTCACCGGCGGAGCGACAGCAACTCATGATTTTTCTCTCTCTGCAGATGTACTTAATCTGCAGGAAGTTGTTGTAACCGGTACTATTTCTCCAATATCTAAACTTGAATCCTCAGTTGCAATCAGTACAATTACTCCAAAGGAACTTGCGCAGGCTAATCCCAGAAGCACTACGGAAGCGTTACGCTATGTTCCAGGCTTTACACGAGTCGAAAGTTCAGGCGGTGAGGTAAATGAAAACATTACCGTACGCGGTATTTTAGGAGTTGAGTATGTAATGTTTATGGAAGACGGGCTTCCGGTATTTCCCACCATGCACACCTTCTTTATGAATGCAGATAATTTATTCAGGCCCGATGAAAACATACAGGGCATTGAAGTTGTCCGCGGAGGTTCATCTGCACTCTTTGGATCCAATACGCCGGGTGCAATTATCAATTTTATAAACAAGACCGGAGGACCCACCTTTAATGGTATTGTAAAGGCAACAGGTGGAACAAAGGGTCTTGCACGGTATGACTTCAATGTCAATGGCCCGCTGAGTAATGATGTAAGGTTTAACCTTGGCGGATTCTACAGGTATGACAACGGTGTAAGATACCCGGGATTTCCTGCCATAAAGGGAGGACAGATTAAAGGAAGCCTGACCAAACTTTTGGATAACGGTTACGTCAGGGGCAGCTTTAAGGTCATTAGTGACAGGAACCAGTTTATTCTTCCGCTTCCTTTCCAGAATCCGGACGATCCGCAATATGTCCCCGGATTTTCAGACTATGGAGCTATGAACACAGATGAAGCGAATAACCTGATTGTTCCAACTCCTTCAGGCGATTTGAAATATCCGCTTGAGGATGGCCTTATAACCCAGGCTTACTGGCTTACGGGTGACGTAAGTTTTAATTTCGCTGAAGGTTTGACCATAAGGAACATGGCCCAGTATATGCAGGATGCACAGGGCTGGAATGGAATATTTACCGGCCAGCCCACGAGCATTGCCGACTATGTGACGGGTCTTAAACTTCCGGCCGGAACTGCAGCAAGCTTTTTTTATACAAATTATCTAAATGCAGCCGGGCAAAAGCTTCCTTTTGACCTTTCAGCCAATAATGGCCTGGCATTTTTATCCCCCAGCCAGCTGGTTTCTGTTCAAAAACCCCTTTCGGCTTTCCAGGACCAGCTTCAGATTGTGAAGACATTCGAAAAGAAACATACTATTTCTATTGGGCTCTATGTTGCAAATTATACACAGACCAACAGGTGGTATTTCTCGGACATACTGATGGATGTAAGAGACAACCCAAGACTGGTTGACATGGCTCTTTCGACCGGCGGCGGGGCACCGGTATTTGCAACTTCTAATGGCTTCAGGAATTATGTTTCGCTCTACCGAAATGGAACCGGTACTACCACAATTTATTCTGGAATGATCGGAGGCTCATTTGAACTGATCCCAAGGCTACGCCTTGACCTGGGTGTGAGAGGCGAGGCGGATAGTTATGTCCAGGATGCAGAGAATCAATCGACAGTTGACCTGGACAATAACCCCGCTACCACTTATAATAATGAGCAGTGGGGAAATTACAGCTTCAGGCATTTCAACCGTACAATCAGGGACTGGGCAGGATCAATAGGGCTTAATTTCGGACTTACAGACCAGGTTGCCATTTATGCCCAGGCAAACCGTGCATATAAAATGCCCGCACTCGATGAATTCCTTGATGCCTCAGCCCAGCAGCAAATAGACCTCTTTGGGAACAGAAGACTTGTATCTTATGAAGGGGGTATTAAGCTCTCTGACCCGCTATATGCTTTTACGGTCAATGGATTCTGGGAGGAACTTACCAATATCGTTAGCCAGGGCTTTGAATTAGATCCCAAGACAGGCTTGGGCGTATGGGTTATCAGAGGCAACCCGGATAACAGGGCTTACGGCGCTGAAATAGAACTCTCCGTGCAGCCAATTACAGGTCTTAACTTCCTGGCTGTAGGCACTTACACACAGGCAAAGAACGTCGAGTCTTCCGGCGGTGCAGCTCTTACTGCAGGCGGAATACCTAAATGGGTGGCAAATGTCTCTGCAACTTATTCTATGTTAGGATTTACTGCTTATGCAGACTTCCATTATGTTGGCGCAAGAACTCTTGTAAATGCAATCTATGACCAGGCAACAGGCAAGTACACTACCTACCAGGAGTACTTTACGCTTCATTCTTATAATTATATGAATGCCGGAATAGCATATGCACTTACCAATCAGGGCCTGGTTCTATCGGTTGATTTACTGAATGTTTATCAGTCCAAGGGACTCGAGGAAGGTAACCCAAGGACACCGGGCGTTTCGTCTTATTATTTTGTTGCAAGACCGATTCTGCCAAGAAGACTGACTGCTTCACTAAGTTATCAGTTCTAAGGTATTTTATGAACAGATGAGGCAGAGCACCTCTTTTTCTGCTTCATCTGTTCAGATATTATATTGTATACAACCCGGAAAAATATAAGTGAGGGCAGGAATATGAAACCTTTTAGATTTCTTCTTTTTATGATAATTTTCTCAGGCACTGCAGCAGTAGCACAGGATGAAAGTTTTCTCCTTCAGGCCAGGCACTTTCAGCCTTATTTCCCGACCTATATCGGGAACGGCTATTTCAGCCTCTCTTCAACAAGACTTGGAACACAGCAGGCAGAATCATTTATGGTTAAAGTATACGACCATGGCAAAGATGATATACCCAGAATTGCATGCATCCCTTCCTGGAATGAGATTGATTATTATAACGGAACAAAATGGCTGAATGATACAGCAAACGATTCATCCCAGTTTTCAGATTACACGCAGACACTTAATATGTTTAACGGAACACTTGAGACCAGGTATACCTGGAATTCCGGCAAGAAGAAAACAGAAGTTGATATTGTAAGTTTAATTTCAAGAAGCCAGAAAAATCTTGCCCTCATAAAATTAGAAATAACCCCTGACTTTTCAGGAAGCGTAAGGCTTGTTTTTCCATTAAAGCAAAGACAAGAGCCTAAGAGAGCAGCACTTGCAAAACTGACAAACATAGCTCCTGTGGTTGAGGGAACCTGGCCGCCTTTCTGGTATCCGGGATATATGAAAGTCCTGAGTGCAGCCTCTGCGAATGATAAAACCAGCGGGAACATGCAGATTCTCTCGCAAAGTGACGGGAAAGATACCAGGGTAGCTATTGCGGCAGAAGTTTCTTTTGACAAGCTCCCCTCCCCTGTTATAATTTCCCAGAAGGGGGAAAATTCGGCCTCTGTTGAAATCAGATTTAAGGCTGAAAAGGGGCAAAAGTACACTTTTTACAAATTCGTTTCCGTTGAATCTGACAGGGATGAAAAGGCAGATATCCAGAAAATGGTATTGGATATTTGCAATAAGGCAAAAGATGCAGGCTTCAGTGGACTTCTCAATGAGAATAATTCTGCCATGAATAATCTGTGGAACACAGATATTATTTGTGAAGGCGACAGGAATTTTCAAAAATTGATTCACTCAATGATCTATTATCTGCTTTCAAGTGTAATGGGAAATACAGGCTTCAGCATCGGGCCGATGGGGCTTGCAACATCGGGCTATTACGGGCATATATTCTGGGATGCAGACACTTATATGTTCCCGCCGCTTCTGGTAATGCATCCCGGTATGGCAAAGTCTCTTGTTATGTTCAGAGTAAATGCGCTTCCGGCCGCACTGGAAAATGCAAAGAAGAACAATTATAAAGGGGCGATGTATCCCTGGGAGTCGGATGAAACCGGAGCCGAGACAACTCCCTATTTTGCCATTCAAAATGCAGTAAAGGAAAATCATATAGTCGGGGATGTAGCACTTGCCCAATGGCAGTATTACCTGGCAACAAAGGATGCCAATTGGTTAAAAGCCTTCGGCTGGAAGGTTATTTCGGCTACTGCTGATTTCTGGGTAAGCCGCGTTAACTATAATAAAGAAAAGGACCGCTACGAGATCGGGAAACTTGTTTCAGTAAGCGAGGGCATGCAGAATGTAAATAATGAAACCTATACCAACTCTGTTGCAAAACTAAATCTGGAGATAGCTGTAAATGCAGCTTATCTGCTTAATACTGATAAAAACCCTGAATGGGAAAAGATAGCAGAAAAAATGTTTATTCCTCTGGACGAAAAGACGCAGACACATCCTATCTACGAAAATGCCCCCGAGGGTACCAAAGAAGATGCTGGATTCTGGACAAGTGTAGCGCCGCTTTTAAGCTATCCGCTTCAGATAAATATGCCGCAAAATGTAAAAAGGAATGATCTTTTGAATGCTGTTAAGGGATTGGATCAGATTGGTCCCGGGGCCAATATGGGAAGCAATTTCCTTCCCATCATTGCGGCCGAACTGGGCAATGACAGTCTTTTCAACTATACAATTGAAAAAACATATAAAGGTTATCTGAGGCCTCCGTTTAATGTGCTGGCAGAGACTCATACGAATCAGTCTGTTAATTTTCTGACAGGTGCGGGGGCATTCCTGCAGCAGGTGATTTTTGGCTACACCGGCTTAAGGCTGACTGATAAAGGGTTTATTCAGGAATTTCAGCCCATGCTGCCAAAAAATATCACTTCATTAACTCTGAAGAACTTTACCATAAATAATAAGCTATATAATATCAGCGTCAGGAATAATAAACTGGAGATGAGCCCGGTAAAGTAAGTAATTCAGGCCGGGGATGAGAGGAATTAAGAAACTGATGCTCTAATCTCTCGTCCCCTCTGCCTCCTGCCATTTTATCTTCTCAAGACTTATGCGATATTGAAACAATTGCCGGAAATCCAATATGCTTGCTTATATGGAAAAACTAGCTTATCATTGTCACGTTAATCGGGTCAGTTCACTGAATGCCAGGGCATAGTTTTCCGGATGGCGTCAGGTATAAAAAAATAGATTCAGAATTGCGGCAAAAGATTTAAGAGAAATATGAATAAAACCAAAGAGGCACTTTCGCAAGAACTGGCTGCGCTAAAGCAGCAGTATGCAGATTTGAAAGCAATGTATGAAAAAGAGTGCAGAGAGCGGGGCATGCCTCAGGCTTCCGGTGTAAAGGTTCCTGTAGTCTCAGAATCCCAGGGAAGTGAGCTTATAATGCCCGACGGGCAGAACGTACGGCTGCTTTTTGAGAATTACATTAAAATGTATTCAACCCGCGATGACAGTCTTACCACTCACTTCAGCGAGAATTTTTCAGGCTTTACAGGCGGCGGAGATTTCCTGGTCAAGGATAAAGAGGAATGGGTGGCCATTACGCGCCAGGATTTTGCACAGGTAAAGGAAACGATACATATTGATGTTAAGGATCTGGCAGTTCAGTTTCTCTCCGATACCGTTGCAGTTACAACCGGATTTTTTACCATACACCTGCCCATTAAGGATCATATTCTTTCACGCGAAACAGCACGCCTGGTGCTAATCTTCTGCAAGGAAGGATCAGACTGGAAAATATCCCATAGCAGTATTTCAATTCCTTATTACCTCGTTCGTGAAGGAGAAGTCTATCCGCTCAAGGAACTCGTTGAACGCAATGATGCCCTTGAAAAAGTTGTTGCCGAACGCACCCTTCAGATTTCCGAAGCAAACGCTAAGCTTCAAAATGCAAATGAAGAACTTGCCAGGGAGATCGCCGGCCATAGAAAAGCTGAGCAGGAACTGAGGAAAAGCGAACAGAAGTACCGTCTGCTTATTGACAGCGCTAATGAGGCCATTGCAGTTATTCAGGGAGGGTTGCTGCGCCTGGCCAACCCGATGACTGAAACTATGACCGGTTATTCGAAAGAGGAGCTTGAGAATGCTCCGTTTATAACTTCCATTCATCCGGAAGACCGCGCAAAAATTAAAGAGAATCATGAAAAAAGACTGCGCGGCGAAGCTGTCCCTAACTATTATGTCTTCCGTCTGCTGAAAAAAGATGGAAGCACCCGCTGGGCTTATTCCAATTCGGTGCTTATTGAATGGGAAGGCTTTCCGGCTACGCTGAACTTTCTGACCGACATAACCGAAAGCAAAATGGCCGAAGAAGCCCTGCAGCAAAGTAACCGCAAATGGGAAGCCGTTATTGCAGCCTCCCCCGATGGTATCGGCATGATATCGCCCGACGGGAAAATACAGCTTATTTCAGAAAAACTGGTTGCAATGCACGGATATCCTGTAGAAGGGATGGAAGAATTCCTGGGGAGTTCAATTTTTGATTATATTGATCCTTCAGACCACGAATTACTGATTGACAATACACAAAGACTGCTGGCCGGTGAAAAGGGTGATGAGATCACAGAATATCTGGCCCTAAGAAAAGATAAAAGCCGATTTAATATTGATGTAAATACCAGAGTATTGTATGATTCGGATGGTAAGCCTCAAAGCATTTTGTATGTCGAACGCGATATTACCAAACGCAAACAGGATGAAGAAGCTCTCCTGCTGAGCAGCCAGAAGCTGGAGGCCATTATTTCAGCTTCGCCCGATGGAATAGGAATTATTTCCATGGATGGAAAGATGCAGTTTATGTCCGACAAATTAATTCAGATGTACGGCTATTCAATAGAAGAAAAAGATAAACTTACCGGGAGGCCTGCTTTTGATTTTATTGACCCCTCGGACCGCGTCAGGCTGGCTGATAATATGCGTAAGCTGATAGCAGGACAAAGCGATCATAAAATCAGGGAATACCTGGCAGTAAAAAAAGATGGCAGCCGGTTTTATATTGAGCTCAATTATACTGTTCTGCCTCATCCAGACGGTAATCCTGCAAGCATCCTCTTTGTCGAACGCGACTGCACTGAGCGCAAACGTGCACAGGAAGAAACAATAAAAATTAACCTCGAGCTTGTTGAACTGAATGCAACCAAGGACAAGTTTTTTTCAATTATTGCACACGACCTGAAAAGCCCCTTTCAGGGCTTAATCGGCTGCTCACAGATTTTATCATCTGAATACACAACGCTCACTGAAGAAGAAAAAATATCTTTTATAAGCAGTATTGAAGAGCTGAGCCGCAGCTCCTATAAGCTTCTTGAAAACCTGCTCGACTGGTCAAGAATACAAACCGGACAGATGGTTATTAATCTGGAAGATTTTAATCTCCTGGTTGAACTATACCCGACAATTTCACTGGTAAAACAAACCGCAAGGAATAAGAATATTGAGTTTAATTATGTAATAGATAATTCGATCTTTATTAAAGCGGACAAAAATATGCTGTCTGCTATAATAAGAAACCTTGCGGCTAATTCAATAAAGTTCACAAATCCCGGGGGAAGGATTACACTGGAGGCCAGGAAATTAAACGGCTTCACAGAGTTTTCGGTTACCGATACTGGCATTGGAATGGAAAATGATACGCTTGATAAGCTATTTAAGATCGATAAGGACGTAAGCAGAAAGGGTACGGCAAATGAAGAAGGAACCGGCTTAGGCCTGCTGCTGTGCAAGGAAATGATTGAAAAACATAACGGTACAATCAGGGTTGAAAGCCAAGTGAGCCAGGGCAGTACCTTTTCATTTACAATTCCATCATTCTTGTAAACAGAGGATTATCATATTCAACAGGTTATCCAAAAGAAGTGATTTCTGACATTCATAGTCTTCTGCCTTATTATCTTATGCTTTTATTTTTGCATGACCGCCTGGTTACTGTCTTCTTTAAAGATGCAGGAGCATGCTGATTAAAGGAATTATTTTACCAGCGGAGATTCCCCGTCCCTCCGCACTTAAAAAAGAAAAGGGGCACCTATTTTTTTGAATATCCTGCAAGAACCATCCCTACAGCAACTGGCAATACAATTGAAGTAAACGAAAAGCCCTGGAACAAGTTCGGATGAACTGTTCTGATTGCGGGCATTTTACTTCTTGTAAACATTTTACTTCCACAAAAATTTAAAATTGCTTAACTTTTTACTCTATTTTTCGACTATATACATAAAACCGATTAGATATGCAGTTAATCAGAAAAAAAGCAATATTTTAATCAAAGATTCCATGTCCAATGCTTGTACCAATAATCGATTTCTGAGCAGTATTTGCAATGAGTTAAAAAGCGGTATTAGTTAATCAGGATGGTTTCGAATTTGAATTTAGTTCACCTATTGATAGACGATTTCTTCCACTGTCCCATGTTTATTCAAGTTAGGGAATTTAAAGATAAGTTATTCCACCAATATTCCAGGCGATAGCTTACCATCGACCATCAAATCCGCCTCACATTCAGGCGCTAGAATACCTTGATCCTATTATTTTTACAAATAAATCATTTGAGTACCAAAATTATCATTTAACAAAAATGGGGAAATAATATGTCAGGTATCTTTAGAACTAAAACTGTGAAAAACAGGAAATCATTTAATAATCTTTCGTTTCCAAAACTGATAATTGCCTTATTGGCTTTTCTTTCAATAATGCCGACTTGCAAATATTACGCGCAGGAGGAAGAGAATAAGAAGAATTACGCAGAGATGTCACTTGAGGATCTGCTGACAGTTGACGTCTCAGTAGCCTCAAAAAAGCAGGAATCCATTTCCAATACGCCTGCAATTGTTTCTTCCTTCAAGATAAGCGAAATGAAATCTTTTGGAATCAGGACATTAAGAGATGCTCTTGCACATGTTCCGGGTGTACTGGTGCAGGATGCTCCCGTAGGATCGGTTTCTTTAATGATCCGCGGCATGTCTGAAACCTTTAACCAGAAGGTTTTATTCCTTGTTGAAGGAGTGCCATATTGGATGTCTTCGCATGGAGATATGCCAATACTCAGTATGCCTGCAGAGCTGATAGACAGGGTTGAAATAATCCGCGGACCCGGCTCTGTAATTTATGGAACCGATGCTACGGCAGGTGTTATAAATGTTATCTTTAAGAAAGATGTAGATCAGGCCAACGTCAGTATGACAGGCGGAAGTCTTGGATTATTAAATGCTGGTGCAAACTATTCGCATAAAACAGAAAATGGATATTATTATGCGGGTGCATCAGTACAGACAATGGGAAAAGGATATGAAGCTCTGTATCCAAAAACAAATTTAATATTCCCATTTACCGTTGGAAAAGAAGTTTCAGGCAAGGATACAATTCCCTTTCCCAAAAGCGGCATAGAGAGAAAGAAAGAAGAGTTCTATGATTTTTCCGCAGGAGCAAAATTTAATAACCTGAATATTCTTGGACACGTCTTTAAGCAGACAACCAATGGTCTTGGCGGGGCTCCGCTGATCTTCCAGACTAACCGTTTAACTTATCAGGGATTTTTACTTCATGCAGATTATACACAGAAAATTTCGCAGGCAGATCTGAACTTTTATAGCGATTACAACCCGTTTTTCCTTAACTTCGACATTGACAACTTTCTGGCCACAAAAAATTCAGCTAATATTGTCACTTCATCTCTCGGAAAACAGCAATACATCAATCCGTATTCCAACAACTACAGAGCACGTTTTGGTTTTACAGCAACTTATCCGGTTACAGAAACCGCAGGATTGCTTTTTGGCGTGGAAGATGAATACAGAAAAGCAGGTCAATATCAGAAGACAGACGCTTCCGACAAACTTCTTGCCTTACAGTCAAACGTTACTTCAGTAACTGAGTTATCTTCATTTTTACAGTTGGATATTACATTTGGAAAAATCAGGGCTGTTGCGGGTGCAAGATTTGTAAAAAATCAGCTGGCGGGATCGCATATTTCGCCCCGTGCCGGATTGATTTACAATATCGACGATTCACAATCCTTTAAGTTACTTTTCTCAGAAGGATTTAATTCACCCGTGCTTTCCCAGCAGGATTTAATAATTCCGTTTGTAATAGCAGGAAACCGTAATCTGAAAGCCGAGGTAATAAGATCTGTCGACTTTGCTTATACTACATCAACCACGTCACAAATACTCACAATAAATGGATATTTGATTTCCACAAAAAATACCATTTCACGTGTTACCCTGCCTGGCGCAGCCCAGCCCGAATACATGAACGTAGATGGTTTTACACGTTATGGGCTTGAAGTTGACTATCAGAGATCATTCGGGAAATTCCTCCTTTTCTCAAACGCCGCATATAATGCACAGGGAAATAAAATATATTCAAATGACATTCTCGCACAGTTTGTTCCCGCAGTAACTTTCAATGCAGGTCTCCGTTACAAAATCACAGAGCAGCAGAGTATAGGGCTTTCAGAAAGATACTGGAGTGAACGCGGAGGTTTAACAGCGCAGAATATTACAAATGCCGCGTATATTCTTTCATTCGGTGTACTTGAATTTTCCGTTGATGCTGAAAATATTTTCAACCAGAATATCCAGAATCCTGATGTAAGCGCGAATGCAATATCTTCTGTTCCCGGAGGCCCGGGCCGCTCATTCTTTGCAGGTGTTAAATATTCCATATTCTAATTCATGCAATGCACTAATCCCGGAGAAGTATTTTCCGGGATTAGATTGAATATAACAGATCCAACTATTTAATATTAAAAGAATTCATCAATCAACATATAAATTTAAGCAGGAAGCGTTAAGATGAAAAATATACCTTTTCAAAAAAGGAAAGTAATTCTGTTTGTTGCATGTTTTATTATTGCTGCGGCATCGAACATTTTTGCACAGGATATGTCTGTACCCGGGAACCTGCAGGCTGCACTATTCAAGAAGATCTTTGCATTTGACAAGACACTAAGGAGCAAAGGGAACATAGAAGTTGTGGTACTGGCAGGAGACGGATCGGGCGATGCAATAGTTTCAGATTTCAAGGCAGCCGGAGTAAATGCAAGATCAGTAAAAGGCAATCAGGTTCCCTCCGGAGCATCGGTGATCTATTTAATGCCTGGCGTTGGATCTACAAAGCAGCAATCGGCACAAAAAGGGGTACTTTCAATTACAGGAGTTGCATCATATGTGAATGATGGAAAGGCTGCCATAGGCATAGGTATAGAGGGTGGAAAGCCAAAGATTATAATTAATATGGGGCAGCTCAAAGCCGAAGGCCAGGAAGTCTCGGCCGACCTGCTGCAGATTGCCAGGGTGATCCAGTAAAGGATTTGGAATATTGATTAAACGATTTCTTCTGACATTTCTATACAACCTGTTTCGTGCCGAAACAGGTTTTGCAATTATAAAAAAAAGAGAAAGTGCAATTTGTAAGTAAAAATACTGACGGATAAAGAACATGAAAAACATTAATTCTATGGGCATAAGGCAGAAGTTTGGCTTGATCATGGGGATCAGTTTCTTCATGGTAGGGGTTTTCCTCTTCTTTTATTTCCCTTTGAATCAGAAATCTGAAATGAACCTGTCTCAGAAAGCTAAAGCCCAGGTGATGGCAAAAATGGTAGCCAAAACTTCTGCGGCTGGTTTGCTCTTTGATGAGTCATCTTCAGTATCTACTCTTCTTGAGGCCTTCAAGGAGATGAGTGATGTTGAATTTGCAATGGTATTAAAGAAAGACGGATCTAAATTCGCTTCTTTCAACGATAGCAAATACACAAAATATTCCTCAAAAGTAGGTGAGATGATTTCACAGAAGTCACTCTCGTATTCAGATGATGATATACAGCTTGAAATCTACACAATCCGCTCGAATAATGAAGCCATCGGCAGCGTCGTCATTGGCTTAAGTAAATCCGAGATCCTCTCATCTGTTGATTCAAGCAGAATAACATCCTTTTTAATCAGCCTTGTAATATTCCTGCTTGGACTTGGGAGCATGCAGGTTTTCTTTACCAGAGTGATATATAATCCAATCCGGTCTCTTAAGACAATTGCAGACAAACTCTCAGTTGGAGATGTTGCTGTAACAATTGAACTGGACCGCAAAGATGAGATCGGAATGCTTGAAAGATCATTCGTATCGATTGTAGATTCAATAAAGGAACAGAGTAATGTTGCAGGACTTATCTCAGACGGTAATCTCCAAACGGCAGCCACTGTAAAATCAGATAACGATATTCTCTCCAAGAGTATGAATAAGGTAATTGAAACATTGCGTTCTCTTATAAACGAAGTGGCTTCGCTTACAAAATCGGCCTCGGAGGGGAGATTATCTGAACGAGGGAATGCCAAGGCATACAATGGCGGTTACAGGGAAATAGTCCAGGGTATGAATGACACACTCGACGCAGTAATTCTGCCAATAAAGGAAGGAGTTGATGCTCTTGAGAAGATGGCAACAGGAGATCTTACAGTAAGAATTCACAGTACTTATAACGGAGATCACCAGCTGATTAAGAATAGCATTAATTCTGTGGCCGGTTCATTAAGCAATATACTCATGGATGTCAATGAGGCTATTTCGGCAACAGCCAGTGCCGCAAGTGAAATTTCCAGTTCCAGCGAACAGATGGCAGCGGGAGCCCACGAGCAGTCGCAGCAGACAAACGACGTTGCTGGAGCAGTTGAACAAATGACAAAGACCATACTTGAAAGCACAGAATATTCAGCAAAAGCAGCTGAGAATTCGCGCCTTGCAAGCGACAATGCAAAAGAAGGAGCAAAGAAAGTTGAACATACCAAAAAAGGTATGCTGAGAATAGTCGAGTCTACAAAAGTTACCGGCGATAAGATCACTTCACTTGCCAGAAAGACAGATCAGATCGGCGAGATAGCACAGGTAATTGACGACATTGCAGACCAGACAAACCTTCTTGCACTTAATGCAGCAATTGAGGCTGCACGTGCCGGCGAACAGGGCAGAGGCTTTGCTGTGGTTGCCGATGAGGTACGCAAACTTGCCGAGCGCACGACCAAGGCGACAAAGGAAATTGCCGACACGATTAAAGCAATTCAGAATGAAGCCAAGGAAGCTGACAAATCAATGAATGAAGCCGGTGCTGCAGTTGAAGAAGGCATGAAACTCACAGAAGATGTAGCTTTATCACTTAACAAAATACTTGAAGTAAATCAGAATGTTTCAGACATTGTCAGCCAGGTAGCCGCTGCAAGCGAGGAAGAGTCAAGCGCGGCAGAGGAGATTTCAAAGAACATAGATGGCATTTCCTCGGTAACGCAGCAGTCAGAATCGGGAACTGAACAGATTGCCAGGGCAGCTGAAGATTTGAACAGGCTTACTGTAAACCTTCAGGAACTTGTAAGCAGATTTAAGCTGAGTGAAGATGCCGACAGGCATTCTGCAAACAGATTTGGTGTAAAAGACAGTAAAATGCTTGCAGGTAAATAGGCTAGAAAAGAGCTGAAAGCCCGGGTGTTCATGCACTTTAATTCCGAAAGGAGCTTAAGGTACCGGAGCCCCCGGAACTGCAAAGCTTAGATTACAAAATTCAATAGCGAGGTGTGCCATAAGGTACACCCCGCTTTTTTTCTGCCCTAAAAGCAAAAAAAAAGCGCCTTAAAAAAGCGCTTTACGAAATAAAATTAACACAAATACTTAGTTACGTGCTTTCGCTTCATTAACTACAATATTTCTTCCATTTAATTCCGAATTGTTTAATGCAAGAATTGCATCTTTTGCTTCGTCAGAACTTTCCATTTCAACGAAAGCAAATCCTTTTGACCTTCCGGTCTCACGGTCCATTATAACTTTTGAAGAAACAACCGTTCCGTATTTCTCAAATGTTTCCTGTAAAGACTGGTCATTAATTGACCAAGGTAACGAACCGACAAATAACTTTGTACTCACAATAGAACCCTTTTATAAATATGACTTATTCCGGTTTATTTCCGGTTCTTAAATGTACGATTACTTTAACATAAATCCAATGTATAAATCCATCCGAAATGCCCGCTATATTTTCAATATATCCGTCTATTTCCTGTCTTTCGGGACTTAATAAAAAGCCCGAAGCAGAGAAACAGGGTTAATTCCTTGAATCTGAATAAATTTCAAATTTTGACTAAAGATATTTCTATCTTTGTAACAGGTATACTTTATTTTGTGCAAAACAAATTAAACATTTTGAAGCTGAGAGGATATGAGAGGCAGATTAAAAGCCATTGACGGTGAACGCCAGACATTTTATGGGGAGTTCGTCCGCCTTGGTGTAAAAAGCGGTTACAAAGGAACAGAAGAAACGGTTCTGCTTAAAGGCATCCATGATATTTCCGGCAAGTTTATTACGGATCACCTGTGGTTCAATCTGACAAAAGGTTTTGAGAAGCTGAATCTAAAAGCAGGCGATAAAATTCAATTTGATGCAAGGGTCAGAAGCTATACAAAGGGCTACAAAGGGAAGCTTGCCGGAGTTCTGAATCCAGCCAAGGCCGTTGAGAGCACAGACTTTAAACTAAGCCATCCGACCAGGATCCTGAAGCGGTAATCACCCCTGAACATTAAGATTCAGACAGGCAATTCATTTCTTTTTATCTGTACGTTTTATTATTTTGTAATTGTTCTGCCGGGCACAATAATAAACTGCCATATAACTGCAGGGAGTAAATACAAAATGAATTTAGAACAACTTGGCTTCGACGAATTTTTCAAAGAGAAAACAGATCCTGAAAAATTTAATCAGTTCAGCATTGCAAGAGTAATTGCAGTAAATAAGAACAGCTGCATCATTACAACCAGCGGAAATGAAATATTCGCCGAGCTGACGGGTAAATTTCTATTCGATGCCGATTCTCCGCTCGATTACCCCACAACAGGCGACTTTGTATATGCCCAGATATTTAATGACAATAGTTTTGCAGTTATTCACGACCTCCTGCCCAGAAAGTCTGTTCTGAAGAGAAAAATGCCCGGAAAGAAAGTTGACTTCCAGCTTATTGCTTCTAATATAAATACTGCAATGGTTGTCCAGGCACTTGGCGGGGATTATAATATAAGGCGCCTCGAACGTTATTTAGTTATGATAATAGAGGGGAATATTGAACCGCTTCTGCTTTTAAGTAAAAGCGATCTTCTTAGTAAAGAAGAAATTGAAAACAAAATAGCAGAAATTCACAACCTTTTTCCCGACCTGAAGGTTATTGCTTTCAGCAATCAGAATGATCATGAGCTTGAAAAAGTAAGAGAGCTCTTTACAGCCGGTAAAACATATTGCCTCGTGGGGTCCTCCGGAGTTGGAAAGACCACCCTTCTTAATAATCTTATCCATAGCCAGGTATTCGAAACACAACCGGTCCGGAATAGTGACCAGAGAGGCCGCCATACAACAACGCGCCGTGAACTGATCTTTCTTGATAACGGGGCTATGCTTATAGATACACCCGGGATGAGAGAGCTTGGAATAATAAGCGAGGAACATGCAATTGATGAAAGCTTTTCAGATGCTGCCGCACTGACTAAGCAATGCCGGTTCAGGGACTGCACTCATATTAAGGAAGAAGGCTGTGCTTTACTTGAAGCTGTTGAAAACGGAAAACTGAGCCAGGAGCGCTATAACAGCTATATTAAGCTGATGAAGGAATCCAGTTTTAATCAGATGTCCTATGTGGAAAAACGCAGGAAGGACAAGGAATTCGGGAAAATGGTAAAGTCTATTCTGAAAGACCATCCAAAGAAGTAAAAAGAGATGCAGCCTGTGCAAATTGAAAAATTATACTTAGAATCCTGATGCCATTGCTATATCTTTATTTTCCCTTATTTTTGAAGCAGGAATTACCAATTCTTCTTTAATTGTCTTTTACTCAAAAATCCCAAAAAGCTCATGAATTCTTCAAATGCAAAAAACACTGCTTTCTCAGATTCCAAAAGCCATTACCAGATACTTGACGGACTGAGGGGAATAGCCGCAATAATGGTTGTAATCTTTCATATTTTTGAAACATTTTCCGGTGGCAATCACCTGAAGCAGATAATTAACCACGGATATCTTGCTGTGGATTTTTTCTTTGTCCTCTCCGGTTTTGTTATAGGTTATGCTTACGACGACAGATGGAATAAAATGACCTTAAGAGACTTCTTTAAGCGCCGGCTGATAAGACTTCACCCGATGATAATTGTCGGAATGATTATCGGGGCAATAGGGTTTTATTTCAGCGCCTCTCCAATACTTTTTCCCGGAATCAGCGGAGTACCATTGTGGGAAATGCTGCTTGTAATGTTCATAGGATTTACACTGCTTCCTGTACCAGCATCAATGGATATCAGGGGCTGGGGTGAAATGCATCCGCTTAACGGGCCGGCGTGGTCGCTTTTCTTTGAATATGCGGCAAATGTCCTCTATGCCCTTTTCATCAGGAAGTTCTCAAACAGGGTACTTACTTTCCTTGTAATTGTGGCCGCATGTGCAACCATGCAACTTGCTGTTACAAGTCCCAATGGCGACGTAATTGGCGGATGGTCCATTGAACCGGCGCAATTTAGAATCGGCCTGACACGCCTGCTTTATCCGTTTTTTGCCGGACTACTTCTATCCAGAGTTGCAAGGCCAGGGCGGATTAAACATGCATTTATCTGGTGCAGCTTAATGGTAGTATTAGTTCTTTCGTTTCCAAGAGTAGGGGGAAGTGAAAACCTGTGGATGAACGGAATCTATGATTCATTATCCATTATTGTCATCTTTCCTTTGATTGTCTATATGGGCGCAAGCGGAGAAATTAAAGGTAAGTATATGTCAAAGGCCTGCAGTTTTTTCGGGGACATATCTTATCCCATTTACATTACTCACTATCCCCTGATATATATTTTCACGGCATGGGCCATTGATAATAATGTTCCGTTAAAAAATGCCTGGCCGGCTGGAATACTCCTGTTAGTTTCAGCAGTTGTAATTGCTTATGGCAGCTTTAAACTATACGACGTACCAGTAAGAAAATGGCTCACCAGGCGGTACACAGCACAAAAGCAATTCATTGCAGAGATGGAAACAGTAAATAACTGACAAGAAGTTTACCATCAAATAGCATTTAACGAAAAGCCCAAATCTCTGGATTTTGGGCTTTATTATTTCCGGACACAAAAACCGCCTGCCGGATTTATATTTAATGACAGTGGTATTATCCTTCCTGCACATCCTCTTTTATTATTCTCTGACGAATTACTTCCCACTGGTGAGTTGTAAGGAATGTTTCATTCAGGTTCTCATAGATCTTTTTTAGGAAGTTAAAAGGCAGAGAAAATGTCATAAGATCCTTCGGCAGCCTTGCGCGCGCCGAAATGTCGTGCATTCCCCAGACAGCTTTATCCTCATTCTTCAAACCATACTGGAGCGGCATCATAACCGTTGAGGCACATGCAGAGGCAAACCTTGTAACAACACGGTCTGTTTTTTCAGGGGCATCATAGTAGGCAAGAAAAACGAGCGCGCTTATCTGGTCTGCATTTGCAAAGAAGATTACAACTTCAGGCACTTCATTTTCAGTAAAATTCTCAAGAGGCTTTAATATTGTATATCCTTCAGATTTCTCGTCCATCCTTAAGTCTTCAAGGTACTTCTTTGTAAGTTCCGGAGTTTTTACAAACTTCTCACATTCTCTTCCCGGAAAAGGTCCTGATGAAAGAAAGTATTCTATACCCGGAAATATCCAGTCCCTGTAGCCGAAGTAAAAAGCAGAACAAGGAAATCCCATGGTGTTCTGGCTGAAGGCATAAGTCCTGCCTTTTGCACTTTGAAGTATAAAAGGCATTATGCATCCCTGTCCGGGCTTTTTCAATTCCAATGCATCCTGCGGTTTATTATTATCGCGATACAGTCCGATGGCGCTGTATTTTAACGCCAACTTCTCCTTGAAATCCCTGCCGATATTGCCGGGTAAAATCATTTTGTTACTATAATCCTTTTTATCAATTCTTTATTCTTCAGGCGCTTCAAATGTATTAAATATTTGAATAAAAAAGGAGTCCGGAATTTGAATACCTGTGTTTGTTTAACA